>DATIBT010000079.1:0-7376 GCA_035457345.1 Saccharimonadales bacterium (SeqCode) | reverse complement strand
GGCTCATCACATCCTGGAGGGGGAGCACCTTCCAAGGGTTCGGCTGTTCGCCGATTAAAGTGGTACGCGAGCTGGGTTCAGAACGTCGTGAGACAGTTCGGTTTATATCCGGTACGGACGTCAGGAAATTTGAGAGGATCTGCCCCTAGTACGAGAGGACCGGGGTGGACGTACCTCTGGTGTGTCGGTTGTGCTACCAAGCGCAGTGCCGAGTAGCTATGTACGGACCAGATAAGCGCTGAAAGCATATTAAGCGCGAAACTGACCTCAAGATTAGATTTCCCTATAGCCCCCAGAAAGAATAACTGGTTGATAGGCGCAAGGTGGAAGTACAGCAATGTATGGAGCCGAAGCGTACTAATAGGGCGATTGACTTTTTATGTCCTTTTCAGTGAAATTTCTAGCTTCGGCAAGTAAAGTTTACTGATAAGGTAGGTTTGACTAGTGATTGGTGTTTACCAACACTAACGATCATTCTTTTACATCTTACGAACCTTGCACGGTCCCGTATGGACATCGAAACGCGCGCTAGGATACGTCCAGCCCGCATTTCGGTGCCCATGGCGCTGGGGAGACACCTGTTCCCATTCCGAACACAGAAGTTAAGCCCAGCTGCGGCGATTATACTGCCTTTTAGGTGGGAAACTAGCACGGTGCCGTTTTATAGAAGACCCTCGGTTACTGCCGAGGGTTTTCTCTTTATTACGATAATTAATTTGTTAACTTTCTAATTAATAAGCTAGTTAGCTAACTGGCTTATTAGGGCAATCATTCATTAATTCATTCTTGAGTTCTAGAGTTCTAGAGCCTCACAGGGATTTGGCTATTATTTTGGCCTGTAGGCTTATAAGCGCGTATGCACGCACTATTCGCACACCCAGATGATTCCATTTATTATTCTGCATTTGCCAGGGCTTAGGGTGGCTCTCCTAACGCCATGGGCGATATTTCTTATGCTTCCCCCGCAATAGGTTTAACAGGCTATTTTTATTCGGTGATATAAATTTGTAAAGAGTAAATTATAACAATGTCACGCAAATTGCTTGTGTAAATATTGACATAAAGCATAAACATTGCTAAAATGCTTTCAATCACAACTCATATGTGAGGTATAAAAGGAGAATAATACCTATGCCAGGTACTGTTGCTGGTGGCCGTAAGGCTGCCTCCACAAACAAGACGCGCCATGGTAAAGATTTTTACGCACGTATTGGCGCTAAAGGTGGCAAACTTGGCCACACCGGCGGTTTTGCCGCCAACCGCGAGCTTGCTCGCGAAGCCGGCCGTAAGGGCGGTATGATCAGCCGTCGCCGCAAAGTGGTCAACACTGACCAGACGGTTGTCAAAAAGATTGCTGAGTAATTTTTACTCGTTGTAATCTACATATGCGGGCATCATTGACCCGCCACAAACACCTACAGTTTGTACAGCTGTAGGTGTTTTGTGTGGTTTGGAAGCCATTCTGCCTGCACGTCGGACAAGTGCTGCGCCGATGGAGCCAGTACCGATAACTATCGAGCAGGTCCTGCGCGTGATCATTACTTATCTCAAGCCCATACCTAGGGGCAAGTACTCTTTTGGCATACTGCCATGCCGCCGCTTCGTTACGGAGGAGTTCGATATCTAGTGCATAGTCGTAGTGATTTAGCTGCGCATGGGCGATTTCATGTAGAAGATCCCAAATATCCTCTACAGTGGTGATCGGGGCGTATGTTATCCGATTAGCACCTGGTGACCACTTAAAGACGTCGCCTTCTTCGAAGATATGGAAGGCAAAGTCATTTTTAAGCTGTCTAAGAAGGGAGTTGGTGGGTAGCATAGTAGTAACAGCCAAATAATACCGCTTCGTTGGGGTGATGGGCCTTAACAAGCTTCGGGAGGTCAATGTAGGGTTCAAGGATGCTAATTTTTTCGTATAACTCTTCATCAAAATGTTCGAAATAGTTGCCAACGCCCCCACCGAATACGATGACATCTGGCATAAGGGCTGGTATGAGACAATTAAGTCCACGACCTAATCTGTCAGCTACCTCGCGCCACTCGGACTCGCGAGTGAAATCTTCGGCGCGTTTACCGAAGTGTTTTACGAGCGCGCTACCTGAGGCAAATTTTTGCCATTGCTGCCATTTACCTTCGAAGTAAACCCGCATATGGCCTGCTTCACCACTGTAAAAGGCGGGGAGGAGTTTTCCATCGATTATCACACCGCTGCCAATACCCGTACTGACTGTTAAGTAGAGTCCCAGATGCGGCACATGGGGTAAATGATTGATCTCTGCGAGCGCTGCTAGTTTGGCGTCGTTCTGAATGTAAACTGGCACTTGGTAACGAGCGTTCAGATGGTGGCGGAGGGCGAAATGCTTCCATGGAAGGTTGCTGCAGCGTAGAACGACTCCTTCGTAGTCGATAATACCTGGTACGCCCACAGTAAGGCTGTCTATGGCGTCAAAAGCACTCAGATGGTCTTCTAATTGTTGTAGGAATTCATCGGTATTGTGGGGCGTCAGAAAACGGCTCTGGCCGATTGGACGTAGCCCCTTATCAAATTGTGCTACTAGTGTTTTAGTGGCCCCCACATCTACCGCTGTAATCATGAGTCTAGTGTAGCACGGTAAGGCACCCTTTGCGCTTAAAGGCCAAGTGTTATATAGTTATTTTTAGACAACAGGGGAGCGACATGCAGCCAACAGTTCAAACTAATCCATTACGTTCATTGCTGATATTTATTGTTATCGGAGCTTTGTTGTTGGCCGCTGTAGTACTGGGGGTAAAGTGGGCCAAGGGCCGTTCCGAGTATTACGCCCAAGGCGGTAAGCCGCAATCAGTCGCTCAACAGCCCACCCACCAATCTGCTGGCCAGACAGAGGCTGACAAGAAGATGGAGGCCGACCGTAAGGCCGCCGAGCAGAAGGCTGCTGACGATAAAAAGAAGGCAGACGAAGCGGCTGCCCAAAAGGCCAAGAATGAGCAAGCTGCTAAAGATAAACAAGCAGCAGACGCCAAAGCTGCCGCAGATGCTAAGGCTGCTGCCGATGCTGCCGCAGCCAAAAAAGCTGCCGACGAAAAGAAAGCCGCAGAGGATAAAGCTCGCGTTGCCCAGCAAACTCCCAAGACAGTTCCTTCGACAGGCGTTGAAGATGCTGCGATAACTTTTGTAGGCTTGGGCGTGCTTACCTTCATCGGCAGCCGGTTTGTTCAGTCGCGACGTCGCCTGACGAGCCTCAGTTAGACCCCTTGGCTTTTTATTCGTAAAAGGGTACAATAAAAGTAATCTTTTGGCGCTTATTTTTGAGCGCCCCGAAGAAAATATACTTGGAAGGAGTGTTTTTAACACTATGGCGAAAGCCACAACTATTACTATGGACGAACTCCTTGAGCAGGAGAAAGTCACACAACTTACCCCTGGGGAGGTTGTAGAAGGCAAGGTGCTGACCGTACGTAAGCACGAGCTTTGGCTCGATTTGGGTGCGCATGGCGTCGGTCTGGTGCCGCGGCGTGAAATCGGCGGTGGCCGCAATCTTAACGAGGGGGACGAGGTCACGGCGAGTGTTGTTGACCCAGAAATCGAGGACGGTTACGCCCTCTTAAGTCTGCGTAAAGCAGCAAAAGATCGCGGTTGGGATGAAATTAAGCGAGTATTCGATGCTGGAGAGGTGATCGAAGTAAGCGCTTACGACGCAAACCGTGGTGGTCTCTTAATCGAACTTGAGGGCATCCGCGGCTTTATGCCGGTTAGTCAGTTGAGCGCCGAACACTATCCTCGGGTAGCTGGTGCCGACAAGGACGAAATTCTGCAGCGCCTGAACGCTCTCATAAACAAACCCATTAAAGTCCGCGTCTTAGATGCTGACCGCAAGACCAACAAGCTCATTTTCTCTGAGAAGGAAGCTATCAAAGAAGGCCTTGCCGAACGCTTTGAGAAGCTCAAGGTTGGCGACATCGTGAAAGGTGTTGTTACTGGGGTAGTAGACTTTGGTGCGTTCGTTAATGTTGACGGTATCGAAGGCTTGATCCACATTAGTGAGATCAGCTGGGAGCGCGTCAGCGACCCAACAGATTATGTCAAGGTTGGCGACACGGTTGAAGCCAAGATCATCTCTATTGAGAAAGACCGCCTGAGCCTCAGCCTGAAGCAACTTCAGGAAGACCCATGGGCTAAAGAAGTCCAGAAGTTTAAAGAAGGCGACGAAGTTGAGGGTACCGTTACGCGAATCACCCCATTCGGCGCGTTCATTCAGTTGAGCCCGGCGGTTGAAGCCCTGGTTCACGTCACTGAGCTTGGCGAAGGTGACGGCGTTGACCCAGAAAAGATCTTCAAACTCAACGAAAAGAAGACCTTCAAGATCTTGGAGATCCTCAAAGAAAACCGCAAGATTTCACTTAGCTTAAAGAAGTAAGTGGCTCCTGAGAGCCGCCAAGTTACCGAAAGGAGGTACTCATGGCCAGCAAAACACTCGTGATACCAGGCATGATTACCGTCGGAGAACTGGCGGCTCAATTGGATCTGCCTGTTACCAAGCTCATTGGCGAGCTATTCAAGAATGGCATTATGGCGACCGTGAATCAGAAGATCGATCTGGAGACGGCCCAAATTATTGTTGAAGAGCTTGGCCTCGATGTTGAACTAGAGGCAAAAAAAGAGGAAGCCCAGACGGGTCATCATCAACGCAGCGAGCGTTCACAAAGTGATAAGGCGCAGACTCGTCCACCTATTGTCGCCGTTATGGGACATGTAGACCACGGCAAAACCAGCCTGCTAGATGCCGTTCTTGATACCAAAGTCGTGAGCGGCGAAGCGGGTGGCATCACTCAACATATCTCCGCATACCAGACAGAATACAATGGCCGCAAGATCACCTTGTTGGATACTCCTGGACACGAAGCATTCAGTGCATTGCGGCAGCACGGAGCCGCCCTGACAGATGTAGTCATCATTGTAGTAGCCGCCGATGACGGTGTGAAGCCCCAAACTGTTGAGGCAATTAAATTCGCCCAACAAGCAAACGCACGTATTGTAGTGGCAATCAACAAGATTGATAAGCCTGAAGCGGATGCCAATCGTGTTAAAACCCAGTTGGCCAGCGACCATAGCCTCACTCCGGAAGATTGGGGCGGTGACACTGTTATGGTTGAGGTGTCGGCCAAGACTAAGCAGAATCTTGATAAGCTTCTTGAGCTTGTCCTTTTGGTGGCCGATCTGGAAGATCTCCGCGCTGAAGTGGATGGTCCGGCAGAGGGCTTAGTTATTGAATCACACATGGAACAGGGAAGGGGTGCGGTTGTTGGGCTGCTTATTGAGCACGGTACCCTGCGAGCCGGCAGCTTTATCGTAGCCGGCGGCGCTTATGCTAAAATTCGTACGCTCCAAGATTATGCGGGTCGTCCTATTAAAGAGGCTGGCCCATCTACTCCTGCTACAGTTACCGGTTTTAAAATGTTGCCAGAGTTTGGCGACCGTTTTACTGCTGTCGCATCAGAGAAAGAGGCTCGCCAACGTTCCACCCAAAACGCTACGGAAAGTAAAGAAGATGTGCAATCCTCGGCCGTCTCTAGTAGTGATCTGTTGCAGCTTATGAATCGTCGCAAAGAGAAGCAGCTTATACCAGTCATTGTTAAGGCAGACGTGCAAGGTTCTCTTACTTCTGTGGCAGATAGCTTGAAACTACTTGAGAACGACGAAGTGGCCCTCCGTATCATTAGTTCAGGTGTGGGTAATATCTCTGAGAATGATGTGCGTATGGCACAAAGCTCTCAGGCTATCATTTACGGCTTTAATATTCAGTTACCCCCGGCAGTTAAGCGCCAAGCTCAGCGCGATAAGGTGCCGGTACGTATTTTCCGCATTATTTATGAACTCATAGATGACGCCAAGCAGTCACTGGAGCAAATGCTTGCACCTGAGGTAGTGGAGACTGAAATAGGCAAATTGGTGATAAAGGGCATATTTAAAACCACTAAAGACGAGGTTATTTGTGGTGGAGAAGTCACGAAAGGTAAGATTGAGCCCCGCCTCCTAACTCGTGTCCTGCGTGATGGCGAACAGATTGCAGAGGCAGAGGTGGGTAATGTGCAGCGCAATCATCAGGAGGCCAAAGAGGTGTTTGAAGGGGAGATGTGTGGCCTCCAGCTTAAGACCAAGGGCAAGTTACAGATTAACGAAGGCGATAAGCTGGAATTCTTTAAGCGCGAATTAGTACGCCGAACGTTATAGTAGAGTAAAGATATCAAAAAGAGCATCCGGGAAGGATGCTCTTTTTGTGTGCACAATATGCATTCTTTGTCGAAGGTGGGTGAGTTACTGCTCACGGCGAGCCAAAAAGCTACGAGCCGTGAGCAGTAGGGATTGATCCTACCGCTGAGATTGCCGAGGGCCGGCTCGCCGCAGTGTGCGGCGAGCCGGTGGCCTCATCCTTTCAGTTGTGGGCGCGGTGCTGTGGTGCACCCGTTTGGGGACGCTGGCGGCGCACCTGATCCGGGTCGTACGGTCCGCGCTGCGGTGTCGAAGCAGCCTGGTAGTCGGCCGCCCGGGGTCCCGCCGGGGTGACCGGCGCGATGTTGTCCGAGGTCCGGCGGTTGTACGGGTTGTCCGGGGTCTCGCGTCTGTACCAAATGAAGCCCGCGACGGCCGCACTCACGATGAGCGCGATTAGCCCGATGCCCAGGACGATCACCACTGTCCATACGCTCGCCCCGCTGAACAGCAGGACGAGGAGCGGAAATGTGTACGCCACCAGTGTCGCCAGGTAGAAGCAGATGCGCGTCACCCTGGTGCGGGCCTTGCTGTAAGGCGGGTGCAGGTTGGTGGCGTAGGCGACCATGCCGCCGATGACCAGCAGCCAGACCAGCGCCTCCTGGGTGTACTGGGCCCACAGAGGGGCTCCGCTGTACCAGGTGTGCGAGGTCATGGGTGCTGCCAGAACCGCGATACCCGGGAGGGCCAGTGCGGTCCCTTTTTTGGTCGCCATCAGATAGATGGCGACGACGAAAGCCCCAATGAGGCCCACGTTGGTGTCGGTGAACGGGGACATTCGCTTCTCCCTCAGATGTTGTCGGCGGCGTAGGTGCCACCGGCGTAACGGGGGCCAGGGACGGGCAGGTCGGTGGCGGTGTTGGTCCAGGGGCTGGTCCAGGCGAACGGGTCGGGCTCAGCGTCCGCGGAGGGGAACGCCTGTGCCTGCGGTTTCGCCGGGGACACCGGAGAAGCCACGGGCGGGCGGTGCTGCGACGCCGGGGGCGCCGAGGCCGGCCGTGCTGTCTGAGCGCCCCGTCCGGTCCCACCCGTGCCGGAACCCGCACGCGCGGTGCTGGTCGGCGGGGGTGTGGTGGACTGGGTGGATACGGGAGGCTGATTCCTGGGGCCGTTCTGGTCGGCGGGG
>DATIBT010000078.1:0-2137 GCA_035457345.1 Saccharimonadales bacterium (SeqCode) | reverse complement strand
CCTATCACACATATCGTTGAGGCGGTTCGCGCCCTTATGCTCGGCCTCCCGGTCGGCAATCACTTGTGGCTGGCTATAGTGTGGTGTGTCGCTATTTTAGTTGTTGCCGTGCCGGTTGCTTCGTGGATATTTCGTCGTAAGACTGCTAGTTAGCACCGGTTCCTATTGTTCTGTTACTAAAAGCGCCACAGGACGCTAGCGAACTATCTTACATACAATATGCGCAAAACCTTTTACGCTTAATAGTGTCATAAGAGGAAGCACGTTTGTATGATATCGTTTGTTTGGTCGGCCTCTCACCCTTTTAGGGCAGGGGCAGGTGGGTCGGAGAACTATACGGTGGGGCACATTAGGGAGCTGCAGCGCCGCGGTATTCCCGCGCGGATGATTACTGTTGGTTTTGGCACTAACGATGGCCGAGAGGACTTTCCTGATATTACTTTTGCATCTGTTGCGACAAAAGAAGAGCTAAGCAAGCTCGATGACACGCTAGTATTTGTGACCTATCCGTTAGATGTGCAAACCAGGCGACCTGCCTATGCCATTTTGCACTGCCCGCCTTTGTCGTGCGGTGCCAATGATCCGCTTTTCGATTTCAGTGGTTTGACAGGCAAGCAATTGCTTGCGCCGAGCAAGTTTGCGGCCAAAATGTGGCGCAAATATATGCATCAGCCGCTTGAGCGTATGCCCGCCGTTTACCCGTTCGCCGAACCTGTCTTTAGTAAAGTTGAGCGGCCAGACCGTCCGCTTGGCGGCAAGCCTAAGGTGTTGTTTGCTGGCCGCCTTAAGGCAGATAAGGGCATTTATACATTGCTAGCGGCTCTTCATGTAGGAAGCTTGCGTGGCATGAATATAGAAGTCACAGCCACGGCTGCCGCAAAGGATACGCCAGACGGTGAGGTGATTCATGCGTTGTTACAGGCTCACCCAAATGTCACTGTCGTGCCGGCCAGACGCTCACCGGCAGATATGGCCGCGCTTATGGCTGAGCATGATATTGTTGTTATGCCGTCGAGCGATATTTATTGGAAGGAAATTTTTGGTATTGTCTCGGTTGAGGCGCAGCATGCTGGTTGCCGCGTGGTGGCCTCAAACGCTGGGGGTTTGCCCGAAACCGACTGCGGCGGCCTGTTGCTGGTAAAGCCAGACGACCCGCTATCGCTTGCAAATGGTATTGCCCGCGCCGCTTATCTTGGTCCACTGACGGTTGCCGAACGCATGCATGCGGCTACTAAATTTACCGTTGCGGCTTCGGTTAATAAACTATTGAGTGCTATCGATTACCATGACCGCAAGCAAGAGGCTCGCCAGTTATTGTACAAACAAGGCGCCCTCATGAGGGAGCAGCTCGATACTGCCTTTAAGGGTATTATGCAGCTTGGTCTTCGGACTGCTGCTGAGGAGAAGCTTCCGTATAGGCAGACCAGCCGCTAGTGTAACCGGTTTATCGGAGAAGTTGATGAGTGTGGTAAAGCGCTCATCTTCTTCGTCTTTAAAACGGGTAAAGCATAGTATGTCGGGGTGGTCGACATCTATAAGTTCTATATTGCCATAGCGCATAGTAAAGGATTCGTTTCTCAGTTTCGCTAGTGCGCGGTATAGGGAGAGGAACGAGTGCGGGTCTTTACTTTCTGTCTCAACATTACGTTTTTTATAATCTGCGCCTACGGGTAGCCAGGTGGTTTTTGCTGTAGAAAATCCGGCCTGTTTTTGCGCCGACCATTGCATGGGGGTACGGGCCGGGTCGCGCCCCACACCTTTAGGATCGCCCGCGGCGGCCGGATCTTGGACGAATTCGCGTGGGATGGGGCTGTCTCGCATGCCCAGTTCCTCCCCATAGTAAATGAAGATCATACCCGGTAAGGTGAGATGCATAATAGCGGCACTGCGGGCTGCGTCTTCGCCGAGACGGGTGACGAGCCGGGGCATGTCGTGGTTGCCAAAGGCATAGCTTGGGACACATAAGGGGCTAAGCTCGTTGAGCGTGTAGTGGAAGGCGCGTAAAAAACGCCGCCAGCTGGTCGCATCCCAGGGGAGCATAAGGCCTTCAAAGTTGAAGGGTGCGGCAACTTTGGGGTTCATTGCCGTGTAAAACAACAGATAGTCGGCGACGGGATTATGGCGCGGCGGGTACGCC
>DATIBT010000077.1:0-17154 GCA_035457345.1 Saccharimonadales bacterium (SeqCode) | reverse complement strand
AACAACTCGTCAACACGTGGCAGACCCTGGGTAATGTCTTCACCAGCCACACCACCGGCGTGGAAGGTGTTCAGGGTTAGCTGGGTACCAGGCTCACCGACGGACTGGGCGGCAATAACGCCGACTGGTTCGTGGATATCAATGAGCTTGTTGGTAGCCATGTCGATACCGTAACTCTTAGGCGCAATACCGCGGAGGCTTGGGTCGGTCAGGACGCTCATGATGAGCACTTCCGAAATCTGATCGTCGGCTTCAATAGCGTCGGCGATTTCGCGAGTGAGGAGCTCGCCCTTCTTGACGTGCCCCTTAATGTCAACGGCTGCGTAGCGACCGTACAGACGGTCAGAGAACGCAATCATGGTTTCGTCAGACTCAGCGCGGTAAATGGCGAAGCCTGGGTCGTTTGATTCTTCGTCCACCGTGAAGACGTCTTGGCTCACGTCTACCAGACGGCGGGTCAGGTAACCAGAGTCAGCAGTCTTAAGGGCGGTGTCAATCAGACCTTTACGTGTACCGCGGGTAGCAACGAAGGCTTCCAGTGGTGAAAGACCCTTCTTGTAGCTAGAGCGGATTGGCAGCTCAATTTCCTTACCGGTTGCGTCCACCATGATACCGATCATAGCGGTCGCCAGCTTGACGTTTGACAGGTCACCACGAGCACCAGAGTCAACCATCACGGCAACACTGGTGTCTTCCTGGACTAAGCGGCCTTGCAGCAGCTCGAGCACCTTCTTGTCGATGGTGCGCCAGTTAGCAACGGTGAGGCTGTAGCGCTCTTCATCAGTAATCAGACCTTGTTCGTACTGGTCACTAATTTTAGCAGCGCGCTCGTCACCTTCAGCGATGATCTTGTCGAGTTCAGTTACTTCAAAGTAGTCAGTCATACCGGTCGAGACAGCACCGAGGGTTGCATATTCGAGCGCCAAGTCTTTTACGTCGTCGGCGATCTTAGCGGTGATCTCCGAGCCATAACCTTCAAAGATGCGGGCCAATACTTTACCAAGCTTCTTCTTGCCCATAACGTCTTCAACGTATTTGAAGTCTTCAGGCAGGATCTCGTTAAAGTACACACGGCCAAGGGTGGTCTCACGGCGTTCGCCCTTTACAGGGACAATGATTGGCGTCTGAAGCTTTATGGCACCGTTTTCGTACGCGTAGATAGCTTCGTTAACAGAGGCAAAGTTCTTTGGCTCCTTCACCTGAGCGTCTGGCTTAGGATAGGTCAGGTAGTAACAACCGAGCACGATGTCCTGGCTGATGTTCAGAATTGGTGAACCGTCAGCAGGCTTCAGGAGGTTGTTTGTTGCACTCATGAGGTCACGAGCTTCGCGCTGAGCTTCTTCGCTAAGCGGTAGGTGGACGGCCATCTGGTCACCGTCGAAGTCGGCGTTGAAACCTTTACAGACGAGTGGATGCAGCTGGATAGCCTTACCTTCGATCAGCTTAGGTTGGAAGGCCTGAATAGACAGACGGTGGAGAGATGGTGCGCGGTTCAGCAGCACGTACTTCTCTTTAATGACTTCGTCCAGGGCGTCCCACACTTCGCTGGCGCTAGACTCAATCAGGCGGGTTGCGCTCTTGATGTTGTGGGCGTGTTCGTTAGCCAGGAGTTCTGCAATAACGAATGGCTTGAAGAGTTCAAGAGCCATAAGCTTTGGCAGACCGCACTGGTTAATCTTGAGGTCCGGACCGGCAACAATAACCGAGCGGCCAGAGTAGTCGACGCGCTTACCCAAGAGGTTCTGGCGGAAGCGACCCTGCTTACCCTTCAGCATGTCGCTGAGGGACTTCAGGCGGCGACGGCCACCCGTTGCTGAAACGGCGCGGCCGCTGCGGGTGGCGCTGTTGTCGATGAGGGCATCGACAGCTTCCTGCAGCATACGCATTTCGTTGCGGCGGATTACCTCTGGAGCATTGAGCTCGATGAGCTTCTTCAGACGGTTGTTGCGGTTGATGACGCGGCGGTACAAGTCGTTCAGGTCAGAGGTCGCAAAGCGGCCACCGGTCAGCTGTACCATCGGACGAAGGTCTGGTGGGATAACTGGTAGAACGGTCATACACATGCTGGTTGGCTTGATGCCTGCGCGTTGCATGCCTTCAAGAACCTTGAGGCGCTTGAGGACTTTCTTCTTGCGCTGGCCTTTAGCGGCTTCAGCTTCTTCGGCGAGCTCTTTTACGAGCGCGTCGAGGTCAATCTCTTGCAACAGTTCGTACAGTGCCGAACCACCCATGCCTACAGCGATGAGTTCGCGGTAGTCTTCTGGAAGGTTGCGGTAGTCAGTCTCACTCATGAGGGCTGCTTTTTGCAGGCTCTCTAGCTGAGACTTCTTAAGCAAGTAGCTCTCGGTTAGTTCGTCGAGTTCTTTGCTCTGGGCAGCAGCCAGGGCCTTTACGTCGGCACCTTCTGCTTCGCCTTCTTTTTCAAAGCGGGTTTTGATAGCGAGCTTGGCTGCTTCGTATTCAGCCTCAGCGTCGGCAGCAAACTGGTCGCGCTTCTCAACATCAACTTTCTTAACAATGTAGCTTGCAAAGTAAGCGACGCGTTCAATGTTGCGGACAGTCAGCCCAAGCAGCAGACCCATCGCGCTTGGCGTACCGCGCATAAACCAGATGTGAGCAACAGGCGTTGCCAGACCAATGTGGCCCATGCGCTCGCGGCGCACAATGCTCTTGGTTACCAGTTCGCCGTTTTTGTCGACGGCAGCTTCGCGTGAGCGGACACCTTTGTATTTGGCGTCGTGAGGGTTGATGTCCTTCACTGGCCCAAAGATGCGCTCACAGAACAAACCGTCGCGTTCTGGCTTCTGGGTGCGGTAGTTAATGGTCTCTGGCTTGAGGACCTCACCGTGCGACCATTCCAAAATGTCTTCGGCGGACGCAACGGCCAGGCGCACTGCGTCAAAATCGGCAATGCTGGTAGTGAGATGGCTTAAACGACTCATCTACGCTTCCTCCTTTTCGTCGGCAGTCGTGACTGCGGCGACGTCTTCGTCATCGTTATTCATATCGTCAGCGAGTTGCACGCTCATGCCATCGCCGAGGTCGAGGTCACCAAAGTGGTCGACTTCGTCAGCAACACTCACATCGAGTGGCGCAGCGGCAGATGGGTCAATGATTGGCATGCTCGATGCTTCTTCTTTGATGCTGCTTTCCAAAATTTCTTCGGCGTCAATAACATCGCGTTGGTCAATCAGGTCGACGCGGAGACCAAGACCCTGAAGTTCTTTCACCAAGACGTTGAAGCTTTCTGGAACTTTCGGACCAGTGATTGGCTCTTTCTTGATGATTGATTCGTAGGCTTTGGCACGGCCATAGACGTCGTCAGACTTAATGGTCAGCATTTCCTGCAGGGTGCTTGCGGCACCGTATGCTTCAAGTGCCCACACCTCCATTTCACCAAAGCGCTGACCACCGTTTTGCGCCTTACCACCGAGCGGCTGCTGGGTGACCATGGTGTATGGCCCAATTGAGCGGGCGTGGATCTTGTCTGCAACCATGTGGTGCAGCTTCATCATGTACATGTTACCGACGGCAACTTTTTCCTTGAAGCCTTCACCGGTGCGACCATCGAACAGCTGAACCTTACCGTTGCTTGGGAAGCCGGCTTTTTGCAGTTCTTCTTCGATCTTAGCCTGTGGGACGCCGTTGAAAGGCGGCGTGGCAACCTTATAACCCAAGGCGCGGGCAGCCATACCAAGGTGCACTTCAAACAGCTGGCCAAGGTTCATGCGTGATGGCACACCGAGCGGGTTCAGGATAACGTCTACCGGCGTACCGTCTTCCATAAATGGCATGTCTTCTACGGGCAGGATGCGGGCGACCACACCCTTGTTACCGTGGCGGCCGGCGAGCTTGTCACCGACGCTGATCTTGCGCATCTGCGCCACAAAGATCTGGATCTGCATCAGCACACCAGCCTTGAGTTCGTGGCCGTTTTCGCGGCTGAAGACCTTAACGCCAACCACTTTACCGTGCTTGCCGTTGCTCATGCGCTGGCTTGTGTCGCGGACGTCTTTGGCTTTTTCACCGAAGATGGCGCGCAACAGGCGCTCTTCAGAGCTGAGTTCCTGCTCACCCTTTGGCGTAATCTTACCAACCAGGATGTCACCGGCGTGGACTTCGGCGCCAATGCGCACGATGCCGTTTTCGTCGAGGTGACGGAGGCTGTCTTCAGAAACGTTCGGGATGTCGCGGGTAACAATCTCTGGCCCCAGCTTGGTTTCACGCACCTCTACCATGTAGTCGGTGATGTGAATGCTAGTCAGGTCGTCGTCTTTGACGATGCGCTGGCTCAGGATGATAGCGTCGTCCATGTTGTAACCACCCCATGGCATAAAGGCTACGATCAGGTCACGGCCAACGGCGAGCTCGCCGCTGTTAATGCTCATACCTTCGATCAGGGCATCGCCCTTCTTGACCTTCTGGCCACGGTTGACGATAACGCGGTCGTTCATGCTCTCGCCATCGTTAGAGCGCTTGAAGTGTTGTGGCTGGTAGCTCTTTACGCCGTCCTTGTAGGCAACTTGGACTTCGGTAGCATCAGCTTTCACGACTTCACCGGCAGCTTCGGCAACAACCATTTGGCCGCTATTAATAGCGATCGAACTTTCCATGCCAGTACCAACAATTGGCGAGCTTGGCTTAACCAGAGGTACGGCCTGCTTCTGCATGTTCGAGCCGGTAAGGCTGCGGTCAACGCGGTTTTTCTCGATGAATGGAATCAAGGCGGCGGTACTACCCAAAATTTCCTTGCGAGCGGCGTCAATGAAGGTAACTTCAGAGGCGTCGATTTCACCCGGCTTCAGGTTTACGCGGGCTGAAACGCGCTCTGCCACGAACTTGCCGTTCTTGTCGAGCTCGTTACCAGCTTCAGCGATGACTTCGTTTGCTTCCTGAACGGCGTCCAGGTACACAACTTCGTCGGTCACTTTACCCTTGCTGACTTTCAGATATGGGGCTTCCAGGAAACCGTATTCGTTGATACGGGCGTAGGTTGCCATGTTGAGCACCAACCCAATGTTTGCACCTTCTGGAGTTTCCACGGTACAGAGACGGCCATAGTGGGTGGCGTGGGCGTCGCGAACGTCAAAGCCTGCGCGTTCGCGGCTCAGACCGCCAGGACCCATAGAGCTGAGGCGGCGCTTGTGAGCCAATTCAGACAGTGGGTTGGTCTGGTCCATGAACTGTGAAAGCTGGGAGCTTGCGAAGAATTCACGGACAGCTGCAACTACTGGACGGGCGTTGATAAGCTGACCAGGAGTAACGGTTTCGATGTCGCACATGCTCATGCGGTCGCGGGCGTTGCGCTCCATGCGCAGCAGACCAATACGGAACTGGCGCTGGACCAATTCGCCGACCATTTTGACGCGGCGGTTGCCAAGAGCATCAATGTCGTCTGGATTTTCCTGGGCGTTATTAAGGCGAATAATCTCCTTAATGATGGCGACCAGGTCTTCGATGCGCATAACACGATTTTCGGCGGTGTTTGCAATATCCAAGCCAAGGCGTTGGTTGATCTTGTAACGGCCAACGCGGCTGAAGTCAAAGCGCTTGAAGTCAAAGAACATGCGCTGAATCAGTTCGCGGGCGTTGTCGACAGTCGCCAGGTCGCCCGGGCGCAGACGGCGGTAGACTTCAATGAGGGCTTCGTTGGTACCCTTGCTTGGGTCTTTGTCGAGGGTAGTGTCAATGTAGCTGACTTCGCCAGTGTCGACGTCGGTAAACAGCTCTTTAATGCCCGCGTTGGTCGGGTAGGCCAAGGCGCGCAGCAAAGTGGTTACTGAGATTTTGCGGCGACGGTCAATTTTGACGTACATAACGCCGCTGGTTGCAGTCTCAAACTCTAACCATGCACCACGGCCAGGAATAACCTTGGCACCGTAGTAGTTGTGGCCGCCGCTTGCATCTGCCGTAAAGAAAACGCCAGCAGAACGGATCAGCTGGCTTACCACAACGCGCTCTGCGCCGTTAATCACAAACGTACCGCGGTTGGTCATCCATGGGTAGTCACCAAGGTAAATCTCTTGCTCTTTGACTTCGCCGGTTACCTTGTTAGTAAGTTCAATTTTAGCTTTTAGCGGAGCCTCGAAGCTGACGTTGTTGTCGCGAGCTTCGATTTCGCTCATTTTTGGTTCGTCAAAATGATACTCCTTAAAGCGGAGTTCTAGTTTTTGCCCCGTGTAATCCTCGATTGGATTAATCTCAGCAAAAATCTCGCCCAAACCTTCTTTCACGAACCATTGAAAGCTCTCGGTTTGATGGGCGATGAGGTTAGGCTGCGCAACTGCGTTATCGTCCGCGGTAAAAAGGACGCGAGCAGAAGCGGCTAGCTTGGTGTCGGCAGGTGTGCTCATACCAAAAAATGCCCCTATCGTCATTAGTTTTTTAGTGGCGCCCCGAAGATCCACTAGGCAGGTCTGCGAAAAAGCCGCTGGCCAAATCGGCTCGCAGGTAGAACTTACCTACCTTACACTACTTCTTACAATCCATTTTGGGGGAGTTTTCCACTATTGTCAAGGAGTTTAAAAGATTTTTATTGTGAAATTAGCAATAGGTGTATACTGAGTGGCACGAGAGGGTCCCCGACGGAGGGAGTTACAGTGGGGCTGGCAATTGTAATAGCCGTGCTCACGGGAAGCCTCGGCTTCACCGCAACTAAAATCGCCTACACGGATCGTTCGCTCTGTATCTGGGGGCGGTCCATCTACCGCCGTGGCATGCAGGCGATGCTCAGCGTGGCGATGCTCATGGGCGTCGTGGCCATCCTTGAAGCGCCCAACCGAACCACGACCATTGTGCTTGGGCTGGCTCTACTGATCGTCATCTTCACCTGGACAGCCTGCTGGTGGCAGTGGCGCAAACAATTGCCGCGGGCGCTGGAGGTTGCGAGGCGTGCGCTCGACGAGCGTGAGCGGCGTGAGACCCGGCAGAAGCTGGATGATCTGCGCGCGCAGATCGGCGTGCTCGTCGAACAGGGATACTTCGGCCGCATGGACGCGGCGGACATCCCCGCTGGCGCGCAAGTGGTCTACGTGGCGCTCATCGTACCGCCCGAGTCAGACGACGACTGACTACACGCGACTAGTGGAACCCGGCCGGCCTGCGGGTCGGCCGGGCCGCTTGGCCCTCTCGTATCTACCGTCTCGCCTTGAATCCACATCACAGCAGGCGTCGCCTGACGGTTGCATCAGACGGTTCAAGATTATGAATGCTTAGGTCGCCCTGCGGCCGGCTTCTATCGCAAGGGGCTAGGCTTTTTCGATGATACTATCGACGATACCGTAATTCACCGCCTCTTTGGCGTTCATCCAAAAGTCGCGTTCCATATCGGTGCGGACTTTATCTTTCTTTTGGCCAGTGTATTTGGTCATAAGGTCAATAAGCAGCTCTTTGGTGCGGATGCCTTCCTTCAGGCTAATCTCCATGTCGGTCATAACGCCCTGCGTGCCACCATGTGGCTGGTGAATCATCACACGGCTATTGGGTAGCATAGAACGTTTGCCCTTTGCCCCCGCAGCCAGCAGCACGGCACCCATGCTTGCCTGCATGCCAATGCCGATGGTCTGCACATCTGGCTTAATGTAGTTCATGGTATCAATAATGGCCAGGCCGTCATACACCACACCACCTGGACTGTTAATGTAAAACAGAATATCCTTTTTAGGATCTTCGTAGGCTAGGTGAATCATTTGGGCAACCACAAGGTTAGCCGTGTGCTCGTTTACTTCTTCGCCTAAAAAGATGATGCGCTCGTTGAGCAAGCGGCTGTAAATGTCGTAAGCCCGGTCCCCCATTGGGTTACGCTCGATAACGGTTGGTACAAGATAGTTACGAAGTTTCTTGTCATGTGTCATAGTACTTTTTAGCATAAAAAATTAGCACTCGAACGTCAAGAGTGCTAACAAGTTATAGCCAAAGTGAATCGGGCAAGGACACATGGCTGGAGCCGGGCGGTGCACCCGGCCCCCTGCCACAATAAGATGCTCAGTTGGTGTTTTTGGAGTTGAAGCCCCGACGGAAGAACACCAAACACATGGTCACGCACCAGGAAATTGCCATCCAGATAGGGCCGGAGAGCGGCCGAACACCGATGCCAATCGCCAGAAACAGTAGCGCCATCGAGCTGCCAAGGGCTACCGTACAGGCGCCCAGCGTAATCCAAACCGCGTTTGCAACGTCATCCGGGTTCTTGGCGACCAGCCTGTGGAACCAACTCTGCACCATGGGAGTGCCACTCGCGACGGCAATCGCCAGGATATACAACCCTAGCGTCCTATCCGTTCCGTCCATTTCAAAAACCTCCAAACGTATCCTTGCCTGGAGGTTTTTATATCATATTTTTGTTATCGCTACTACTATTTTGTATTGTTAAGATCTACAAGACGATTAACCGTTTTTTCTGTAACCAAACGGTTTGCAATGTCGCGGCGAGTTTCCGGGGTGTCGAGTTGCTTCACTACCTCTGGTGTATTACCGTAGCGTTGCAACATTTCACTCAGGCGCTCATCTAGCTCTTCTTTGCTTACTTCAATATTCTCAACCTTGCTGAGTTCAGCAAGGGCAAGGCCCACCTGCACACGGCGTTCGGCCTGCGGTTTGAGCTCTTTATCTCGCCACTCCTCTTTGGTCTGGCTCTGTTGTTCCAAATACTGGTCCAGGGTCATGCCGCGGTACATAAGGTTTTGCACAAAATCGCGCTCAATGCCAGCTAGCTGATCTTCAACAAGCACCTCTGGCACAGGGACATGGCTTCCTTTAACCAGCTGCTCAACCAGACTGTCTTTGAGGGCGTCAACAGCCTCGCGCTCTTTTTGGTCGGTCAACTCACGCTTAATATCGGCCTTAAGTTCGGCAACTGTTTTGAACGGGCCGGCCTTGGCGGCGAAGGCATCGTTCGTCTCGGGCTTGACCACTTCTTTTACCGTGGTCACTTTGCCGGTAAAGGTGACTTTAGCGCCGGCGAGTGGCTTGTGGTGATAATCTTTAGGGAACGTCAGCGGCAGCTCAAATGCATCACCAGCTTTTTTACCAACCAAACCCTCCTCGAAGCCCGGAATGAATGAGTTCGAACCGAGAGTAAGGGGATAATCCTTGCCGCTCGCGCCCGCAACTGCTTTGCCGTCTTTGTCTTTGCCATCAAAATCGATAATAACCTCGTCGCCGTTTTTAGCAGCGCGCTCCACATCCTGCTTCGTGGCCATGCTCGTTTGCAAGCGCTCTATGACTTCGTCGATTTCTTTGTCGGTTATGGCCACTTTATCTTTTGTAGCCTTCAACTTTTTGTAGTCGCCAAGCTTAACCTGAGGGATAATCTCAACAGTTGCCGTGTACTCGACCTCTTGGCCTGGTACATATTTAGTGACGTCTACCTTAGGACGGTCAAGTGGCACAAGCTTCTCTGCGTCAAAAGCTTCTATGGCCGATGCGTTAACAGCATCTTCTAGCACTTCATTATTCACATAATTCGCGTCGAGTTGTTTGGCGGCTACCTCTGTAGGCACCTTGCCGGGGCGAAAGCCGGCCACTTTTACACTCTTCGCCAAACGGGCGATGGTTTTCTGTTGAATTGGCGCAAGGTCGGCAGCGTCAAGGGTGACGGTCACAGTAACTTGCGTGTCTGAGGGTTTCTTCACTACATGCTTCATATCTGTCTATTATACCGTGCCTCAGATTGGAATGCGAGCGTAAGGAGTTTAGTGTGGAGTGGGATCGAGGCCGGTACCTCTCCCCCACTCCCGTCACATTCGTCAGTGCCATTCTGCGGGCGGACGGTGCAGACCGCGCATAACGAGGTACTGACTCCAGATACCCATGCAGATAGCGACGGCAGTTACCGCGCTCCAGAAGAGTCCGAATAGCAAGCCGTGAAAGCCAATGCCCCACAAGAGTACGGCGACGGCTGCCAGACCTGCGTACCACCCCGAGGTCACCACCCAGTTGCGGTGCAGAGCTGCCGGTTGCTCGCGTGCCTCATAGAGGTGCACCAAGACAATCAATGTCATGCCCGACATCGCCGTATAACCGCCATGCTCCAGGCCTTCCCGAAAGCCTTTCAGCCAGAACATCACCCAAAAGGTAATGAACGACGACAGGAACGCCTGCATCACCCCTAGTACATGTAGTACATTTCGCAGGTCGGGGTGTACCAATCTCACGAGGTTCCTCCTTGAGTGTTACAATCTGTCGCATGATCGTGACTGATATATATCAGCAGATCTGTATGATAATGTCTATAGTTTGAGTCGTGGGCGGTATCGGGGGTCCCCGACCCGCCCACATGTCCACTCAGATGCGCATAGCCTCACGCTGACGCTGCGCCACGGTAATGAAACAACCCAGAGCCACCACTGTGGTGATAACCCCAAGCACTGCATTATCCACCGAACCGACAGTGAGGCCCAGGCCGATGGCTGCCATCGCGCCGCTCATGAGCGCGTTCCCCTCCCAGGTTTCACACTCCTTGCGGGTGGTGTAGTGTGGCAGGACACCAAAGAGGCTGAGGTAGGTGAACAATCCTGCCACCAACGTACCAGCAGCCGAAACCACCACCCCGACCCGCCAGCCTACGAACAGGAGTACCACCCATAACAATAGTGACATTATGGAGATCCATGCGCCGATTCGGCTCATTTGCCGCTGGCGCCGCTTGTCGAAAAGCGCAGCTTTGGGGCTAGTCCGCAGTGTGGCGTTTAGCCGCCAACGCCAGGATTCCCCATGCGTCACTACCCTCATAGAAGCAGTGACCGCCCAAATGAGCGCAATGGCGAACCCCCACCAGAACAGGCGCAAAGCGGCGCCCATGATCAACACCGGTATTGTTGCCAGCACCACCACGCCAGATGTCAAAAGAATCCACAGCGTATTTTCCGCCAACGACTTGATGGTGAAGTGCAACTTAGAGATCGCGTAGGTCAGAACCAAAAGCCCAGCGAGCGCAGCTGCACCTCCGGCTAGTGCGCCCAGCCTCACCATGTCTGTCATCCAGCCACTAACCAGCGTAAAGCCGGCAATGACCTGAGAGAGCCCACCGAGCAACAACAGATTATTTAGCCGCTGCTCACGTACCTTCAAATCACCTGCTTGCACCAGACCTCCATGTCAGGCTGCAATTGGCCGCGGGGCCGTCGTTTATGGACCTACTTATTAAATAACGTCTTCTTGGGCGTGTCGATAATCTTTTATGGTCGTCACCAAACGGGCAAAGGATAGGTGATGTTCTTTTTCTCCGGCAACGTCTTTAAGCGTGTAGTTTTCTTCATCGAGCTCTTTTTTCCCAAGAAACAAAATGAATGGGATATCCTTTTTAACTGCGGTCTTGATTTGCTTATCAACCTTACGGCCGGTAATGTCTACTTCTACGTTTACTCCTTCGCCTCGCAAACGCTGGGCGAGTTTTTGCGCACCTTTAAGTGAATCGCCAAGCACGACCACATATACCTCAGTGGTTGTGTGCAGCCGGGGCAGGAGCTTGTGGGTTTGCAGAAAGTCACGGAAGGTCACGTCGCCAATGGCGTAACCGACAGTAGGGATTGGCTCTACGCCAAACAGCCCCACCAAACCATCGTAGCGACCGCCACCAAAGAGCGAGCGGCTGTTTTCTGGGTTAGTATCGAATACCTCAAAGACAATATCGGTGTAATAATCAAGGCCGCGCATGAGACCAATATCAAACATAACACTCTTGACTCCGTGCTCGCGCAACAGCGTAAAAAGCGTTTGCACCTGCTTAATGGCGTTGGAGTCGATGATTTGCTTCGGCAAGTCGCCCATAGTTTTTGCTGCAAACAAGGCGGCGATCTTTTTGAGACCCTGGGAAACCTTTGGCTGATCAAAGATTTCGGCAGCCTGATCCCTAAACTCCGCGGGAGTGATCTTGTCCTTGCGGTCAAAGAGTTTCATCATGAGCTGCGATTGCACAACGTCGAGCTCTAGGTATTCGGCCATCATAAAGTTCACCAAGCTGCGACTATTAATTTTTATAGCGTACATTTTATCGGTCGCGCCGAATGCCTTCATGATTTCGTCGGCCATGGTAATGAGCTCAACTTCGGCGTCGATGGTTGGCACGCCAAAGATGTCAACGTTCAACTGCCAAAACTCGCGCAAACGCCCGTGTTGAGGGCGCTGGTAGCGCATAAAGTTAGCTACCGAATACAACCGGGCCGGATACGCCAACTCTTGACGGCGCCCTGCAACCAAGCGGCTTACGCTCGGCGTCATTTCAGGGCGAATCACCACCTGCCGGTTGCCCCGGTCGACAAATAAATAACTCTCATCGTTAACAAGTTCCGTGCCGCTCTTTGCCGCATAAATATCGAGTGGCTCAAGCATAGGGGTCATGTATTCTTCGTAGCCGTACCGTTCGGCGACGGTGCGCCAAGTGTTAAACAAATACGTCTGGACGCGTAGATCTTCGGGGTAGAAATCGCGTGCGCCTTTATAGGGTTGAGTTGAAAGCATAGCCATAATAATTCCTCTTTATTGTAACAGACAAAACGGCCGGGACACCCCGGCACGGTCTGCACTCAGCAAACTAACCGAGACGGCCCGGCAGCATATGGCTATGCGCAGTTCTGTTACTAAAAAACATCGTCACCACCTTAGCATATATTTAGGAGAATTGGTAAGCGATAACCAGGAGTGCCACGCCAGCCAGCCCAACGAGCGGCCACAAAAAATATACATTAATAGCATAGTATTCGCGCTTGGGCTCGTGCCAAAAGCTGCGGAGCGCTATGTTACTTTTGTAGGTTTGCTTGTAGTTTTCCCATATACGCTCACGGTTAAGCAATACAAGCACAGATGACACAATGCACACCGTTCCCATACCAGCCATACCAAGAACAGGCTTAACTTGCATAAGAAACGCAAACACGACTACCAGGATAGTAAAAAGCCACGGGCCGAAATTGGGCTCGGGCAGTTTGTGGCGAAAAAATAGTTTAGAAAACATGCTTTGCTTCCTGCTTATGCCTCGACTATTACATAGGCAACCTAGGGTGTAAAGAACAAGTCGGCCATATGGCAAAGCCCGCACGAGGACGAGAGTTTACACCGTTTTGCTAGGCGCCATGCCCTCTAATAGCCTCAACAACTTTGTTGTCGTATTCCAGCTTCGGATAGTCATCGACTTATAAACCGGCGTCCCGACAATTGCCCCCAACCTACTTTTTGCGCGCAACGCACTAACGCGCTGTGAATAGACAACACCCTCGCCAGGCCACACTGCATCGACCCCCTCCCGAGGTTTAAAAACTGGCATAGCCTGGGCCGCATCAATATCCATTAAAAAAATAACATCGCTATGATACTTGTCTGGCTGTTCGCCAAAACCTTTCGGCTTATTGCGTATGATTGCTCGGAGCTGAGCAGGGCTTAGTACCAACACTTTAATGAGCTCGCTATCAAGCTTGAAATTCTTAATGAGCGCTTCTTCGGCCAAAGCTTGCACTTCTTTAGCCGAATGCTTAGACGCCACAATAACATTCCCACTGGCAATATACGTGAGAACGTTAGTAAACCCTAAATCTTCCAGGCATTTTTTTAAGACTGCCATAGCGACTTTATTTTTGCCGCCAACATTAATGCCGCGTAATAACAGAAGATATGTGTTCATTGACCGTATTATAAACCACCATTAAATATCCTACAGGGCACGTAGCCCGCCTAACTTATAATGTTTATGCAAGGAGGGACTTATGGCAAATGAAAAATACGCCTTTGTGTATGTACAGGACACATGGTCCGATTGGGAGGCTGGCCACATCATGGCCGAGCTTAACACGGGCCGCTTTTTCAAGACTAAGGGCAAACGAATACCAGTAAAAACAGTGGGGATAACAAAAGATCCAATTACCACTGCAGGAGGGGCGATTATTGTTCCCGATGCAACCGTTAACGAGGTGACACCCGAGACTTCTGCAGTACTTATCCTAGTTGGCGGTGATACATGGCAAGACGCCACGCAACAGCCTATCATAGAAAAGGCAAAGGAGCTGCTTGAGGTCAATGCAAGTGTCGCTGCCATCTGCGGCGCTACAACCGCCCTGGGCAACGCCGGCGTTTTTGATAACCGACCGCACACCAGCAATACGCTTGAGTATCTTAAAATGGTAGCGCCCAATTACAAGGGTGATGCGTACTATAAGGAAGATAAAGTGGTGGCCGACGGTAACCTCATAACTGCCAACTCGGCAGGCGGCTTGTTATTTGCCCGGTATATCCTCGACCGGCTTGCTGTTTTCTCGCCCGAAGCTCTTGAGGCTTGGTATAACTACTTCAACACTGGCGAAGCAAAGTACTTTTTCGCTTTGATGAAAGCGTTGCCTCAAAGGTAGGATTCGAACAAAGAAAGGCTTCAGAAGTACTTCTGAAGCCTTTCCATCTGTAATAAATGCATGGTGCGCGAGAGAGGACTTGAACCTCCACGCCCGAAGGCACATGCTCCTAAGGCATGCGTGTCTACCATTCCACCACTCGCGCAGGTGTATGAAACTTTGGCCATTATACTATATTCAACTCTGTTCGTCACCGCTAGGCATGTCTTCATCCATGCCAGTGCGGGTTATATCGGCTTGTATGAAGTAGCTGGCCCGCCATTCGTACATGTCGGCCATCAATAGCGCCACACCGGCTGGACCGGAAATACTCTCCCCCTGATAATTCCGAAGCCGCTCGGGCAACCTAGGAAGCACTACCTCTAGCACGCCGGCAATCCTATGTAAATTGCGATTGGCAGATTCCTTCACCGGCAAACTGTTTGCAATGGCATAAAGGATTTGATTATACAGCCGGCATTGGTTAGGTTCGTTAGTGGTAGCGTCGGCAACATATTCAAGGGCATCGAGGATAGATGATATATCACCCAAATGAGCGCCCTCCATCATTAAACGATGGAAATTGCCAGATAGCGCCAGAGCACGAGGCTCATTTATGTCCAGATTCGCAGGCGGCACGTTAGTACGCCGTAAATAATTTAGATAATCAACATCACGCCATATGTTGTCGAGACCAGGATTGTTCCTGGTGAATGTATAGAGGCGATGATCCTGGGGCCAATCATCGGGCGTTACTTGACGTAAGGGCGCCAGTGAATCAGAAAACTCAGTGGAGACTGTTCGCGCCCGGTGCCGATACGCGCCGGAAAGTAGTAGTAAGCGCCTAGTCGGGGCTCGCAATGCAACGCCTTCCGGCGCACCTTCAATAACAGGCATTCGGGCCGCAAGCCAATCAGCCACCATTATAAGCTCCGACCGCAGTGTATCATGATGGCTCACGGGCAGCCTTTCGGCAAACAAACCAGACATATGAGCATATAACTCCCTCCGGTCTTCTTCACTCGCTGCGCCCAGTACATACTCCAGTACATCGAATAGATCGGGCGTGCGCCAATCGCCACTATCAAGAATATGGGCAGCGACATAATTACCCATGGTTTGGCGCTGCGCGTCAGTAAGACCAAGGTAATCAACAGGCATATTTGCGCGTCCTAGGGACCGCAGAAGAGTAAAGTCGCGTTCAAAATGAAACTGAGTCGGTTCTTGCATATGCACCGTTGCCAGACTGCGAGAGGTGAGCCAACTGCGCACAGCATCTTCGCCAATAATGAGACGCTCAGCGCCCTTACGTGCGTCGTCCAAAAGTGTCCACATACTGTAATAAAGACTGCGTGCGTGCCATTGCCCTTCATCGTCGTATTCGTAGTGCGGCAGTACGAGCAACCAGTCCCCCTCGGACCGGCGATGCATCCATATGGCAGGCGTACAATAGCCCGCCCGAGCCACTTCCTGCTCGGGATTAACACCCATATCCAGGAACAACATAGGGGCGTTCATGGTTATGGCGCCGGTAAGGATGCCGAAGTATTCGCGCACGCGGTCCCTTTGTTCGTCGTTTAAACGGTGGTCAGCGCGAATAAGTGCGTCAACCTGAGCGTTCAGCGCTTCGCCTCGCAGTTTTTCCGGGTCAAAGTAACGCTGGGGGTCATCGCTGAAATATGGCTTGTGTTTCAACTGGTCAAACGGCACAAATGCGGTATGCTCAGGATTCATCACACTATAATACCAAACAAAAAAGATCGCCCTTTTTATGGGCGGTCTTGGCGGTAGAAGGCCAGCGCCGCGTCTCCGTAACTTCTATTGTCCACCACAACAACTCCATTAACGGTCGGCGCTGAGTCTCTACCTGGGTATGATAATACCATAAGCCCATTCACATTCAAATGGTTTGCGAGCAACGAAACTGTGGATAACTGCAAATCATGGTACGGCGGGTCGAGCAGTATCAGATCAAAAGTGACCTCAGGGTTTTGCTCGCTCCAGCTGCGACAATTTGCTTTTATTAACTGCATCCGTTCGCTCACGCCAAGCGCCGCAATATTTTTGGCAATTATTTTTTGTGCAACCTTATCTTTTTCGAGGAGGAGCGCGCTTTTTGCACCGCGGCTAACCGCCTCAAAGCTGAGTGCGCCGCTACCGGCAAACGCATCAAGTACCGTTTTACCTGTAATGTCCCCCAAAATATTAAAGAGCGACCCTCGAATCCGTTCACTCATTGGATGAGTCGTCTGCGTGTCCGGCGCGTCCAAAAAGCGCCCGCCAAGCGTACCGGCAATAAGCCGTAAGCGCATTATTTGCCCTCGGTCCGCATGAGAGCTTCGTACCACGCAAGCGCAATTGTTTTTGCAATAGTGGGCGCCAAAAAGTCGCGTGTTTCTCGGGCCAGCTCCCGCGTCCAACCATGGTGTGCAAACCGCTCGTACATGTTGAGCGCATAAATGTCCTTGGCTGCCTGCTTAAAGATCTCCACGCTACCTAGTTCTAGTGCTTTTCTGCATTCCTCTTTCGAAGGATAGGCGCTCTTGAGCCTGAGCGGCGCAATAATAGTTGCCACGCCAAACTCATAAAAGCCGTGGGTTGTCATAACACCCTTAGCACCCCACATTTCCCAGTTTTTAGAAAGCACTTCGGTGGTAGAGTCACCTTCACTTTTAACTATGAGCTTGTCTTTGAGCGATGTACGGGTTTCTATGCCTTCGCCACGCAGCTCCTCAAGCTTTTCGGCTAAGGGGTAGTGGTGAGCTGGCGTGAGACCGTCGGCAATAGCGTGGGCCTGCCATGCGGCCTCAAATGCCGCCTTTTCGCGTTCACCTTTTTT
>DATIBT010000076.1:0-7041 GCA_035457345.1 Saccharimonadales bacterium (SeqCode) | reverse complement strand
CCATAGTGTCGGTCTCGCGCTTAGCCGGGCCACCGCACTTGGGACAGGTTGTGTTAACCCATTCAGGAACACGAGCCAGGGGTGAACGGCCGTCACCAGAGGGCTCGTAACTCTGCATAACAGGCAGCTCAACCGGCAGCTGGCTATCCGGCACTGCGACAGCACCGTCTTTTTCGCAGTGCACAATAGGGATTGGCGCACCCCAGTAGCGTTGGCGGCTAATGAGCCAGTCGCGGATTCTGTAGTTAACCCGCTCTTTGCCCGCTCCCTTTTGGGTCAGATCTGCCACAATGCGCTCGCGGACCTCTGAGCTTAGCATGCCGTCGTATGGGCCAGAGTTAGTCATGACGCCCTCACCGTGGTAGCACTCACCTTTTACCAACAGGGCGTAGACGGTGGCGTGCAGCTCGTCGGTAACTTTTGTCTCTACCTCGTTTGGATTGAGCCACTCAACGGCAAATTTGCCTTTTTCGTCCGCCTCAAGCTGCACGCTTTTTTGCGTATCATCGACTAAATCAAACAGTAAGCCGTGCGCTTCAATCTGACGCGCCACGCCCTTGCTGTGCGCATAATAGCCATGATGGATAGGGCCGGTTTTAGCAACAAGCGAAATGTTAGTATATCCAGTCTCTTCTGCAATTTCACGCTTGGCTGCGTCTTCGATGGTCTCGTGCTCTTCGCGGCCGCCACCAATCAAGAGATTGCCGCCGTTTTGCTTGCCCCAATTAATACTAAGAATCTCGCCAGTCTTAGAATTGCGCACAATCGCCACGATACTGCGGCGGAATTCTGGATTTTCTTGAGGTGTGCCGGTGACTGGTTCAATAACCTCAATAATTGGTAGATTAAATTTCTTTGCAAAGTCAAAATCGCGCTGGTCATGACCGGGGACGGCCATGATTGCACCGGTACCGTAGCCGGCCAAAACGTAATCTGCAATCCAAATTGGCAACCGCGCGCCATTAACCGGATTAATGGCATACGCGCCGGTGAAGACGCCGGTTTTTTCGCGGCCGGTCTCCTGGCGCTCAATATCACTTTTTGCCTGAGCAGCCTTGATGTACTCGTCTACCATCGTTTTTTGCTCTGAGGTAACAATCTTCTTAACCAAAGTACGCTCAGGGGCGAGCACCATGAACGTGGCGCCAAACAGTGTGTCCGGACGAGTGGTAAAGATTTTGAGCGTATCTTTGTGCCCATCAATCTGAAAATCGACATAGGCGCCCTTACTACGGCCAATCCAGTTGCGCTGCATTGATTTAATCGCGTCCGACCAGTCCAGGTCGTCTAAGTCTTCAATTAACCGGTCGGCGTAATCGGTAATTTTGAAGAACCACTGTTTGAGCGGTTTTTTTGTGACTTCGTTTCCGCAACGCCAGCAACGGCCAGCTTCTACCTGCTCGTTGGCCAGTACCGTTTTGTCAGTTTCACACCACCACTGCAAGCTTTCTTTTTGGTAGGCGAGACCACGCTCAAATAACAGCTTAAAGAGCCACTGGGTCCAGCGGTAATAGTGGGGGTCAGAGCTGTTGATCTCACGCGACCAGTCAATGCCAATGCCCATTTGAATAAGTTGCTGCTTAAACTTGCCGGTGCTCTCAGCAATGACTTTTTGAGGCGCAACCCCAGTTTTAATGGCGTAATTTTCGGCCGGCAAACCAAACGCGTCCCAGCCCATAGGATGCAGCACATTGTCGCCGCGCATGCGGGCGTACCGGGCCATGACATCGCTCATGGTATAGTTGCGGACATGACCGACGTGCATGGCGGCGCCGCTTGGATATGGAAAAAAATCCAAGATATAATTTTTGCGGCCTGGGGCGTCGTCTTTTGCTTCGTAAATGCCAGTTTCAACCCATACTTGCTGCCATTTTGGTTCGATAGATTTAGGATTATATCGTTTCATAGTAGTCCTATCTTATCAGTTAATGCCGTCAAGGGCGTAGCTCACCTTGGCTAGGCCCTTCTTGACTTTTATTTTGACAATGGTCATCTTGCCAATCTCGTTGAGGGCACGCACGTGAGTACCGCCGCAGGGTACGCCAAAGTCCTCGCCGTAAATGACAATGCGGCCGGGTTTGTTAGTAGGGATATTTTCAGGTACGTGGCGGCAATAATTATGCATTTCTTCTACCGGCACAAACATGAGGCGGTTGGGCATGGTTAAGCTAGTAAGGTTATCTACCCCTGCCTGAAGCTCCTTGACAAGATCCTCCCCCGCCGAGTCATCGCCCACCTCATACTCTACAAAACTCATCGTTGGGTAGTGTGCGCCTTTAGCGGGCACCCAGTGCGGTTTAACTTCGGCCATAGCCATGTCCAGTAAATGGCCGGCTGAATGCAGCCGAGTATTAATGGTACGGCGCACCCCATTAACAGTGCAGGTAACCTCTGCACCGGCAGACCAATCCACGGCCGGGTTGCCAATGTGCAGAACGGCACCTTGGTCATTGAGCCGAACTTCTTCTACGTCGAATGTTTGACTGCCCTGTGTTATTGAACCCGTATCCCAATCCTGCCCGCCGCCACGAGGATAAAAACAGGTTTGGTCGAGAACGACCACAGTACGCCCATCTTCATGGGTATGAACGTCGACAACCCTTGCGCTGCAGGTTGTCACGTCAAAATCTTGTAAATAGAGTAATTCTGTTGCGGCCATATGCGGCTCCTCGGTTATGGTTGCTATGCGTGTGCAAAAATAACTAGCTCCCCTAGGGGAGGAGTGTAAGACCGAGGGTTGTGCGCGTACAGATCATAACGGCATTTATTATACGGGCACGGAAGTACAGTTGCAACTTTCTCTTTTTAAGAGCCCGTGCTAGTCTGCACGAGGTACCTCAGGTATGCCGAACTGCTTTGCTTTAATCTCCAGCCAGAAAGGACTTTGGCGCACAAGGTTAGCCTCGTCGCCAGGAGTGTGCAAGAGCACTTTCAGGGCTTCCTCTGTAAATACTCGGTTCTGGGAGCCCTTGGCCAGCACAACAGCCCCGGTTTGCAAGATACTATGAGCGAAAGTGCCAGCCTCGTACGGACTCGTAAAGCTGCGCACCTGGCAGCCTTTTGCGGCGGCAGCCGGAGCGAGATACTGCTCGGCTTCAGCCCCCACAGTAATGACCCAATCGAGCAAGCCCGGATCGCACGCGCTGCCAACCTGTTGATGCGCCTGCGGCGAGTAGGCACCTAGCTCGTTCATAGACCCTAAAATAGCAATACGCTGTTTTGTTGGGAATAGGTACAGCGTTTGAAGCGCGGCAATTGCGGCCAGGGGGCTGGAATTGTAAGTATCATCTATGAGCGTACTTTGTTTTAGGCCTTTTAGAATATTCATACGGCCTGTAACCGGGCGTACGGCATTCATGCCAGCAACTACCTGTTCTGCAGTGAGGCCCATTTTAATACCGACTGCGCCGGCTGCAACAACGGTACGCGCATTGTGCTCGCCAGCCACATGTAACTCCACCTTCTGTTCGCCAAACTCGGGCGAGATAAATTGCCCGGCAAACCCTTCGCCCGGATGAAAATCATCGGTAGTGAACCGATATTCAGCAACACCGCTAGTACCGTAGGTGTCCAGGTTAATGCCTTCTGGCACGAGCTTTGCAAACACGACATCAACGTCATCGCGATTAATAAGCACTTCGCGCGAAAAGTGCGTTACCGCAAGCTCTTCCTTGGCAACCGCGTCAATGGTGCCAAAATATTCCATATGCTCCTCTGACACAGCCGTTACTACGGCAACGTCTGGCTTAATATACCTGCTAAAATAGGCGATCTCGCCGGGATGGTCGGTGCCAAGTTCGAGCACGAGCACCTCGTAGGGGTAATCAGCCTTAATCTTCTTCTCCATATCCCACAGCACTTTCACCCAAGACACTGGATTTTTGAGCGAAAGTGGCAGCTGCATGTCGAAAATAGCCATTGGCACTGCAATGTGCGTGTTATAGCTGCCATAGTGCGCCAGCACCTTGTACTTTTGACTAAGAACAGTGGCAATGTTCAATTTTGTGCTGGTTTTCCCAACGCTGCCGGTGACGGCTACAATTTGAGGTTTCGCCTTAGCAAGCAATCGTTTCGCTTGGAATTCAAGGAGCCGAGTGATGAAATCTTTCATAATTATCCTAAGTATACCCGAAAACGCCGCGCTTTAGGTGCGCGGCGTTCCAGGGCACCCTAACGGTTGCTACAAGTCAGCGTCCGTGCCAAGCTCTGGCGAGGTGTACATTGGCCCCAAAAAAGTAGTCATGAGCTCACTGAATGGGCGAGCATCGGCCGGCTTCTCGAGTTTTTCGAACTGAGGCAAATCGGTTACGAAGGTAAGGGTAAATGAGCCGGGATTTGATTGGTCGGCGCTCGCAAAGCGCATCTGCTTAAACTTTTTAGAGTCGCGAGTCACCCATACGTCGGCTGCGGCTTTGCTATTGAATTCATCGGCCGCCTTTTGCGCTTCCTGAATTTCAGTATCAGTTACCTTGAAGCCCTTAAGGTTGGCTGCTTTCACGTCGTTGAAAAAGGCAGCGAGTTCGGTTTTGTTCATTTTAATAGTGAAATGGGCAGTGGCAATGCCATCGATAGTTTCGTCTGCCTGCGACTTATCGGCTTGAAAAACTTTATGTTTACGGTATATCTCGAGCAGTTTCTGCAATTCTTGTGGAGTTGGCTGACCCTCGCCCGTGTTTATTTCCGCACCAACCGAGTTTAGATCCTCTTTGGTGAGGCTAAACCATTTGCTATCAATACGCGCAAGCGCGGCTTTCATATCCGGTGAATCATATAGCTCGGCACTATCGGCAGAAAAGCCCTTAATTAAGTTAGGCAGATTAGAGAGGCTACCGAGTTTAAGATACAGAATTTCTTCTACAGACCTAGCGCTTAGCGTAACCCGTGAATTGCCTGTGCCAAGTCCCATAACTAGCTCGCCATTTTTATTTGCGGCATCACCCCGGACGGCAATGTCACCGGTAAAACTGGCGCTGGCGCTATTCGTGCCGGTCACTATCTTAAACTTTGCAGCCATAGCATTGTTGGCGTCACGACCTAACTGTTCGGTTGCCTTGCTCAGTAAGTAGTCGGGGGTATTCGTGACGTAAGCATAGACACCGTACGCGATACCAGCAACAACAAGCAATGCTACAACAATAATAAGCGGCAGTAACTTTCTGCTCTTCGGCGGAGTAACTGCCACCGGTTGGCCGGGTGCGAGCGGCTGGGTCATTGGCGGGGTTGGCGTTGGTTCGGCAGGGGCTGGGGCGGGCGCGGTGCCGTTAGATGGCGTGGGTGTCTGCACAGGCGTAGGCTCCGGCGGAGCCGTGTTAGGCGCTTGTTTGTTCTCGTCCATGAAGTATCCTTATTGCTTAGTTAGTTTGAGCATACTACCGAGCATAAGCGTATTGCAAGCTTGGCTAGGCATATGCACGCTTGAAGTACTCTATTAGTTGAGGGAATTCCGCCTCATCTATAAAGTGCTTGCCACCCGGTACGCTTATGCGCGTGGCACCGAGTTTTTTGCTGATAAATTCGAATTCGTGCTGGGGGATCCACGGGTCGTCATCGCCAGAAATGACCGCTATTTTTTGCTGGTTGTTTTTAATCGCATCCCATTGCCAGGGTGCGCTGTAGTAGCCGCTTTGTTTTTCTAATTCGTCGCCTAAATCGGTATAACAAGGGGAGACGAGAATTGAGCCGAGTATGGTATGTGTCTCTGCATAGCGCATAGCAGCCACGGCACCAGATGACCAGCCCACCACAATGTCGCCCCCGCCCACCTTTGCATGACCCGCCAAAAATGCAAGCCAGTATTCTGAGCGGGCGATGATTGAATCGGGCATAGTCTCAAAAAACGTGTCAAAGCCTAACTTCTCAACTTCGGCCTTGAACCATGCCGCCCACCCGCCAGACCAATGCAATGTGTTGTTCCCATGAATATATACAACGCGCGGCTTTCCTGTCATATACGCCAGTATACCCTAGCCATTTACCACAGTGCCACCATTGGGGTGGAGCGTTTGGCCGCTCATATATGAAGCGCCTTCCGAGGCAAGGAACACATAGCTCGGGGCAACTTCCTCGGGCTGGCCAGGGCGGCCCATGGGCGTATCTTTGCCAAAGGATTCGACCTTTTCTTTGGGGAAGGTTGAGGGAATAAGCGGGGTCCATATCGGCCCAGGCGCTACGGCGTTTACACGGATGCCCTCCCCGGCAAGTGCTAACGAGAGCGACCGGGTAAAGGCTATAATTGCTCCTTTTGTGGCGGAGTAATCGAGCAATTGCGGCTGTCCCTTATATGCCGTAACAGATGCCGTATTTATAATGGAACTCCCCTTTGGCATAAACTTCACCGCCGCGCGCACAAGATAAAACATAGAAAAAATGTTGGTGGCAAAGGTGCGTTGCAGCTGCTGGTCGGTAATGGCGGCAATGCTCTCTTGTGGGTGCTGCTCGGCAGCATTATTAACTAATATGTCGATCTTGCCAAACCGTTCGATTGTCTGATGAATCACCTTATCGCAAAAAACAGAGTCCGCAACGTCACCCTTAATGAGCTCACAGGCACCGCCCTCTTGCTCAATTAATTGTTTAGTTGTTGCAGCGTCTTTATTTTCGTTCAAATATACCACGGCAACATGGGCGCCTTCTCGTGCGTAGAGTACGGCAATGGAGCGGCCAATACCGCTGTCACCGCCCGTAATAACCGCCACCTTATTTTCTAATAACCCGCTCCCTTTTATGTACGGTGCGTTTGTCTGTGGCTGTTGTTGCATTTGGGATTGCTTCCCCGGGCGCGTTGGCAATTGCTCACCCTTGAGTTCGGTTGGCCGGTCCGTCATATATAGTCCCCCTTTTTCTGTATTCAGATTAAGGGGTAAAGGCGCACGACGATGTCAATTATTTAACTCTAGCAAGCATGGCAAGGAGTAATAACGCGACACTCGCCAGTACAATTGCCCCGCCCGCGGCAATGCCAGTATAAAACGAAACCACAAGCCCCACAGCGACGGCCAGCAGTGCCGCAACAATCGCCAGCCACACCGTACCCATAAAACT
>DATIBT010000075.1:0-19979 GCA_035457345.1 Saccharimonadales bacterium (SeqCode) | reverse complement strand
AATTTCAACCTGTTCGCGTTGCCGCTGTTGCTCGGCAATATCTATTGGGTCGACTTTTTTCTTGCCGAATGCCATTATAGTAACTCCCTATCTAGGTGTGGTTGCGGTGCGTTGCCGCTGCCTTTGGTAACGACCGGCGAGCTTAAATCTTCAAAGTTGCCCAGCGGCTCGCGTACGGCGGTGTCTGGGTTGTATGTGTTGTAGTACAGCTCGCCGAGCTCTTTAGTGGTCAGCTGTACCGAACGGATACCCATTTGGATGAGCCCATTCACAACTGTACTAACGCGGTTTTTAATTTCGTCTTTCACCTTATTGAATGTCGCTTCGTCTATGCGCACATGTTGCTGTTTCTGTGGGGCAAACAAGGCCGATATAAAGTTTTTACTGCTGTTGACCGCACTGCTCATGTCACCGCCCGGGTAGTACGGCAGCACCACAAAGAAGCTCTTTTCCATAATGTTAGTCTCTTGGGCTAGGGCAGAAATAAACGAAATATAGTCGTCCATAAGAACGCCTAACAGCATATTGTCTTGATCGCGGCGGACTTTGCTAAGACGCTCTAGGTACGGGCCAATATCAACTTTTTGCGAGCGAATAAGGATTTGCACTGGGAAATACAGCGAGTTTAAGAACTGCTGATATGCATACTCTATCCCTTCTCGTTCGCGGTCACTCATAAGGTCGAAGTTGATAGAACGGCAGGCCACCACTGCACGCATGCTGCCGTCGTTCATAATAACCATATTGTCGCGGATCTCAGAAATAATTAAGGCGTTTTGCGTACTGTTGGGGTTGCCGGTGGGCATAGGAGCCTGCGGCTGTTGACCTGGTTTGGCTGCTGGTGCTGTGACGGCGTTATTCGCGATTGGCGCTGGCTGCATGGGTGGCAATGGCTGCACTGCAGCTTGAGGAATTGGCGCCTGCATTGGTTGTTGGGTCTGCATGGGTTGCTGCATTGGCGCGGCGTATTGTTGATTATCGGCAGCCGGCATTGCGGGCGCTGGCTGCTGGGGTGGCATTTGCCCAGGCATGGCAGCAGAAACCGGCGCGGCATTTTGCGGTGTCGTGTTTGGTTGCCCTTGGTTGGGCAGTTGCTGTCCGTAATCTGGCTGCATAGTACGTAGCCTAGGGCCCCACTCCTCCCTGGGATTTTAGATCGACCTAATTAATGTAGCTCAATCACCACTTCTTCGCCCTCTTTTGCACTGAGACGGTGTGCTTCGTGAGCGATGGCGCTGATAGATAGGTCATCGTTGTTTGCAAGCCTTATTATATCAGGTGACACAGCCGGCGGTACAGCACTTGCTGGCTTTTGTTTGGCGTTATTTTTTGTGCCTGATTTTGCCGCCTTGGCCGCTTGGACCGCCTGCGCGGCTTGCGTTGCTTGGTCGCCCATGGGCAAAATAACGCGCTGGTGCATAGAGGTTGGATACGGGTTGAAGGCTGGGGCGGTCCCCCCGGCTTGCTGGGCGGGGACAATGCCGACCATAGCCGGGGTGATTGCCTGTGACTGCGATGGTGGCGCCGTGGCGGCTTTGCGCATTTGGCTTACTACTTCTTGGCGTCGTTCTTCGTCTTTTTGGGCAATTTTTTGGTCGAAGCTTTTCGCGAGTTCAGCGTGGTCGTCCATTATATCGCTGGTAGTTGCAGCTTCGGCGGCAACAGTGGCGGTAAGGCTGGCACCCGGCCGAGCTCCCTCCCCTTTTAGCGACCAGCCGCGACTGTCCATAACGCGGGCCAGGTAGTCCAGACGTTCGGTAGCGGTTTCGGCGCCGAATTCTTTGTGGAGAACGCGTTCCACCGTTTTAGGCGCGACAATTTCTACATATGTAATGGTGCCGTCCGGGTTCCAGAGGCGCAGCTTTGGCTTCATGTAAAAACGCAGCAACGCGAGTAGATACGTTTCCATAGGCTGCTCTTTGCGCAGCGGCAAGGCCAGAATGACAAAAAAGCCAATAATCGGCAGTGGAATCGTAATAAGTACCGGGTTAAGCCGGAATAATAAATACGCCACAAACCCCAACCCCCCGGCAATGCCCAGGTAAATAAACTGCCGGAACCCGAACGGGCCAACCAGCTTGTCTTCTGCTTCGACGTCTTGGGGGACTTTGTAGACTGCCATATGGGTTTATTATAGCGCAGCTCATAGTACAGATACATTGCGCTTTGAGGGTTTATGCTTCGACGAGCCGCCATCCAGATAGATTTATTGACTAAACTATCAAACTATTTTATATTACGTAAACCAACAGAACGCTATGCATGGAGTGGAGGCCTTAATGGCAGTTGACCCCCAGGATGCCTGGGACGACATGCTCCGGCGGCAAACCGCAGCCGCTGATAGCCAGGACGCCACGTCTCGGGCGCTAGCGGCCGCGGCCGCACAGCTTGTAGAGAGGATCAACGCATATGTTACCCGTTTCCTTGATGAGATGTGGCGGCGGTATGGCGAGCGGCTGGACGCTGCAATGGGCGCGCAGACAGGGAGCCCTATGCCTGATCAGCACTATTTCTACCTGCCATCAGCGAGTAGTAGTACATCCATGAAGCTCTTCACGGGTCGCGGCGTTGCTCACTGGGAGACGAGTACTCCCGTCGGCACCCTGCATGTCCGCAGTGATGGCGTGTGGGGTGTGTACCACCCTGGCATTGGAGAACGTGATGGTGAGGTGTGTGTCTTCGGCTTTGACGGTGACCGCCGCTACATCTTCACGCCCCACGCCTTCCGCAGTTCCACGCCTGAGCAGGTCGAGCAGTACATCCTGAATGCGCTCGTCGCCGGGTCACGGATGACGTGGCACACGCCGTAGTTGTTGGCAGATTAAGGTGCGAGCGGCTACGTCCGCCGCTCGCACCGCGATTCAACTATTGACATAAATATATTTTTTATTTCATTATTACTCCATCGGCACAACAACTACCGAAGCAATTGGAGGTCTGATGGCCGCGCATGGTCCGGACGGTGTCTGGGATGACGCCGCTCGTCAAGCTGCATCGCAGCCGTCCCCCGCTCCCGATTACGACCCACAAGTATTGGCAGAGGAGATCGGTAGGATCGTAGAGCGATTTCTGAAGGAGGTCTGGGGGCGGCACCGTCGCTCCCTCGAGGAGATACTGGCCCGCCCTCGCCCTAACGGCACGCTTACGGTCGGACTGGGTGATAGTTCGGTCGAAATGATTGTCGTGCCAAATGGTGGCTACAGCTTCAAGACATTTGTAGCTGCCGTGGATTTTTGCGTCCAGTCCAATGGCCTGTGGCGTTATTCGACCGAATCCGCCGACGATTATGTCCCGTCAGACACCCTCTTAGGCTACACCGGTTTGGGGGAGTTCGTGGCTACCCCAAACCTCAGATACTGCCTCAGCGTCACCCCCTCCAAGCTACCGCGACTCACCGCAGATTTATTGGTAGGGTGCGTGTATGCAGAGTGGTGATGTGGGCTGTCAAGGTGATGTGCCGTACGGTTCGGGCGGCTGAAATGCCGCCGCCCGAACCGTTGTATCGAATTGAATACTATACGCGCGTAAGCATGGTCTGTAGTTCGGCTTCCAGGTCTGTAGGTGGTGGTCCCACTCTTCCACCTGCTGCATATGCCCTTTGGAGCTCTGCATTTGCTTGCTCGACAATCCTGACATATTCACCGTTAAACGGCTTAGAGCGGCGTGCGAGCGAGATATCGCGCAGCATTGCATTGCGCTCGGCGTCTGATCCTGTGGTTAAGCGACGGAACATTTCTTGACCTAACTCCGTCCTACCGTTATGGGTGGGGTCCAGTACAACAGTGTGTGTGGCGACTGCCTGTGCGTTTGCTGGGTCGCTTGTGTTGATGTAGAACTGGCCGGTCTCCTGCTTGGTGAGATCCATGTTGCGCATTACACCAGAAGGAGCTTTGATTTGGTACTGGTTAAATGTTCTACCGGTCTGCTGTGTACCTTGGAAGCCCACTGCGGAGTATTCGGCAAAACCTGCCGCCTTGGCTGTTTGCGCAATATCACCCAAGCTTTGTGCCAACCTGCCGTCGTTGCCGCCGTAGTTCCTGACATATGTTTCGAAACCGCGCATAACATCTTGAGTATTAGCCCCTGCATTCAAAGCACCCTTAAGTGCAACCTCACGGAATTCGTCCGTACCTAGTTGGTCGCCAAATTGTTGGTGCATTTCCTGCAGTGCAGCAACGCGCTGGAGAGTGTTGTTGTATGTCCTTTGCTCACCAGGGTCTGTGGATCCGCGGAAGCTCAGGCCCCGTTGAATGTCGGCGTTGCGACGTACATAATCATCAACTGATTCCCCTCGGTTGAATTGCGCTAAGTCCCCGAGCGCAATCGGGTTCTTGCCAGCAAAAGATTTCATTGTGCGGTCCTGGTAAGCGCTGCGCATCTGCTCCTGAAACGCCGCCTGCCGGGCTGGGTCGTTCCCTGCTACGCCTCGGCGCAACAATGCGCTAAGCGGACTGCTGCCGCCAATGAGTTGCTGGTTGCGGTCCTGGGCGGTACGCACGCGGCTAGCCTTGCGTTCGTTAAGGAGCTGCTGCACCCGCAGGCCCGGCACTGAGTTCTTTGCAGCTCTGGTAGCAGTGCGTTGAGCAGTGTTTGCTGCTCTGTTACCCATGCGTTGGAAGCCTCTTTGCATGCTCTGGAATGTGTTGCCAAGCGCCTTGCTTGACCACGAGAAAGTCTTAAGCAGGCCGATCAACGGTAGGACAAACGCCAGAAAGCTCGCAGTTGTGATTACTAGATCGGGTGCGTTGCCGTCACTCACTATTGGCCTCCTACTCTTTGCAATACCACACTGGCAATCTTACCGGCGGCGAATAATCCCATGATAAGGGGGTACATTGCCAGCAAACGCATAAACGCTACGCCCCATAGGTTTAGGTAGCGTTGGGTATTTGGCAGTAGGCCTGCCACGAACGCGATGGGCGATGCTAATACTAAGAAGATGATAAGAATTTGCCGCAGCAGAATAACAATGGCTGCCATAAATAGGATGATCAGTCCAATGAACAGGAATATGAACACGCCAAATATAATGGCAGCCGCCGAGGCTGCAATAAGGGGGGCAAATGGCGTAACAAGTGCAGGGATAGCGAGCAGTGCAAATAGGTCAACGCTACCCGGATTGAACGTTAGGGTGCCACCGGTTACACCAACGACCATAAGCGACGCAACACCTACGCCCAGTACGTTAAATACATCAACCATGAAAGCACAAATAAAGAACGAAATATTGGTGCCTATACCAATGAGTATCAGCCTCGGCAGCAGCCGTTTAATGCCGTAGTTGCTTATACCAATTGAGGTAGCTTGAGAGAATATGACCACAAAGAATGCCAGAATAAATATGACGTTGGCAAAGTTGCGGATGTTATTCCAGATGCTATAGAGCTCGTTTGGCTGACCGTTTATGGTTGCTGTCAAGGGGTTAATGGCGAGATATGGTTGGATAAAGTTTTCTACAATCCAGTCGATAATACCAAGGGTGTTTTCTATCATGGGACATATCACAAACGACATAATAATACCCTTGCCCGAACAATCAATTACCGGGTTGCCGTTGGCGTCGGTCTGCATGGCGGAGCCTAAGTTGCCATTTGCGGGTGTAAGCGTGGTGGTTTGGCCGCCTCTAATAACAACGTTAGGAATAATCTTTTGGTACGAGTAGAAAGAGTCCCCCACTCCTGTAAAACTACAAAAAGCCAAAAAGGCAGGCGAAGCAATTGATGCAAGCCTGGTGACCCAGTTTCTGTCACACATATCCCTAGAGAACTTGAAGTTTAGGGTGACGGTGTAGGTGCCTTCAGGTATATTGCTCCCTGTTACGCGGCCGTCGTTAACGGTAATATTTGCACCTTGTACGGCGGGGCTTAAGGTAACGGTTGTGTTTTCACCCTCCATATCTACCTTGGTGCCATTAACGGTTACCGAATAAGGTCCGCCGGTGAATCCACCGTTAGCAGCTAAGGCGGAATGAGGCGTTAAGAGGGTAACACCAATAGCGGCGACGAATGCGAACGTCGCAATTACAGCCCATCGCTTGAACCGAGAAAGCCCAATCATCACTACAATAGTACAACACGCGGGGGCGCAGTGCTAGGCATTCGTGACCACAGGCGCACCAATAAGCGGTTTGCCTTGTAGAATTTTAATTTCGTCGTCCGGCGTGAGTTCGCGGTATGCGCCGTCGCCATCAATAAATAAATAGGGATAGTAGCGGTAGGTAAACAGGACGTCCGCATTATCTTTATTGTGTTCCGCGGTGAAGGTGACGATAAAACCCCCGTCTGGTTGTTCAACTGCTTTTACGCCTGTTGGTGCACCGCTAAATAGCTGCGTGGTTGTGATGGTACTTTGCAGATATTGCTCAAAACTGATGCCACCGGCCGGTTTATGGGCGGCTAAAGCTTTGGCGTCTTGGACGGGCATCGAGCTTTCGGTGGTTCCTACGCCAAACAGGGCGGCCCAGGTGCGCGGGTTCTCTGCTTGGCTTTTATCTGGTTGTTGCATGAGCCACGCCAGACGCGTGACATCGGTCGTGTAATTTTGCAGCATAAGGTTGGTGATTGCGGTAAGGGGTCGCTCTTTCTTGAGGGCGCCAGTCCAGGTAAGGCGGTCTGGCTCCGAACCGGGTTGATCGCCGGTGATTTTTTCCCGGTAGCCGAGCGCCCAACGGGCTTGGTCTAGGGGTGATAAAGAAGTAATTTGATCCAGAGTAAAGCCATTAAACGCTTCAACGCACGCTTCTTGTTGGGCTGTAGTAAGGCCGCTAAAGCCGTCGTAACAAGCGGCGTCGCCGATAATTTTACGGTCCACAGATTGTGCGCTGGGCACTTCACCGCCAGCCATGCCTGGTGCGTTTGGCTCGTGCACGACAATACCGGCTGGTTTTTCGGGTGAGCCGCACGCTGCCATGGCCCCCGCTGTGGGCGTAGTCATGGCGACAACTGTCGCCCACCGTCCAATGGTTGTTCGCCGCCACTGGCGGAAGCGCTCGGCCATTGACGTAAAACCGTCTGGCGCGCTAAGATGCTCTTTGTGTGTTTCCGGGTGAATGTGGTCGTTGGTGTGCCTGCTAGCTAATCCAACGGTCACTTCGCCTGAAGCCATTGTTCCGATTGCCAAGCTTCTCACGTCAAATCCGCCTGCAAGCTTGGGAAAATCGGATACCGCAGCCTCCCTTTCAGTTGTTAATAAACCGCTAAGGTTGTCTGCCATATCTCCCCCTTTGTTTACGAACTACCTACTCCCGTCGGTCTTACTTAAAGTATAGAAGATATAATTGGGGTGGCAAAATTTATGCTCCTGCTGTGTGTAGGCAGGCCGCTCATTTACGAGCATGGTTCAACCGTGGTATAACAAGAGTAAGTTAAAAGAAATAAATATACGTGATTACGAATACCCTTAGACTCAACCGTTCACACGTGCTTACCGGGGCAGTATTGTTTGTTGCAGGGCTGCTCACCGCCCTTTTAGTCGCCTTGCCAACTGCTGCGGCAGCACCGGTTTCTAATTGTAAAGTAGACGGCAAGGACGGTATAAAAACGGGCATTGGCATTGACGGTACTAACTGTATACCTATTGCGGGCGGTACACTCGAAAGCAATCCGATCATGATCTATCTCTTTGCTATTCTACGCATGGCCTCCGTGTTGGTAGGTATCGCCACAGTGGGTGGTTTTATATGGGGTGGTGTTCTTTATATTACCGCGCGTGCCAATGCCGGCCAGGTAGAAAAGGCCAAGCTCGTTATGATTAACTCAACCATTGGCCTGCTCCTCTTTGTATTTATGTACGCCATTTTGCAATTCTTGATCCCGGGGGGAGTCTTTAATGGCTAATGTGAAACAAGGTATTGCATCGTTTTTTGTTGTAGTCGGGGTGGTTGTAGCAACGGCATTCGTGCCTGCTGCGACTGTTTCTGCACGAGCCCAAGCATGTACTGGCGATCTGGCCAGCTTTTTAGGACTTAAGAGTTGGGACGCTTGTATTGCTAAAGACGGCAACGGTGTGCCGCAGCTCGATGACATCACTGACATTTGGCACGTTGGTATTGTTATCATTGAAGACCTGGTAAAAATTGGCGGCTACCTGGCAGTCGGTTACTTTATATGGGGTGGTTTCAAGTATGTGAAAAGCCAGGGTGAACCCGGCGAGACAGCTCAGGCGCGTACGATCATCAACAATGCCTTATTAGGCTTGGTGATTGTGCTTATATCTGTCTCGATCATTCAATTCATTGCGGGGACATTTACATGATGCATGAGGTACTAAGTCGGCTTGCTATTACAGCAGATAACATTGGCATCCCTAAGGTGGAGGCAAATGATACAACTATAGGACAGATTGTTGGTTCAGTATTTATAGCTATCGGCAGTATTGCCGTGCTCTTTCTGCTCATAGGCGCAGCCCGCTACATGGCTAGTAATGGCGAGCAGAACCGGATTACCCAAGCCAAGAACACTATTTTGTATGCCATTGTCGGTATAGTTATTTCAGCCTTGGGTTTCACCATAGTACAATTTGTAATAGGAAGAATTACTGGGAATTTATGAAAAAAATTATCTTCGCACTCACCTCTTTCGCCCTTTTCTTTTTTGTGGCGAGTCACGCAACTCCTGCGCATGCCATAGATGTTTTTCCTGCATGTGGCAATACGCCGGGCTCGGCAGTGTGTACTGCTACGACCGACAAGCTATTCGGTGTTGGAGGTATATGGAACCGCATTCTCGAGACGTTTACCTTTATCATTGGGGCGGTCTCTGTACTTATGATTATTATTGGCGGTATCCGCTACGTTACCAGTAATGGCGAACAGCAGCAGGTAACGAGCGCGAAGAATACCATTATATATGCCGTGGTCGGTGTTGTCGTTGCGATGGTCGCCTACGCCATTGTTCACTTTGTAATTTCGCAAATATAAGGATAAAGCACGTGATAACAACTCTTAAAACTATCGCCGTAAGCATACTGTTAGTAGTTGCTGTCGCCTTGCCCACGGCGGCCGCAGACCCTAAACAGTCATTATGCGAAGGCTCTGGTGGTACGTGGAGCGGTACTTCCTGTAGCAACGCTAGCGGTCAGTCTGACCTTATGACAACTATTCGCAATATCTCTAATGTCCTTTTGTTTATTCTCGGCACCATAGCTGTTGTGATGGTAATTATTGGCGGTATCCGCTACGTTACTAGCAATGGCGAGCAAAATCAGATCAGCTCTGCCAAGGACACTATAATGTATGCCATGATTGGTCTTGTCCTTGCACTTGCCGCCTATGCTGTTGTTAATTTTGTGACCTCGACCGTTCAAAAGAATACGTCCGGTAACGGCAATGCAACACAGGATCGAAGACCTTTATAGCAGGCTAAATAAAGGTATGGTCAAACAAAAAACGAGTGGTACAATAAAAGACATAAGGAGAAAAAACTAGATGAAAACGGTATTAAAGACGATTGCAAGAACGCTTGCGCTGACACCAGCATTGGCGTTAGCTCTCAGCCTGGCAACTCCAGTTGCTACCTACGCCGCAACCGCAACCTGTGGTACTGATGCCAACGTTAACGTGACTGGCGGGCCTAAAGCGGGTGCGGGCTGTGCTGCTCCTGCAGCTGGGGCTAGCAACCTGTTTGGTCCTGGGGGCGTGTTCATTACCATTACGAACATCCTTTTGTTCATTATTGGTGCCATCGCGGTCGTGATGCTGATTATTGGCGGTATCCGCTACGTCGTATCGTCCGGTGACCAGAACGCCGTTACAAGCGCGAAGAACACCATTCTTTACGCCATTATCGGTATCGTTGTCGCCTTCCTGGCATACGCAGCCGTCAACTTTGTTACATCACAGCTTAAGCCATAACACCTTAAGCTCGAGAAGCCAGAAAGAACCCGCCAAAATAGCGGGTTTTTTCGTGTCATAGTACCCTCCGCTCACCACTCATGCATGCTCTATACCGCCAAAGGAGTTATCCCTTCCATCTCTGAACCGGGCGAAGTCGCAAACAGCGACTTGCCCTTACGCGGAAAGCTCTAACATCGCTGGAAGCCATAACACCTTTGGCGGCTGGCGCTATGCCAAACTTTAGAGCTAGCGAACCGCTGCCCAAAAAGTTGGGTCCAGCGAAGTGCAGCCAGAGCGAACATGGGGTTAGCCTTGGCGGAGCCACTACGCAGACTTCGGCGTGAGCCCTGCGCGTAACGCACAACTTTTTGGGCAGCGGTGAAGCGGCTAAATGCGTTAGGTCACCAAAAAACCGGCCTTCCGGCCGGCGGTTTGGTTAGGGAGAGTTTCCACCCTACATGATCTCGATCTTGCGAGCTTGTTCCTGCTTGACTTTCACAAAGCTGATAGTCAGCACGCCGTCCTTTAGGACCGCTTCGACTTCCTCTTCTTTTACCTGTACGGGCAGTGCGATTGTGCGGCTAAAGTCACCCCAGTAGCACTCTTGCAAGTGCCATTGTTCGACTTCTTCTTCGCCGCTCGTCAGCGTACCGCTGATGGTAAGAATACCGTCAGAAATGCTAACGTCCAGGTCCTGTTTGTTGACCCCGGCAGTGCGCGCCTTAACAACTAACTTTTCTTTGGTTTCAAAAACATCAACAGCAAGCTGTCCTACAGGTTGTTCTTCTTCCCAGCTTTCTTCTGGGGCAGCTTGTGCCGCATCATCACCCACCTGCGTTGCGTCGTCATCACCCAAGAAGGCAGCAGCAAGTTCGTCTTCCATCAGCAGATCGTCGTTTTGCTTCTGTCCTCGTGCCATTTACACCTCCACTTTCTCTATCTTTGGCCTACCTAAGAGGTTACTTGTAGGTTAATTATAGCGGAACGAGCCAAACTATGGCAATATTATACTTCATGGAAGTAAAAATGACATCGTTACTAGAGAAAATCATTGAAAAATTAGCGCCACATCGTTGTATTTCGTGTGGTATCGAGGACAACATACTCTGCGAACCATGCCAAATGAGTGAATTACCGGGCTTGGCACCGCTGTGTTGCCTGTGCGGCAGGCCGAGCAATAACTGGCATACGTGCACGTTATGCTCTAACAGAGGCAATATTGAACACATTTGGGCAGCACACACCTACGAGGGTCTGGTTGAGCGAGTAATCCATATGTATAAGTTTGAGCGCGCGAAAGCTGCTCACGCACCTCTCGCCCGGCTTATGCTTGAAGTGCTACCACTGGGAGATTGGCTGGTTGTGCCGATACCGACTGCACCAAAGCGAGTCCGGCAGCGCGGCTATGATCAAGCGGCCCTGTTAGCTAAGGCTGTCGCCAGCGCACGAGTCCTACCCTACTCCCCTAGCCTGGGGCGGCTGCAAGATGCCAGGCAAGTTGGATCAAATCGTGTTCAGCGCCACGTGCAGAGTGCACATTTGTTCTTCGTTGCTAAGCCTGCGGTGGTGCAGGGTGCAAAGATTTTGCTCGTTGACGATGTGTGTACGACTGGCGCGACGCTTGCCGCTGCGGCAGGGTTGCTCAAAGCGCACGGCGCAGCGAGCGTGGACGCGGTGGTGGCAGCATATAAATCATAGAGACAGTTCATGCCCTACGGGGTTCGAAGCTACTACACCAAGAAAAATAGCCAGACTAAAGCCTGGCTATTTTTCTTGGCGGAGGAGGAGGGATTCGAACCCTCGCTGGAGATTGCTCCCCACTAACGATTTAGCAAACCGTCCCCTTCAACCACTTGGGTACTCCTCCATGAGTGTATGGGACGAACGGGGGTTATTGTAACAGAAAATGATCTGTTAGGCGAGAGGTTTATTGCGTGGCGCTTATGGTATGTGGTTACTCTTTTCCATCCCACCCCCGCCAAGGAGTTCATCCCTCCGTCTCGGGACCGGGCAAAGTCACAAAAAGCGACCTGCCCTTACGCGGAAAGCCCTACTATCGACGGAAGGACGAACACCCATGGCGGCTGACGAATTGCCAACCTCCCATTTGCAAACGGGCAGCTTAGGAACTTGCGACAGCCGACCCAAGCCGTGTTACCCCTCCTGAAGAGTGTGCCCTTCCCGGGCTAAGTGGAGCGACTGTCCCTGTCGCGGAACGTCTCTGAAGGAGGGATAACCGGTTGGGGCGGGGCCGCAGTACGCAAAGAAAAAAGCACGGCCATAAGACCATGCTCTTTTCTTGGCGGAGAGGCAGGGATTCGAACCCTGGGTACCGTTGCCGGCACGACGGTTTTCAAGACCGTTTCCTTAAACCACTCGGACACCTCTCCCTGTGGCTAGACGATATTGTACCACATCTGTTAAAAGATAAGCATTCTCACAGGCGCTCAAAATGCTATACTAAGGCTATATGCAACCAAGCACTCACGAGCCAGACCAGCAAAGCCAGAGGTTCTATCATGCTCAAACCCCAGCTGACTTCCCCGACACTCAGCTCGGTGAGACCGGGGCGCCGGTACAAGATTTTGATGAGCACGAACAAGTAACCTGGGAGGCCTCAGAATACATTCACCGGGCAAAAGACGCCAAATGGGGTATCGTATTTGGCCTGGTGGTGCTGGCTTTTTTGACTGTTGCCGTATGGGTGCACGAGTGGTTGTTCGCCGTCCTTATCGTTGTAATGGGCGCCACTATGGGTTATTTTGCCTTCCGTCCACCCCAAACAAAGCATTACACATTAACGCATCATTCCATCAAGGTGGACGACAAGGTCTATATGCTTAGCGACTACCGTGCCTTCGGCGTGCTGGCAGAAGAGGCCTTTTACTCCGCCATACTGGTACCTACTGCGCGTTTTAAGCCCGCCCTGACCATGTACTTCGCAGAAGATGACGCCGAAAAGATAATTGATATATTGAGCACACACCTGCTAGTCGAGGATATAAAGCCGGATCCAATCGACATAATTATGCGCCGTCTACACTTTTAATCTCTAGTAGTCTGTGGTATAGTCGAATCTGTTCTGTATAAAAAACAGGAAGTACCTTCTAGTTCAAGGTGCAGCTTTGAGGACGTAGCAATACGCCTTTGGAGCTGCAACATGCGCCTGTAGCTCAGCTGGATAGAGCGTTGGCTTGCGGAGCCAAAGGTCATAGGTTCGAATCCTGTCAGGCGTACCATGCAATTATCAATTAAAACCACCCGTATACGCGGGTGGTTTTATGTGTTTGGAACTGTTATGGCGAATGTCGTGCCTTTACCCGAGGCGGAAGTGACGGTAATAGTGCCGCCGTGCAAGAGCACAATTTTATTTGCCCAGTACAAGCCAAGGCCGGTGCCGCTGACATCGGTAGTGCTAGGATGTTCAAGCCGGGAGAACTTTTGGAACAGGCGCGACAGATCAGCTTTACGTATACCAACACCTTGGTCGCGCACGCTTATAGTAATGCTTGACTTATTTTGCGTAACACTGACAGTGATGGATTTTGCTGCGGGCGTGTATTTGTGGGCATTATCAATGATATTTTCGAACACCATGCGCATGCGCTGCGGATCAATATAGGCCGTCATAGCTGGCTTGCTCTGCTTTATGGTAACCTTTTGGTTTTTTACCCTAAACTTTGCAGCCTGTTCTTCAACGACCTTTCCGAGAAGCTCGATAACATCTACGCGCTTTTTATGGAGAGCTATCTTGCCGGCGTCCAACTGCGCAACACGGAGCAAGTCGTTAATAATGGCCAGTTGGCGCTCATTACTAAGGAGGGCGGTTGAAACAGCGGTGCGCTGGCCAGGACTGAGTTCGCCGTAATATCCGTCAAGGAGCATATTAGTGTATTGCTTAACGGCGGTTGCGGGCGTGCGCAATTGGTGTGAGGCTAAGGCAATAAAATCGTCCTTAATTTGGTTTAGCTCCACCAATTGCTCTTGCTGTTCTTTTAGCTTGAGGTTAATCTCTTCTAGTTCGGCTGCGCGTTTACTGTCGTCGAGACTCATGCTAGTACCAATCATGAGTACTGGCTTGCCGTTTTCTAGTATTGCTTTGCCGCGGCCGAGCACCCAGTGCTCCGAGTTGTCGGCCCACACGGCGCGGTGCTCTACTTCGTATTCTTTACCCGTCTTCATCGCCTCGCGAATGACCTTGCGCATGCGCGCCCTGTCTTGGGGGTGAAGGAGCTTTTGGTATTTTTCGTAACTAATGGAATCGGTAGGGGCTAAGCCAAATAACTCTTTTAGTTGGTCCGACCACAGTAGTTCACCGGTTGTGAGGTTCCACTCCCACATCCCGAGACGGGAAGCTGCCAGCGCGAGCCCCAGCCGCTCCTGACTCTGCGCGAGAGCTTGATGGACGAGGTACTGCTCGGTTATGTCGTGCTGTGTACCCCAGGCTCGCAACACGAAGCCGTCTTCCATAACACCGACAAGGCTATTGCGGAAGATGCGAGGGTTGCCGTGTACATCTTTTTCGTGCGATTCAGCGCCAGTGAGACGGTAGCCTGACCGAATAAACGCTAGCAAGTACTCGGTGTTCTTGGGGTCGGATTCAATAAGCAGTTCCGTTAATCGCACACCTTTCAGTTCATCTCCAGAAGATAGGCCGTACATTTTAGCCATGGCGTCGTTGCATTCGGCCATGTAGGCATATTGGTACATCAGCCTAATTTGTTCTTTTGGTGGTAATGCTACCGAAATAGGTGCATCAAGCTCGCATAGCCATATTCCTTCAGAACTGTTGGTAATGAATGCCTGGTATTTCTCCTGCAGGTCGTCGTTGGCCATATGGCCATATTATACCGTAGGTTTTTTAGCAGCGCACCGAGACAAGATGTGGTATGGAGCAAATGATACAAAAGGAAATTCCATGGGTACGGCTGTTGTGACAGATGGTATGCGCAGCTGGACGCCACTCCCAGCAAGTCTGTGCCTAAATAGGCAGCTGGGTGTGGTAGGATTCCCAGAACACTTTGAGCGTTGGGGCGACTTCGTCTGCGTGACTGATAAGCAGGCCGCGCAGTTGCTGCGGGGTTACTACCACAAGGGTATCTATGTCTATGACACTAAAGGTGGCCGGTGGCTCGCCAACAAGGTAATAGGCGCTCATGAATTTGCGGCTGCTGCCTGTAAGATCAATGGTTTGTTCGCCCAAAAAATGCAGGTCGGCTTTATCTATGAATAATTCGCGCTCAACACAGCGGCGACCGGCTTCGAGCGCCGTCTCGTCTGACCGACGAATGGTCGCCACTGTCGTGCCCATCTGGCGGGCGTAGAGGTTTGGCAAGTCTTCGCGGGGTGGAATAACACTCAAAACAAGTTCCCCCTTCGGGGTGATGAGCAACACAAATATAACATGGTAAATATCGTCGTTCTTATTAATTTCACGGCGATGTTTTTGACCGACTACCTTACCCTCTTCATTGAGGATATCCACCATGTGTGCTGCGTGTTCCATACCTAGTTCCTCTAGTGGCTTATACTACTGACGGTGGCCGAGGAGGTGCAACCGGCGGTTTCGTCTGTGCCGGTGGTTGTTCTTCTTGCTGTGCTTGCGTCGGGGCTGGCGGCGCTGGCAGCTTTTGCGGTTTTCCGCTACGCGGCCCAACAGATTGCTGGCGCCGTCTTAGGTAAAAGGCTATCCCCCAACTTATACCACCAACTGCCATAACTGCGCCACCCATAACGGCTAGCGTTTGGCCGATTGCCGGCGCGACTTGGTGGAGGAGCGGATTGATAATGGCGCCCATAGTACTGTCATTAAGTAGGCTGTTGAAGTCGTAGGTGCGCCCCACTTGTGCTATAACAATGCCGCCGATCACCAACAACAGACCATTCAAAGCTATACGCCTGCTGATGGTGCTCAGGCCCTTGAGCTTTGGATCTGAGATGAAAACATACATTGCAGCCGCAAGAATAATAGCAAACGGCAAAACAAAAGTGAGCAGTTTTGTGCTCGCGTAAGCAGCAGGCACCCAAGTAGCATTGGTGTTCAGGTTGAGCCCGCTCGCAGTGATTGGTTTATCAAGAAACGCACCCCCTTCAGTGGTAATTTGCGGCGTTAGGCGGGTGGCCAGGTCGGCAGCACTCATGCCTTGCGGTATGCAGGTTGGATTGGTTGGGCTAGGGTTTACCCGTGTTGGGCATGGCGGCAATGAAGTGAGTTTGGCTTCGATTTGCTTAGTGAAGTTGGTTTTAAATTCTGCCTGTTTTTGCTCGATTGGTATGGTGAATGAAATGGTTTGCGCTTTGCCTTCTATCCAATCGTAGATGGAGCCCAGGGCGTTTTCGGATTGTTGTTGTATGTAGCTTGGCGTAAAGGTGGCTAAAAGGGCATTTTTGAGGTCGTCTTTAGTGGCGAACGCTTGCGTGTCGCCGTCGTTTGCGGGTTCTTGTACCTGGAAGGCAGTATTTATAGCGTTCCCGTACACCCCGCTTTCGCGCAGCCAGTTTGGTACGGCGGCACGATTGAAAAGGGTGGCCTGTAGAACACCGGCGCTGATCCAGGCTGTAAGCATAAGGGCGACAGCCAGCGACAAAAGCAAGCGCCCAATCCCGCGCAAAATATCCATAAGTTTATTGTACCCTAGTTCGAGGAGTGCACTCAACAACAACTTGTCCATCTGTTACAATTATCCAGATACGGAGAGGTGCAGGAGTGGTTGATCTGGACTGTCTCGAAAACAGTTGTGCGGGGTAACTCGCACCGAGGGTTCGAATCCCTCTCTCTCCGCCAAGAAAATATCCCAAGGCTTTAGCTTTGGGATATTTTTTACGCTTAGACCCTGTAGTCTCTAAATAGCGCCAGCCGCGGGTGGCCGAAAGGAGGGTACGCCGCTGGCCCGCAGCTTGTACTCAAGCGAGGACACAGTGGGAGGAGCCTTGAGGTCAGGACCAGCGGTGTCGCTTCCAGGTATAGCAATACCCAGAGCCTCGTCCCTTAGGTGCCCTCCCACACGTACTCACCAGGAGTACCTGGCTCCGTGCGCGCGGGAGCCCTCCCTCCGGGCCACTCTGGGCTGACGTTCTGTAAGAATTTTCCTACTCCCCTTCCCCTCTTCCCCCTACAATAAAACTGCACTTAACGGAGGTACTGAATGTCCAAGTACAGCCCTAAAGCTCAAGATAAAGTTGAAAAGGCGATGCACGAGTTCAAAGAGGGAACTCTAAAGAGCGGCAAAAGCAAGGAGCCAGTAAAAAGCCGCAAGCAAGCTATTGCCATCGGTCTGAGCGAAGCCCGCGAGAGCGGTGCAAAGGTGCCCAAGAAACGCAAGTAGTTACACATAGATTAAAAATAGCGCCTGTTAGCCAAATACACCGGCGCTATTTTTTATAGGAGTGGTTTGTTGGGGCCGCGGTTATCGGTGGTTTTGAATTGCCCGTTGAGGCCTTGGGTGGCAATGCGGTTGTGGACTTCGTGGGCAAAGTACGCGGGGCCGCCAATTTTCATAATATGGCTGCGTAGCTCTGTTGGTATGTGCTCTATGGTGGCTTCGTTTATTTCTTTGAGTTGGTTGTTGGCATTCACGTAGGCGAGTTCAGTGTGGCCGTGGCGATTCACCTCTACTACATCCCCCACTTTGAGCTGTTTATTGGCGCCTACCACTTCGTGAGTGGTCACATTAGTCACAGTGGCGTCGGGGGCGTACCGGTTTTGTGGCTGGTGCATAATAGGCCCGGCATTATGCATGGGCTGGGCCTGGGTTGGCTGGTAATGCTTAAATAACGTGTCGCCCATGTGTGGTCTTGAGGGAGTATGAAACTGTGAGGCATGGGGCGCAGTGGGTGTAGCCGAGAACGGGCTGAAGTGCTGCGGAGCAAAATGCGGTTCGAAATGATACGGGCTTTGGCCTGTGCCTGGCATAAACTTACCATACCAAAAACGCTTATGGTTGTCAATGTGGCGTTGGTATCGTGTCAAAGAGCATATAATAAGTTCATGGAGCCCTCAATATTTACCCGCATTATCAGTGGCGATATACCGAGCCACAAAGTATACGAAGATGACAAGACGTTTGCCTTTCTTGATATCCACCCCGTCCTTCCCGGTCATACGCTCGTTGTGCCAAAGGCGCAGGTAGACCGTTTGGAGCAGTTGGACGACGACGATTACGTAGCACTTATGCTCACCGTCAAGAAGGTCATGCGCCGCCTCGTTGAGGTGTACGGTCCCGACTACCGTGCTTGCGTGCGCGTTTGGGGGTTTGATGTGCCCCATGCCCACGTACAGATTATTCCCACCCGCAATCCAAAAGACGTGTTAGCACCTAACGATATGACCGCCGAACCAGATCATGCCGCGCTCGCCGCGGAAGCTGCAAAGATAGCCTTTTAACATAAGCAAGTTGACGCATAGGCAATATTATGCTAGTGTTTAATAAACACCATGAACACAAACATGATAAAACAACGCCTTATCGTCAGTCTCTGTTTAATGCTTGTCGGCTTAGTGCTGATGAGCAGCTTGCATGCTGGGCAGGTTGTCACAGCTGCACTCTCGAATGTACGCACAAACGATGACGGCTTGACGGGGCACGTTAAAGTCGCGCCTGACTTGCATCACCATATGGACAAGTCTGGTATGCAGCTAGTAAAAGATGTGGGCGACAGCCAACAGCTGCTCGCTGATTACCGTACCCTGCGCGCTATGCGAAACGCCAAAAAAGACCTCCCCTATCGGTACCGCTTGGTTGGTTGGTTTCAGGAGTCTTGGTTGCAGTTAAGTACCCTGCTGGGTTAAATCGGTTTAATGACTGCAAGCTCGCGCATAAGACGTTGCTCGATTGTTTTTTGATCTTCAAGCTGCGTGCGCGTTTGTTCAACAACTTCTTTAGGGGCCTTCTCGAGGTAGCCCTTATTTTGCAGACGGCTCTCTAGACGTGTAATGTCTTCGCGAGTCTCTTTTAGCCGCGCTTCAAGTTTTTCTTGGTGGGTATGGAGTGTTTTTGCGTCGATGTCTAGCCAGGCTTCGTGTTTGGCGACCGCGAGGCGCAATCCCCTTCCCTTCTCTGCCTTCTCGATACGTTTGAGCTGGGCCAGGTGGCAGACGAGCTCAATGTTGTCAGTAATTAGGTCGTCTTGCGCATATACGAGGGCTTGTTTGCCCTGACCCAGCGCGGTACTGACGACACGGATTTCGCTCACTAGCTCCTGAAGCTCTGCAAATAGTTTTACTTTGCTAGCGGCTACTTTAACTGGCTTGGGCCAGGTGGCGGTAATAAGCAGGGTCTTTTCCCAGGCGAGCGTTTGCCAGATGGTTTCGGTAACGAACGGTGCAAAGGGATGTGCTATGGTAAGGCTGGCCTCAAGTACGTACGCAAGTACGCTTGGGTTTGTGTGTGTTTTACTACTCTCGATGTACCAGTCGGCAACATCATCCCAGATGGTGTGGTACATAAGCTCGTAGGCCTCCGCAAAGCGCCAGGTTTCGATGAGTGTGCCAATCTTGCTACTGGCTTTGTTGAGCCGATCAAGAATCCAATGGTCAGCAGCGGTTTCTGGTTTGGGTGCGCGGTCTTTGTAGTTGTCGCCGAGTTTGTCTTCTATAAAGCGCGAGATATTCCATAGTTTGTTGGCAAAGTTACGGCCGGCAATAACGCTGCCCGTACTGAACGCTTGGTTAATGCCGGGGCTTCGGCCGGCGAGCAGGCCCATGCGCAAGGCATCGGAACCATACTCCTTCACCGCTTCCTGAGGGTTAATAACATTGCCTTTGCTTTTACTCATTTTTTGGCCATGTTCGTCGAGGACGAGGCCATGCAGATAGACGTGTTTAAACGGAACGGTATCGGTGCGATACAGGCCCAGCATAATCATGCGTGACACCCAAGGGAATAAGATGTCGTAGCCTGTTTCCATGACGCTAAGCGGATAGAACTTGGCGAGATCACCGCCCTCGAGGTAGCCAGTAGTAATGTACGGCCATTGACCCGAACTGAACCAGGTGTCGAAGGTGTCTTCTTCGCGGTGGTACGTCTTGCCGTTCACTTCTATACTTGGCTGGTCAACACGACTGTCGAAAATCCAGTCATTGTGGTCGTCAGCGTTTTGGAAAGCGGGAATAGGAATGCCCCATGGAATCTGACGGCTTAGGTTCCAG
>DATIBT010000074.1:0-6143 GCA_035457345.1 Saccharimonadales bacterium (SeqCode) | reverse complement strand
AAGCGCCCAGTCAGGTATTTGTTGATAACGAAGTGCGTGCAGCCGCAAAGCACAGTGCAGAACGGGCCAGCGATACATTGGCGAGTCCAAAGCCCGTAGCTCAAACGGAGGTGAGCGGAGGTGGGGGCTCGTTTGGGGGCTGGGCGCAAACGCTTAAAAGCCTTACGACGGGAAAACCGCCAGGTTCGCAAGATGAGCCCAAAACCGGCCAATCTTCGTCGCAACCATATCTCTCGCCCCGTCAAACCAACCAGGAATGGTTGTTTGGCATTGGTTTGGCCCTTGGTGTTGTCTGTGTTTTGCTTTTGCTTATCAACATTTTGTAGTACGCTAGGGAACGTACATTACTAACTTGCAAAATATACAGAGTGCAGCGAGGGGCCTAGCCCGTTGACCTGCCAGCAACCTGCCCAGGTGGCAAGGTGCTCCATCTAGCCCGGCCTCACGCGGGAAAGATATTTGTGCACGCACAACACCTTTCGTCGTCTTGAGGCAGAAAGGTTTTTTTATGCCCAAATACTTTACGTCTGAGTCAGTCTGTGCCGGTCATCCAGATAAAGTCTGTGACCAAATTAGCGATGCTGTTGTTGACGCGCTCATGGCGGGCGATCCACAGTCGCACGCTGCAGTAGAGACGGCAGTAACAGAGAACCGCGTGGTGCTGTTCGGTGAAATCCAAACAAAGGCTAAGCTCGATGCTAAAAAAATTGAGGCCATCGCCCGCAAGGAGGTGAAGCGGCTGGGATATGATATTCGTGAACTTGCTTTTCATCACGAAGACGTGCATATTGACGTCGCCCTTCACCAACAGTCTGCAGAAATTGCCGCAGGGGTTGATGACACTGGTGAGGGGGAGGGCGCTGGCGACCAAGGCATGATGTTTGGGTATGCTACCAATGAAACGCCAAACTTTATGCCGTTGCCAATTGAACTTTCCCATCGCTTAGTGCGCAAATACGATGAACTGCGCGAAGATGGCACCCTCCCCTTTCTGCGCCCCGACGGCAAAGCGCAGGTGACAATAGAGTATAAAAACAACAAGCCGGTGGCGGTGCATCACGTTGTTTCGGCTGTGCCGCACGACCCAAGCGTGGGCCGCGAAGAAGTGCAGGCGGCACTCTACAAACATGCCATCGAGCCTATTTTAGAAGAGTATAACCTTAGCATTGAGCCATCTAAACAGTTTGTGTTGAATGGCACAGGCGTGTGGCATTTTTCCGGTCCGGCTGCCGACGCCGGCCTGACCGGCCGCAAAATTATCGTTGATACATATGGTGCAGCAGCCCGTGTTGGTGGCGGTGCGTTTAGCGGTAAGGATTGCTCCAAAGTTGACCGGTCTGGCGCGTATGCTGCGCGCTATCTAGCTAAAAATATTGTTGCCGCAGGACTTGCAGATAGGGCAGAGGTGAGCCTTGCCTACTTCATTGGCGCCCGACGGCCGGTTATGCAAGAAGTCGAGACATTCGGTACCGCTCAAGCAAGTGACGCTGACATAAAGAAATTTATGGATGCTCTTTTGGATACTTCTGTGCAAGGCATTATTAAAGGATTGGATTTGCGCCGGCCAATCTATCGTCAGACTGCCGCGTACGGTCATTTTGGCCGCTCAGAGTTTCCATGGGAGCAGATCGCAAAAAAGTTGATATAGCGCCGTGTCAATTTTAAAATAGGAGCACGTCTAGTTAGAAGGGGAGTGGTCTTGAGATGGCCAGCCAGTTCTCCAACGTGTCCACGACAGTCGCGAGCGACCCGCGTGTAAAGGATCTAATGGGGTATGTTGAGCGGGCATTGACCGTTGGGGTTGATCCCGCGGCAATCGCCCAGGCATTGCCCCAAAGTGTCATCCAGTCATTTGGTCCGGTATACGACGAGCCCGGTATGCTCGGCCTCAATATGGGCAAGGCTGGCGCAGCCATGGGCGAGGGCGAGCGGGCACTGGCCGTCGTACTGGTGTACGCCACCACTATCAACACTATGATCGGCGCGTTTGACGGCATCCCTGTCACGGAGGAACCACGGTTCTTCGTGGCTATCGAGTATCACTGGCTTTTGTTGTATGGGTATGTCTTAGGAGGGGTGCGGCTCGGCAACGAGGCCAAATGGATCTCAGAGCTGGCCAAGAGCGAAGAAGATCTTGCCGAGATCCTCAACGCACTCACCGACGGCCATGCGCAGGTGTCTGGTCCGACAGAGAGCCCCTGGTCGCAGCGTGTTGTAGTCAGCCAGATGGGGCTCGAAGAGCTCATCAAGGGGTTCACCAATCTGGTCAGCGGTCTCCGGCAAAGTGCGGGTCTTCCGCCTCTGCGCTCCATCCTTTAACAGGTCTTGCGGCGGCTTTCACCTGTACGTGTAAGGAAAGCCGCCGCTCGGCTAACTATATTGTTTGGCCGGGCTATAACAGTGGATACAGCGTGGCGTTTGCCAAATGCGTTTGATCGTACATGGCATGCGGCGGCTTGCCCTCGGCAATTGTACGCAGCATACGGCCCACACCTTGGTGGGACACAATGAGTACGGTATGGTGTGTTTTATCTTGCAGAATTCTGCGAAGCGCGTGTTGGACACGACTATAAAATTGCGGAAGCGGTTCGACGCCGTAAATATGTTCAACTGCTGGGAAGTTGCCGTTTAGCCGTTCGTTTTTGGCGTAGCTCATGCCTTCGAGGTTGCCAAGCTCACGTTCGGCCAATCCCTTCATGACTTTAATCTCGCTCTCCGGGTAGCCGATTTGTTTAGCAACAAGCTTGGCAGTTTCTTTTGCTCGCCCCAGCGGCGAACAAACAATAAGATCAATGTCAAGCGCTCTTGCCATGACGCCGGCAGTTTCTGCCTGCTGTTTACCAAGTTCGGTCAGGGGCGTCTCCGTTAGACCGCTCACTATTTTATGGGCATTGTTTTGACTTTGCCCGTGGCGCAGCAGGTAGATTCGTTGCATAAGCTTTATTATACGTCCAGTTCGACCCAAGCGGGGTCATGATCGCTGCCATCGCCGCCCATTTTTGTGCGGCGATCAATGTACGCGGCTTTTAACTTTGGCGCCAAGCTTGGACTGAGCCAGATGTGATCAAATAATTCGTAGTGAGCCGGCTTGCCGGTCGGTTTAAAGCGATGTGTCCATGTGCTCGTTGGAATGGGCGCGTTAGTTTTTGGCGCGGCCCGGGTTTCTTTTGCGTTAGCGAGGCCGTTCACCAGTTGTAAATCAACGTTATCTAACAGGGGTCGCAAAAATGCCGAATCCGGCCCGTCGTTCATGTCGCCGAGCACGATAAAGCGCGAATCAGGCCGCATGGTTTTCTCAATGATAAGGGCGGCCGTTTCGGCCTGGAGCCGGCGACGTTCGTTGGCTTGCTTAGCTCCTTCTTCTTGGTCTTCAGTGAATGGCACGTAGTGGCTTTTAAGATGGGTGGCGAACAGGGTGAGCAATGGTTTGTGTTCATTGTTGAGGATTTCCACCTGCAATAAATCGCGACTAAAAATGCGGTCCTTTGGCGCCGTTGGTTCCGCGGCAGTTTGCCAGGTGGTTGCTTGGCCAATAGGGAGCTTTGAAAGCACGGCAACGTCTATGAGTCGAGGGTCATTGCCCTCAATGAGCATGGCGTAAGGGTAAAGGTTGTTGAGCTCGGTGTGGGTGAAATAGCGGAGGGTTTCTATGTCTTCAACCTCTTGCAGTGCGATAACATCAAGGTCCATTGTCTTGATTCGATCGGCGATAATCCGCCTCTCTTTGGGGTCTTTACGTTTGAGCGCCCACCCTTCGTATTGCACCATTTCGGCACCAACATCATCGACAATCTGTCTAATTTTAGTGAAGGGTACCTTGCCCTCGGGCAATTTCTCAACCTCTGCCTTCAGCTCAAAATTGAACCGAGAAAATAAGTTGTTAACGTTGAATGTTCCCACCGAAATGTGCATGGTAATCTCCCCCTAGTTCGTTATATACTCCCGCACAATGTTACAGCTTATCTTTGTTCTAGTGTACCGTAAAGTGCGGCGAACAACGCTGATTTTGTTAGGTTGCTTAACATTTCTTATTGGGCTGGCGTGCGCCGGAATGGGGTGGCAGGGGGCGGGAGGGGCGTGTGCGTTGGGTGTGCTGGCGGCTTTAGGTTTGTGCATTGGCAAACGGGGCATTGCTGTGATTGCTGTTTGTATTGCCGGGTTGTTGCTGGGGGTGTGGCGGGGCGGTGCGGTGCATGGTCAGCTCGTCACTTTTACGAACTACGTAGGCCAGAAGGTGGTTATAACAGGCACGGTTGCCAATGACCCTTCCTATGGCGCTAAAGGGCAGCGTGATTTTACATTGAATACCATAACGCTCGATGGTCGCAGCCCGCCGGGCGAGGTGCGCATTACGACATTTAGCATGATTCATGCCCGACGCGGCGACAGGGTGCGAGCGGTTGGGAAGTTGTATAACGGCTTTGGGAACTACCAAGCTGCCGTGTATTTTGCGGAGGCAAAGGTAATAGCTGTGGCGCACAATCCTCTGGAAGAGCTGCGCCGCATGTTCGCGGCCAGCCTCTATACCAATTTGCCGGTCACAGAAGCGAGCCTTGGCATTGGCATTCTGGTGGGCATAAAGACCGGGCTACCAGATGATCTTGACGCGCAATTAAAGGTGCTCTCTTTGACGCACATTGTGGTTGCGTCTGGGTACAACTTGACCATCTTGGTTCGGGCGGCCAGGCGATTGTTTGAGAAGCGCTCAAAGTACCAAACCGCACTGACCGCGGCCGTACTTATGGCTGGTTTTGTTGGGGTAACAGGGTTTAGCCCAAGCATGAGCCGGGCGGCGCTTGTGAGCGGATTGAGCGTTTTGGCGTGGTATTACGGCCGGCGCATACATCCCATGGTACTGTTGTTGTTTGCTGCAGCGATAACCGCCGGGCTCGACCCGCTCGATTTCTGGTATGACATTGGCTGGTGGTTATCATTCCTGGCGTTTGCTGGCGTGTTGATTGTCGCGCCGCTGTTACAGCACCGGCTGTTCGGTAAAAAAGAGCCCAAGCTCATTGGGCAAATTATGCTTGAGACAATCGCGGCGCAGGTAATGACCCTTCCGCTGTTGTTGGCGATATTCGGTGCGCCGTCGCTTCTAGCCTTGCCTGCAAATATACTCATTGTGCCACTGGTGCCGCTTATTATGTTGCTGGCATTTAGCGGTGGGCTTGCCGGGCTGGTTATGCCTGCAGTGGCGGCATACGTGTCACTGCCGGCGGGCTGGTTGCTCGCCTATGTGGTGCAATTAGTTGGGCTCCTCGCACAGATACCTTGGGCGATCGTACAGGTGACCATTCCGCCGCAGAGTATGATCGCCTGCTATGGCGGGATAGTACTCATATGTATCGTGCTATGGCGTACAACCGGCCATAACTTTTTGACAAAAAGTATGGTAGAATAAGGTAAATAGCCATCTGTCAAATTAAACGGGAAGTTGTTATGTCTGGACACTCAAAATGGTCGACTATTAAGCGACAAAAAGAAGCAACCGATGCCAAAAAAGGCGCGGTATTTACTAAACTCGCCAACGCGCTCACCATTGCAGCCAAAAACGGTGCGGACCCGGGCATGAACTTTGCGCTGCGTCTCGTCATGGACCAGGCACGTGCGGCCAACATGCCAAACGCCAACATTCAGCGCGCCATTGACCGTGGCGCTGGCAAGTTGGGCGGCGCTCAAATTGAGGAAGTCACCTACGAAGGCTACGGCCCTGGTGGCATTGCCGTTATTGTCGAGTGCGCCACAGACAACAAAAACCGCACCTATCCTGATGTGCGCGTGGCCTTTACTAAAAATGGTGGCAGCATGGCCGAGCCGGGTTCGGTTGCCTTCCAGTTTAGCCGCAAGGGTGAGATTAGGGCTGCATTTACTGGTGACGCCGACGAAGCAATGCTCACCGCCATAGATGCTGGCGCCGAAGACGCCGAAGTTGAAGACGGTGAACTACTCATTTACACCGATCCCAAACAGCTTGCTGCAGTCCGTGACGCATTGCAGGCTGCGGGTTTAACGCTTAAAGAAGCCGCGCTGACATTCGTGCCCAATAATACGGTCGACATTACCGACTCAGAAACTGCCCGCAAGATTATGAACCTCATGGATGCACTCGACAGCCTAGACGACGTCACTAACACGTACTCTAA
>DATIBT010000073.1:0-25482 GCA_035457345.1 Saccharimonadales bacterium (SeqCode) | reverse complement strand
TTTGAAGGGTCCTCGCGGGACTCTTCAATATAACGGTGCCGGGTATCGGCTCCCTTGTGGTTTTTGACTTTTTCACTTATAATTAGCCCCAAGTAATCACAGATAAACAGAAGGAGGCTTTTTATGGGTAAGCCCAAGAAGCAAACATCTCCGCGCAAGACCGGCCTGCGCCGTTCACACCTGAGCTTGGAACTCAAGCGCAAGGTGAACGGCCTACTGAGCAAAGCTGGAAGCAAGGTAAAGGCTACCACTACCAAGCGCGAAACTGGTAAGAAAAAGGCTTAAGCAAGCCTCATTTAAGTTAACTTTAACAAACTTCTACTATGGCATCGAATCGTCACCTGGGTCGTATAATTGCTCTGCAAACATTGTATGAGTTCGAGTTCCGCCAAGATAGCGCTGACGCTATGGCGGATATCGATGAGATTTTGGCGCGCAATCTTGAGCGTTATGATGAAGCAATTGACGACAAAGATTTCGTCAATCAGCTCGTTCATGGCGTGCAAAAGTTAGCCGCTGAGCTAGACGCAACCATTCAACCCATTGCGCCAGAGTGGCCGCTTGAGCAAATCGCCCGTATCGACCGCACTATTTTGCGCATGGCCTTGTACGAGCTATTGCATATGGCCGAGCAAGTACCACCAAAGGTGGCCATTAACGAAGCCGTTGAGTTGGCCAAGGCATTTGGTTCGGACAACTCATCGAAGTTTGTCAACGGCGTGTTGGGCACTGCCTACCGCACGCTGATCGAAGGAAAAGAAGCCGATGGCAGCAATGCAAGTTCCAAAGTTTGAGCGCTTTAAGAAATACTTTCAGCGCCACAAACCTATCATTCAAGAAGTCGTACGCGAACAAACCGCCGGTGGCGTGGTTTTTAGGCGTAACGAAAAAACCAAAGACCTTGAGGTCTTATTAACCCAAGACGCTAAAGACCGTTGGACAATTCCTAAAGGTCACATTGAAGAAGGCGAGACCGCCAAAGAAACGGCCGAGCGTGAAGTCCGCGAAGAAACGGGCTTACAAAAGATGGAAGTGCTCAACTGGCTTGGCAAAATTAACTTCCGTTACCGCCGCCAGCAAAGCCTGGTGCTCATGACCACGCAAATCTATCTAGTCCGTGCCCTTGGCGACACGAACAGTCTCAAAAAAGAAGATTGGATGAACGGTATTGGTTGGTTCAAGATTCACGACGCACTTGATATGATTGAATATGAAGATATCTCTAAGCTACTTTTAGTGGCCATGAAGAAAATACGGTATGCAGGACTTTAGCCCCTACCAGGCATTTGCAAAAGAAAATTTCGGGTTTACTTACGACGACCCGCAGTTGCTTGTGACTGCCCTGACACACCGTTCCTATGTAAACGAACACAAAAAAAGTACCAAAGAGCACAACGAGCGCCTTGAGTTTTTGGGCGATGCCGTGCTTGAGCTTGTGGTCACGGAATATCTGTACAAGACCTACGAAGAGTCGGAAGGAATACTCACCAATTGGCGCGCTGCGCTAGTGCGCACCGAGTCTATAGGTGCTGCGGGCGCGAAGCTCGGCCTTGACCAGCTCATGCGCATGAGCCGTGGTGAAAAGCAGGCGAGCAGCCCGCGTGCCCGCCAGCAGATTTTGGCAAACGCATTCGAAGCGGTTATTGGCTCTATTTATCTTGATAAGGGTTACGACGAAGCTAGCAAGTTTATCCACGACAACATTTTGACAACCTTCGAAGAAATCCTCGCGAGCGGCAGTTGGCGTGACCCTAAGAGCCGCCTGCAAGAGGTGGCGCAGAGTACCGACGGCCACACGCCAGTCTACAAAGTGCTTGAAGAAACCGGCCCTGACCACGATAAAACCTTTACGCTCGGTGTATATGTCGCTGGCAAACTGCGCGGTAAAGGAACGGGCCCATCAAAACAAGTGGCGCAGCAGGAAGCTGCTAAAGCTGCCCTTGAGAGCTACTACAAGTAGCCCATTGTTGACAACAGAGGCCATCCCCTGTAGAATAAGCCATTAGTTTAACTATCAAACAACAAAGGATTTTTTGTACATGCTCGCAATCCGTTTGCAACGACTTGGCCGTAAAGCTGCCCCTGTGTATCGCTTGGCCGTTCAGGAAGCCCAACGCCACCCTAGCAGCGGCCGTGTTGTCGCCTACGTTGGCGCTTACAACCCACACACCAAAGAAGTCAAACTCGACGCTGAAAAGATTGGTTTTTACCTTAAGAATGGCGCCCAGCCAACGCCTCGCGTGGTTAAATTACTGACCGACCAGAAGATTGCAATGCCAGCTTGGGTGAAGCAGCCACGCACCGACAAAGAAAGCGGCATTCGTAACCCTGACAAACTTCGCAAGAATCAGCCTAAAGAGGAAGCCGCTCCTGAGGAGCCAGCAACCGAAGAGGCGAGTGCGGAAGAGGCTCCGGCCGAACAGCCAGAAGAAACAAAAGAATAAGAATAATAAAACACCCCGCTCAAGATAGCGGGGTGTTTTATTATAATGTCAGAAATGTTGCTGCGGCACCGGCCACCTAGGAGAAATTCTCCCGGTGGCCGGTGCCCGCTCCGGTTGTTCAGCCTGCCGCGGGACCGTCACCCTTCAGGTAGAGGCTGAACTTGTCGCGCAGCTTGTCCTTGACCTCGTCCAGGCGCTTCTGGCCGAAGTTGCGGAGGTCCAGCAGGTCGGCCTTGGTGCGCGCGATGAGTTCACCCAGGTTGTTGATGCCCTCACCCTTGAGTGGGTTGTATGCGCCGACGGAGAGATCCAGCTCCTCGATGGGTGTCGTTGGGTCGACGCCCGAGGCCGCACTGGCCTCGGGCGTGTCCGTGACGGGATCCATGACGAGGGGCCAGGTGCCGTTGTCCGGCTTGTTGGGGCTCTGACTGCGGCGGCCGGGCCGACCGTTGAGCATGTCATGCCGCCGGGTGCCGTGGCTCGGCTTGCGTCCTGTGTGGCCGTTTTTGAGCTGACTCTTGCCCATTTTCTCTAGCCTCGTTCCTGTAGGTGAGCGGCTAATTGGAGCTTGAAACTTATTTTATCATATTTATTAGTATTAGCAATATATAATTAATGAACACAAGCAGTTTGCTGCCGAGGCGAGCGTACGATACAATAAAGCAAGCAGTAAGGAGAAGCTCTCAGTGACCAGTATCGACCAACAATTCGTAGAGTTTATTGTAAAATCCCTCGTCAGCAAGCCAGAGGCGGTAAAGATTGAACGCCGCATAGACGAAAAAGGCGTGTTGCTTGAGCTGACCGTTGACCCAGAAGACCTGGGCCGTGTTATAGGCAAGCGCGGAGCAACCGCCCAAAGCGTACGCACCCTATTACGTGCCCTTGGAACTAAAAACGACGCCCGCTATAACCTTAAGATTGTTGATGTTGACCGCCCGGGCGGCGTTGCAGATGAGGGTTCCGTGGTTGCTGACGATTCAGCGCGTGATGATTCTGCTAAAACATCTTCTGCAAAATCTAGCAAGACTGTGGAAGAAACAACAGAGGAGCCTGTGGAAGAAAAGGACTCTGTTGCTGCAAGGACTCGGAAAGAGCTTGCGGATATGGACGATCTCGACATATAATTAAAACTAAGTTGGCACGGCCAACAACAAAAACAAAAACCAGGCTCTTGCGAGCAGCTCAGGCTGTGAGCCTTATGTGGCAAAGTAACCGGCACCACCACGCCGGTTATTTTGTTTGTTGAAATTTTTCGCACCCACAGTCGCTAACAACTTAGCAATTCTGGGTGCGAGCGGAGGAGCGCTCCGTCGCACACTGCATCAGGCGTTACTCCGGGCCGGCTAGAGGCGCAGAGCCTGCAGGTTGCTTGTGAGGATGGTGAGGGTGCTGTCCCTTTGTTCGGGTACCAACCCGGCCGCCTCGACCGTGAAGTGGTCTTGGTTATTGCCGGTGAGGTCGGCGAGGTGAATGTGGTTTTCATCGACGCTAGTTACGGGTCCTTGGGCAACGGTGCCCAGTTGCAGGTCGTACACCGTGATGTAGGTACCGGGCCCCTGATCCATCAATTCTGCAATGGTCAGTGCATGCCGGCCGAGTAGCAGCCAACTTCTTTCGGGCTTCCAGTCATCATTCATGGCGCGAAGCTCCTCCGCATGATGATCGCGCCAATGACGCGAGCGCGATCAAGGGCTGAATCGCACATATAATACCATGATTCATTGGTTTTCGCACCCGCAACCGCCAAATAATTGGCGGCTCTGGGTGCGAGCGGAGAGAGCTCCGGTCGCACGGCATAGCTCTACAGGTGGTGACCTTCGCACCGGGATACGACGGTCGGGTCCACCGGGGGCAGTGAGTTGACGTGTTCCGGCCGCACGAGACAGTGCACATCGCACCACGTCCCATTCGTGTATGGCCGAACGCCGAATTGGGTATGCCAGAGCGTGGTCAGGCTCCAGTTTTCCTCCTCTCCCTCCAGCGCTTCGGTTATGGTGCTTTCCTCGATAGCCCGACAGAAAATGCGTTTGCATGTGCCTTTTCGCCTGTCGAAAACGACAATGCTGCAGCCGTCGGGCAAGAGAAGGAGATCCCTCAGCGTAAGCGCGTGTGGGCTCAGGGGTGAGCGCTCCACGGTATAACTCCCTCCGCACTGATGCCGTGGCTGCTGGACGCCTCCACGGTCGATCAAATTTATTATACCATTTAAATGTGTGTACGCAATTTTTATGCTATACTCAAACAGATATGAAACCTCGCCTCGTGCAAGTCATTACGCTTTTCCCTGAGATGTTTACGGGCGTGTTTGGTGCGAGTATGCTCTGGAAAGCTCAAGACCGCGAGATCGTTGAAATAACGACTATTAATTTGCGTGAATTCGGCCTTGGTCCGCGCAAACAGGTAGATGATACGCCTTATGGTGGTGGTGACGGCATGTTGCTAAAACCTGAGCCATTATTCGCTGCCGTTGAAGCGGCCAAAAAGAACGATCCAGACGCGTTAGTTCTGCTAATGACACCCCGCGGGGAGCGTTGGGCGCAGGCCAAGGCACAAGAGCTGGCGGATGACGGTAGGGGGCTCATTATTATTTGCGGCCGCTACGAAGGGTATGATGAGCGCATCACTAGCATTGTTGATGGGCAAATTTCCGTTGGTGACTACGTGCTGACGGGCGGTGAAATACCAGCCATGATAATTGTTGATAGTATTACTCGCTTGATTCCTGGCGTATTAGGTGGTGAAAAAAGTGCTGAAATCGAGAGTTTTAGTGATGGCGAGACATTGGAGTTTCCGCAATACACGCGCCCTGCCGAATTTAGGGGCATGAACGTGCCAGATGTATTGCTGAGTGGCAACCACGCGCAAATAGAAGCATGGCGAAAAGAAAACAGCCCGAAAGCTGCTAAGAATTAACATCTCGCTGTGGCGCCCGGGAGACACCCGGACGCCACGATCACGCGAGAACCTTCTTTGCTGCAACAATCAGTTTGGCCAAGAGCCAATCTGGCGTGCGGAAGGCGTCGTCGCACCAGCCGTCCTCTCCAGTAGCCAGAAGCATTGCGGCGCTGAAGCTGTCACCGTTGCAACGAAGCACGAAGTAGCCGAGCTGCGTTTCTGGGTAGGCGTCGATCTCTTCTTGGCAGAGTCCGAACAGGCGGAAGAACGCTGATTCTTTGTCGTCGCCTATGAAATCCCCTAGGACTGTGATTCGCTCATTGCTGTCGTAGTGGGCGAAGGACAACTCCAGGCCGGTCAGCTCCTCGTCCTGGAGCGTACTGAACCGAAGGTTATTCACTCTGAGAAGCTTGTGGATTATGAGGTCTTCAGCCGCTTGGCCGATTTCCTGGATCTCCTTTGGGACTTGGCCAGTTGGATGTACCGAATCGAGGAACGCAGGCAGACACGTCACAATGCGACCGAGCGCTGCAAGCTTCGCGTCGTAATACTCTGCATATATTGGCGCGCTGGCCAGTACTGCGAGTGCTTGTATCACAGACAACCTCCTTGTCTCGCGTGCATGTTTATTGTACCAAATAACAAAAGACCACTCATACATGAGTGGACAGTTGACCGTTAAGGGCCAGGGTAAACGAGCCGTACACCGAAGACGCAGAGCACTTGCACCGTTTACCATGGCATAAGAAAGAGTTGTTGTGGTGGTGCTAGCGACCTCGACTTTTGTTTTTGTGGTGTTTATTTTGCCGTTTCGCTTAAATACAAGCTTATACGGTTATTGGGACAAGCGCAAGCATTTTTGCATAAAATTACAACGCATTGTATTTATGCTTGACGGGTATAATAGAAAAGTATAATTTGGAGGGTAAGTATGAGTTTACTTAATAAACTTATTAAACCTGTGTATGCGCACTGCGATGTCCCTTGTGGTATTTACGAAACCGATACCATGCACCACGCCGCAGACACCTGTTTAAAAATGATCGAGAAGATTGAAGCTCTGCCCGAAGGAGCCAGCGAGAAATCAGACAGTCACAATAACTTCATACGCATGGTCATGACGAAAGAAAAACATGCGCAGCTCTGCAAAGACCAAATTTATATTTTGTGGAGTGACTATTTTAAACCAGAGCATCTAGAGAAGTTCCCCGACCTCCACACTAAAATGTGGGAGGCTGCCAAGCAATGTGGCAAGGTTAAGCAAAGCGTCAGCCGCGAAGAAGCGCAAAAACTGGTTGAGCTTGTCGCTGGCATTCAACGCATGTTTGAGGAATCAAAGAAATAGCATGTTCTTTATACGGCGCGTAGAGGGTATGAGTATGGCGCCGGCATATACGCCGGGCCGGCTGGTGTTCGCCGCGCGTTTGCGTAAGCCAAGGGTGGGGGATGTAGTGATTGTTCGCCATCACCACCTCGAACTTATTAAACGAATCAGCCAAATAGAAGACGGTCGCGTGTACCTTCTTGGCGACAACCCAATGGAGAGTACTGACAGTCGTCACTATGGCTGGTTGCCGCTTGCCTCTGTCCAGGGCATTGTGTGGGGCGGCTATCAGCCAGCTAACCCTATCCCCGTAGCCGAGGCGGAACCAGAAACCTAACCGCTACACCGGCAAGTGGTGTACCATATAAGCATGAAGTTTGTGCTGGTTACTATTGCATACGGCTTGATATTTGTGGTCCTGGAACTCGTGGCTGCTAATTTACGTCCACCTGCCGAGGTAGCTCGCAAAATTGGCCACATGCTCGCAGGTATTGCCGCTGCTCTTCTGCCATTTGTATTGGACTATAAAGAGATCGCCTTGCTAGGGGCGTTGTTTGTGCCCGCCGTCCTGGTGTCTATGAAGCTGCAGATGTTCAAGTCGGTACATAGCGTTAGCCGTAAGACCTATGGCGAAGTATATTTCCCACTTGCCATTTGTTTAAGCGCGTTGCTTTTCCCGGACCAGTTGCTTTACAGCTATGCCGTGCTCACACTTGGCGTTAGTGACGCCCTTGCTAGCCTTGTTGGTGTGCGCTTTGGCCGCAAAAAGTATAAAGTCCGCGACGGCCACAAGAGTTATGAAGGTAGCATTGCGTTCTTCGTGAGCACGCTTCTTATAGGTATTGGCCTTGTTCTATGGCTCGTTGAAGATGCGGCAGACCTTGCCGTTGTTGCTATTTGGAGCGGTATCTTGGCCTCCGCCTTAACGGTTGTGGAGGCGCGTGGTCATAAAGGAGTGGATAATCTATACGTGCCTTTAGCGGCAGCGGGCCTCATGGGCGTATTACAAATTTTGGGCGTGTTGCACCGTTAGGGCGATTTGCGCCGCTTCATTAGCGGGAACAACCATAATGGGTTTTGACTGCGCGAGGCGGCTTATTAATACGGGTTCATCTGGATTGCTGCAGGCATTATTAGATTTGGGCGCCAAAAAGAAATCGAGATAATGCAAGTGGGTAAGAATGCGCTCGCGAATAGGAGCTGAACGTTCCCCGACGGTTCCAGTAAACACAAGCATGTCGGCGCCACCCAGCGCGGCAACCATTTGGCCGATTGCTTTTTGCAAGCTAAACACATAGGTTTGCAGGGCCAGCGTCGCCCGGTGGTCGCCTGACGCCTCACGCCTGAGCAGTTCACGAATATCGGAGCTGCCCCCAAGTCCTTCGAGGCCGCTAGCGGTGTGGAGATAATCGGCTAGGGCAGCATTGTTAAGATGCATTGCATCCTGCAATGCATGGGCTGCGGTAATATCGAGGTTGCCGCTGCGCGTGGCCATGATTGGCCCTTCAAGCGGTGAATAGCCCATAGTTGTATCGAGGCTCCGGCCTCCACGCACCGCCGTGACACTCACGCCGCTGCCAATATGAGCCACTATAAGGCGAGGCGGTAATTTGCCTGCTGCCGTTAGTGTCTGCACTACCGAGGCGACGGAAAGGCCGTGGTAGCCAAACCGCTTCAGTTCGAACCTGTCTGCATCTGCAAGCGATATGCCATAATTCCAGGCATAGTCGGGTTTTGTCTTATGGAAGGCGCTGTCGGAGGCGCCAAAAATGCGGGCATTAGGGAACGCTTCATGGAGTGCATCGAGCTCCTGAAGTGTAGCGGTAACGTGGAGTGGCGCCCGTGGCTGTATATGGTGCAGAGCGGCGGTCACCTCCTCGGTGATTTCCCGGTGCTCTAGGAAGTAATTGCTCGGTGCGACAATACGGAGACCGATCCGAGAAACGGTGTCTGAGCCAGTAATACCATACTGGCGCAACAGAGGAGCAACACTAGCAGCGGCTGTTTCGAGTGTTGCTTCCCTGGTGTCTACTGCGCGCGATTCTTGGCCATAGCGGAGTGTACAAATGACCGCTCCGTTTTCATGCTCAAAATGAAGGCTGGCGTGTTCCTGTCCGTCCTTGAACAGCGCATATTTGCGGCTCGCACTCCCTGGATTTGCGACTAATATTAGCGGGCCGGCCATACCCATGCGTCAATTTCTGGCATGTCGACGCCGTTTTTGCGAATATAGTCGGTATTGGCTTCAATAAGTTGTTTGTATTTGGTAATGATATGCCGCGATTCTTCGTAGGGAATGCGGTTGGTGTGAGCAAGTTTTTCGAATATGGCCATAACCAAGTGATACCGGCTGGTTTTATTACGCACGTGCATATCAAATGGCGTCGTGGTTGAACCGTTTTCTACGTAGCCGCGAATATCGAAACGGGCTGAATCACTCGCATAATTAAACAGAATTGCCTCAAGTGTTTCTGGGTAACCATGGAAGTTACATATAACTGGTTTATCGGTAGTGAATTGGCGGTCAAATTCTTCTTGCGTCACGCAGGTACCGCCTTGGCCAAGACCGCAACTAGTGAGTGAGCTTATATTTATGCAACGAAGGCGCACATCTGTCCATTCTTGTTTAGCAAGATCAATGGCAGCAAGTACTTCTTTGGTCGGATAGTCGCCAATGCCGGCCAAGACAACATCCGGATCGTTGTCGCTCGCAAACTCCCATGTCATAAGGCCACTGACGAGTGCTTCTTTGGCCATTTCCGGCGTTAGCCAGCGTGGTTCTTGCGTCTTGCCGGCAACCACGACATTAATTTGACGCGTTGTGGCCATAATGTGTTCAAGCACCGCTAGGGTACTGTTACCGTCTGGAGGAAAGTACACGTTAGCAAAATCACCCTGACGCTGCAGTACTGCGTCTATAAAGCCGGGATTCTGGTGGCTGAACCCATTGTGGTCTTGCCGCCAGCCCGAACTAGTGAGTATGTAGTTGAGCGACGGAATTGGCCCGCGCCACGGCACTTCTAGCGCCTGATTTAAGAATTTGGCGTACTGGTCGGCCATGCTTACGATAACTTGGATAAAGGCTTCGTAGCTGGCGAAAATCGCATGGCGGCCGCTGAGTGTGTAGCCCTGGAACAGCCCCTGCAAATTGTGTTCGCTCAGCATTTCCATAACACGGCCGTCTGGCCCCATGTCTTTGTCCCAGTCCTCTAGCGGCCATATCCAGGCGCGGGTGGTTTCGCCAAATACGGCGTCGAGCTTGTTTGAATAAGTCTCGTCTGGCGACATCATCCTAAAGTTGTTAGTGTCTTTGTTGAGTTTGAACACTTCTTGCAAGTATAGGCCGGCGCGTCGCATGCTGCTGGAGCCAATAGTGCCAGGCACGGTTGCGTCTTCTGCGAATTGTTCGGCAGTCGGTAGCTTGAGGGGCTTATATGTGGGTTCGCCGCCCTTTGCGTGGGGACTCATACCCATGCGCTGGTTGGGCTCGGGCAGGTTTTCTTGCAGGAAATCGCCAAAGCCATGCTCGCGGTCAAAAAGTTCAGTGAACTTGTATGAGCGCAGCCATCCCTCGAGCATTTTTAGTTGGTCGGGATTTGTTTTTGCTTCGGTAAGCACCACCTGGTGGCTGAGCGCGTTACCCTCAATCTTGTTGCCGTTTAGCTCTTTGGGGCCAGTCCATCCCTTAAGCGTGCGCATGACAATCATGGGGAGGCGGGGCGCAACCCGTACTTCTGGCGCGTTTTTAATGTCCCAAATAAGTTCGTGGGCCCAATTGAGCGCTTCGTCCATTTGTTCGTGGAGATTATCGCCGCTTACAATACGCGGTTCGTATCCGTAGCCCCAGAATAACGATTTGAGCTCATCATCGCTCATGCGTCCAAAAATGGTTGGCGCGGAGATTTTGTAGCCGTTTACGTGCAGAATTGGGAGTACCGTCCCGTTTGTTTTAGGGTTAACGAGTTTATTGAGATGCCAGGCGCCGCCCGTTGGCCCGGTTTCGGCTTCGCCGTCGCCAACCAAACAGGCAACAATAAGGTTACGGTTGTCGAGGGCTGCCCCGTAGCTTGTTGAAAGTGAGTAGCCTAATTCGCCTCCCTCTAAAATGACGCCCGGCGTACCTGGGTTGCTGTGGCTTGGAAAACCATGCGGCCAACTAAAGTTGCGGCAGATGTAGCCGATGCCTTCGTAGGTTTGTTTAGCATCTGGATAGTATTCGGCGAGTGAGCCTTCCATAAACAAGTTAGCCTGAAGAGCAGGGAAGGCATGGCCTGGCCCCAACACAAACAACGCTTCTTGGCCATATTTTTTTACCATGCGATTGAGGTGAAGATATGCCAAGTTAACACCGGGACCCGACCCCCAATGGCCGAGTAGGCGTGGTTTAATATCGGCGGCTGTGAGGGGCCGCTCCAATAAAAAGTTATCCTGCAGAAATATCTGTGCCGCGGTTAGATAGTTGGCGGCACGCATATAAGAAATGGCTGACTTGGTGAATGTGTCCATAATACTTATGCCTATTGTACCGCATATTGGCCGCCGCCGTGTGATTACGATCACTCCCATTCTGCCAACTTCTTTTTATAGTGGAGGCATGAAACAACGTACTATCTATAGCATTATGGTCGCAGGGGGAGTAGTCGGGGTGGTGGCAGCGTTTTTACAGACGCTTGAAAAATTGGTGCTGCTGCAAAATAAAGACGCCGTGTTGCCTTGCAACTTTAATAGCGTATTCAATTGTTCAACAGTATTGAACGCCTGGCAGAGCTCGGTGTTTGGTTTTCCGAATTCAATTATGTGCATGGCGTTGTTTGTTATTTTTGCCACTACGGCGTTCGTTGGGGCTGTTGGCGGAACGCTTCCCGGCAAGTTACGGCTGAGTATTCAGGCGCTTGTACTATTCACCCTTGGTTTTGCTTTGTGGTTTTTGTGGCAAAGTACATTCGAAATTGGCGCACTTTGCATTTTTTGCATCTTCTGTTTTGGCGGATTACTACTGCTTAATTGGGGCTGGCTGCGGCTTAACGCAAGCATTCTGCCCATTGGCGAACGGGGCAGGGAGTTTGTGCAAAAGGTTATCGTAGCCGGTTGGGACACCCTAGCGTGGGCGGCGCTCGGTGCTCTGGTTGGTCTGACTATGGCTGCCCGGTTTATGTTATAGGTCGCTTGCGCTCACTTCTTTAAAGATATGTGGGTCGCCCGGCTTTGCATCTTTGTAGCGGGCAAGACGGGCATGCTGCAGCGTCACCCTTACTACTTGGTACGGGCCAGCACGGAATTTGGCTATCGGAGGTAGCCAGTCGCTGCTTTTTGCGTAAATGGCAGACATATTGCTCATGACCATTTCTATGGTTGTGGCCTCGTGAACGGCATGGGCGGCGCCGGTAATTTGTAGGCTGCTGTTATCGTGCATGTCGTAGCTGGTGAGGGCGACATGTTGGTTTTGGGTAATGTTTTCGAATTTTTGGGTTTGAGTTTTTGTAATAAAATACAGATGCTTGAGCGATGAAGTAAACACGTACACGGCTGCGCCGTCTGGTCTGCTGGCCACGTCAACAGTGCTTACTACCATGACAGGGTGATGGGTGATATATGAGATGATTTCTTCGGCATGGGTGAGTGTGCTCATAGCTTCATAATACGCCCCGGCGCACAATGTGGCTATGATTGAAATTACACATAATGCTATAGTCAAACAAGATGACAGATGTTGCGAAAAAGGTAGAATCATTCTTTGCCGCTTATACCCTGCGTTTGTATAGCAAAGGCCAGGTATTGCTTTTGAACGGCGATCAGGTGCAATATGTCTTTTACGTCATTAAGGGCACGGTTAAGCAGTACGACGTGTCATATCGCGGCGACGAAGTTATTTTGAACTTATTCAAACCGCCCGCCTTCTTCCCCATGTCACATGCAATAAATGACACGCCCAATACCTATATCTACGAGGCAGAGACTGACGTGCAGTTACGCCAGGCACCAGTGGCAGATGTGGTAGCGTTCCTCAAAGAGAACCCAGATGTAGTGTACGACCTGCTGAGCCGCGTGTATCGTGGTCTTGATGGGCTGCTTGGGCGTATGGCCCGTTTAATGGTTGGCAGCGCTAGTAGCAGGCTTGTGTACGAACTAATAGTAGAGGCTAAGCGATTTGGCAAAAAAGAGAGTGACGGAGTTGCTATTTTTCTCACGGAGAAAGACCTTGGTGCTCGCGCTGGCCTGACCCGCGAAACGGTGAGCCGTGAGCTCAGCAAGCTCAAGAAGCTAGGATTGCTTGAGCTCCGTTCCAATAGGCTGGTAATTACAAATATGCCAGGACTGCAAAAACGTATTGACGAAGGCTTATAGCCTTGCTCTGGGTAAGCGTTTATCTTATAATACATCTGTTCCAGCCGCATACGCGGCACTTGCAATGATAAATGGAGGCGCTCCATGAATGGCGCAGCACTTTGCAAGAGCGACAATAATGGCGAGTGGCCAAGCGGTAAGGCGCCTGACTCTGGATCAGGAGATCGTAGGTTCGAATCCTACCTCGCCAGCCAAGATATTATACAGATAAGAAAGTGTTCCAAAATTTGGGGCACTTTTTGTTTTGGGAATTTTGTAATCTGTATTCATGGGTTCGAATCCTTTGTGGCGATGAGATAGCATAACTTCGAACTCTCTAGTGTATGATGTGACTATGGAAAAAGTTATACCGACACACGCAGTTAAAGCGGTTATTACAAACGAACAGGGTGACATTCTATTCCTGCAACGCAATGCCGCAGGACGAGCTGATATGAAGGCCAACTGGGATCTTCCTGGCGGTCTGGTAGAAGCTGGAGAAGACGATGCGATTGCACTCGCACGTGAAGTAGAAGAAGAACTGAGTAGAAAAGCCCAGGTGGGACATGAGCTTGGAAAATGGACGTTCTTTCGACCGTTTGATGGTCAAACAGTCGAGGTTACAAACTATGCAGTAACATTGGACACTAATGATATTGATGAGCTTACGCTTAGCGATGAACATATAGCGGCTCAGTTTGTGGCCCGGGCGGCTCTGGCAGAGTTGGAAGTTAAGGATCCAAGTATTTTTGGGGCGCTTGGCGAGTAACGCCAAGTTCCTCTAACTTTCGGTACATATTAAGCAGGCTTGGCAATATGGTGTTCCAATTTTGAGCTACGTGGCCAGCCAAGATATTATTAGAAAATATATTTTCAATTTGTAAAGTTTTACTTTGCACGAGTTCGAATCCTTTCTGGCGACTTTCCCGTATTTATTGCTATAGTTATGCCTATGACAGAACATAACAAACTAGTCAGAGACAAGATTCCAGAAATTTGCCAAGTGAATGGTGACGTTCCTACGACAAGAACCCTCGACGACGCAGAGTACATTAGTGCCCTATATGACAAACTTGATGAAGAAAGTCGGGAAGTCAGAGAGGCAGAACCAAACGACGTACTGGGTGAGCTAGCGGATGCTTTGGAGGTACTTCGAGCAATTGGCAAGGCCCGTGGGTATACCCCTGAGCAAATCGAAGCTAAACGGGCACAAAAATTTGAGGAACGAGGTGGCTTTGACGATAGGATCTTCTTAGTAAGCACGGAGAAAGCCTAACCTTCCTCGCGCTGTACGTCGATCACTTCGGTATGTACGCTTTCTAATTCGCGCAGTTTTCGATACATTAGCAACAAGCTCGGCAGAATGGTGTTCCAATTTTGGGCTACGTGGCCAGCCAAGGTATTATAAAATATTTTGTTCCTTGTAAATTAGCGTTTCGTTTGAGTTCGAATCCTTCGTGGCGTTACATTTTGACCTATCTCGTGTATAAGTCTTTCTGAGCCGAATATATCGTTTAGAACAAACGCACTGTATTTTCCTTTTTTCCAACCCTCGTTTATTTTTTCCTCTCCTGGAACGAATTGAAAAAGATTAGTTGGCTCCCATACAAATTCTGGGATTATATCAAGCCCCGCCTTTAGAGCTAGCAAACGACTATCGAAAATATGCTTTACGCCTCCTGCATACGAAATAGAGCCGCGGGAACGCGCCATTCGAAAATCTATTGCATCACATAAGGCAACCCTGGGCACAAAGGCGGGAGTAGACCCGACTTCCAATTCTAGCATTTTAGTCCAGTCGAGCGTCTCTAAATCAGCGACATGGCAAAAAGTGCATCGCCACCCTGCAAATAGCCGACTGCCATTCTGCGGTACAGTTGGACATCGCTCGTAGCAGGTTCCACATATGCGCCAAATCAGGCGATTTGCACACGTGGGGTCAGCTTCAACTAATGTATTTATCAATTCATTAATGGGGCCGTTTAGATTAGGCAAGAGTCGGCTTGCGGGTACAGCAAGTATGTCACAACCAAATACCTCTTTCGCATAAAACACCATCAATGACAGATTGAATTCCGTTAGCGAATCAGCTCTATTTAAAAACTCTAAATAGGGCAAATCCGATATGAGATATCTCTGATTTGCAAATAATTTAAAGTGCCTGCGCCAATGCAGGGCAGTTTGCTCCTGTAGTTTAATCCAATCTCGCACGATCTCGGCATCCGGCTTAGGAACACCGTATGCGACCATACGTCGTAAGCCCCTAGGCACTGCACCTTTCAGGTATACTGGAGCCGATCCATTTGTTGGAGGAAGTAGGGAGGTGCGAAACCGCTGGTCACCTGCTTCGTCGTAATCAACCCCAACTAGTACTGGAATAGAGCCTGTCATTTTAGCGATTTCGCAAGCATACATGGTCAACCCGAGAACATTCAGACCTGCAAATAGATTCGGTTGATGCGATACACGAATAACTGGAGCGCCACTTCTTAAATATGAGAGCAGTTGGTAATGGATAGATTCCATAAGCCCCATCTTATCCATATAGGTACTCACTTCTTCGACTACTGCGTCAGCCCAAATCTTCTCAGGAATTGCGGAGCATGATGCGGCCGCTACTTCAAAATTAGCCCAATTAGTGAAAATCCCAAGTTTCCTACCCAGATTAGTCGTCTCAGGGTCGCTACCAGCTAATTTAGTCCTAGCATCGTTATTATTATCCATTGCACTTATCATACTGCTCCAGCCTCTGCTTTAGGCTTTATCTCCAGCTGCAATTCGGTAAGTTTTGAATACATAAATAGCAAACTCGGTAATAAGGTAAAGCAGTGGGCGCAAGGGGTTATCGACATAGCGAATCGAGGCCGAGCCACTTTTTAGTTAAATGGCAATAGAGGGCGCTTACCTATCTGCCATTTTTGCAAAAAAGAGGTATGCATGCTTGAAAGCAATATATTTGAGGCTAGAAGCATCCAGGGCGAGCTGTTTTACGTGCTCGGTTATGGCATCTGCGTTACGTTGTGCGTCTTTAAACAAATCGCTAATTGTTAGGGCGGTTAATGCCGCCACGAAGAAAGCCTCGTCTTCGGTTTTCGGGTCATGGAGTTTGTTATCGTCATCTTGGAATGATTCCCGGTATGCTGCATTCACGGCGCCTAAGACATCGTTGCCATCGTATGCTTGCGTTAAAAATTCATGAAGCTGGGCTTCGTTTGATTCGACATCGTGGCCGATAAAAAAAGCGGACACGTCTTTACAGGTGAGGTCGGCGCCTTCCAGTAACTTTTTAATGCCCAGCCGGTTTGAATTATAGACATTTGATTCCTCAAAAGGATCCTTATCTTCAATTATAAGCGTAAAGGCTTCGGTAAATCCTTCGTTGAGCCATTTTTCTTTAAAGCCGCCCAATGCATGGTCGCATTCATGTTTGCAGATATGAGCGGTGGAATTTTCTTCTTCAAGCTCATACGGCCATAGCGTGAGCGATTTGTTTTCACGATTATAGGTGCCACCGCGTCGTATGTCCCCGTAACCCAAGAACCGCACATCCATAATGTCACCAATAATAACGCGTGATATATCGGGTTTGGCATTTGCCCACGACTCATCTAGTTTGCCTTCTGCCACCCTTTGGTTTATTTGCTGAAAGTGTCCGCTTATGGTACGGGCTACGCCTTCTGGGTTGGTGGCCATACGCTCTGTGCATGATGCGTTCCACAAGAGGACCGATTCAAGCTGTTGGTCGTCTGCGCCGAACGGGTCTTCGGCGCTCGGCTTCTGACTAAGCCAGTTTAAAATATTCGGTTTGCGCCCGGCGGCGCTTGATTGCTGGTCGCAGGCGTCTAGAATGTCATTTGGGAAATCATGTGCGCGGAAAAGTTTGTCTGCGTAGTCTTTATCCTCTTCGTGCAGTTCGCCGAGTGATTCGCGTACTTTCGGGAGCCAGACCTGCTCCACGTCTGCTGCCATAGCTTCGGCATCCTTGGCTGTGCTGGCATGTTGTTCGAACAGATCGCTATGCGCTTCATCGGCGTCAACATAATGGTTACGACTCAACCAGTCGTTAAGGGCTCGTTTTTGCCGCCTGCGTTTAAAGATGTTGCGCCGTGGAGGGAGTTCGCGTAGCTCCTGCAAATGCGCGATATCTGCTTGCAGTTCAGCGGCCGCTCCTGTGAGCATCTCGCGGCTACGAATTTGGTTACCGGCCATTTCAATAATCGGACCGCCATTGCGTGACTGGTGTATCGGTATGATATCGGGTGTAAATGCTTCTGGGTCCGCACTATGGGATGGTGTTGTTTTTTCGTTATGCATGGTGATTATGCTTATTATAAACTACGCCGCACCACAACATCGCCTCGGCAATTGGGGTCGAAGCTATTATAAGTGGTGGTCTAGCAACTGCTAAAATAAGACAAGTATGTACACCCAAAAGGAGTCGTCTCTTGAGCTTATTAATTGCGTTTGGCACGCTAGGGTCGCGCATGACGGCGTGTATACTGACCCGGCGAATGAATACTGGAGCCTCGGGTTTATTAGACATTCTAGCGGCTTCTTCTCGGCAGAACTATATGGCCCTTCGCTTCAGCCCCGTACCCTAGATGGTCATACGAGTGAAGAGTATTGGGGTATCGAGTTTAGGGCGCATGTTGCCCTAAACTCGATCCGCAAAGGCGAGATACTAAATGCACATATGGCGCTGCGCACAGTGGATATGCACTTTGAGATTGGCGACCATCAGTATGTTATCCCTAGTTATGATGACTTAGAAAACTTTGCACAGCAACTTCAAAAAGATGACGTTATTATGGCCGATTCACGTTTGTGCCGCGCACTACGAGGCAACGATACGGGTTTCTCGGAAAGAAGCCGCCAGCGTCATTTTAAAAGTGTAACCGGTCTTACCAAGAAACAGATTGAACAATTGCAGCGCGCCCGTCATGCCTTCTGTCTGCTGCAAAGCGGCTATAGTCCGGCGCGGGCCTCTCAGGTGTCAGGATACGCCGACCAGTCACACATGACGCGATCACTTAAGCTGTTGCGCGGCGAAACACCGGCGCAGATCATTGCCGCCCACCTGAAGCGCACGTAATATTGGCGGTTTTATTCAATCCTGTAACTGACAATAATGGCATACTGGTAGTGTTACCTGTTTGAAAGGAGCATTATGAACAAGCCAAACATACCTGCGGGCCACAATACTGTTAATTCATTTATTATTACCAAAGACGCGCCCAAGCTTATTAGATTTTTAGAGAAAGTCTTTAACGCCAAGGAAGATCCAGCGGCTCACACCCTTGATACTGACGGCCTGCTGTTACATTCGGAGCTTGCCATTGGTGATTCTATCGTGATGGTGGCCGACACCAAACCAGGCTGGCCTTTTACGCCTAGCTTGTTAAGGGTATATGTATATGATGTCGATGAAACTCTCAAGCGCGCGAAAGAACTCGGCGCAAAAATAGTTACGGAACCCACCGATTTTTATGGTGACGTATTTTCGCGTTTTGTAGACCCTTGGAACAATTTGTGGTGGGTATTTAAACACAATCCGCAACCAGGAGGTACAGCGGATTGGGAAGGCGCTGGTGAAGAAGTGGCTGCGTCCTGGGAGCCAAGCAAGGAGATGAAATACATTCACGATACGTTATTGAAAGCTATGGAGCATCTTGGCAAATAACGTTGCTTGAACGTGCAAACAAAATTATTCAAGCTCACGTAACTTTGCATACATGTTAACTAGCTCGGCAAACCGTGTTCCAAAAGGCCGGTCATTTTGCTCGGCTTCTGAGCGGTCAAATCCTCGAGCTTCTCGCTGCTGTTAAGAATTGCCAGCCTTGCCCTTCATCTCGTAGCTTGTAAGTAAGCTTACAAAGCTATCGGGTAACAACATCCGTAGCTCATCTTTGTTGAACTTGCGTACTGATTCTTTCTGGATTATGTACTCTTCAAGTAATAGGTATAAGGAAACGATTGTTTGCTTATCGGCCATAGTTAATTGGAGCTGGCCCTGTGGTGCGCCAGCCGTGATGGTGCGCAGTGTATCAAGCAGGTTATCAATGGCACGGGGCTTACTTACTAGCTGTGCCATGTACACAATAACATCGGCGGGATTAGCGGATGCCGCCAATCGTCTCTTGGATACTTCTTTGAATAGTACGCCTGCAGCCAACAGCAGGACGCCTGCTCCTACTACTGGGAGCAAATTCAATGCGTACCGCGTATACCACGTAAGGCTTTCTGGAGTCAGTAGGCTATACAACAGTTCGGCGAAAGACGCAAGCGAACCGGCGACAAGAGCTATGGACAGCCACTTCATCGGCACAACGTAGAGCGCGCCAATTCGACGTGCGGCAACCCAGCACAGGGCGCCGCCGATCGCATTGAAAAGCATTGTCCACACGGTTAACGCTACAAATGCGTCGAATTGCAGCTCGGCCTGGGTATTGCCTGTGATCCGAACGTGGGGTAGGGCAAAAGACGCAGCGCAGGCCACGAAGATGCCGAGTGTAACGATGAATGGTTTTGCTATGATTGACCGCCAGCCCACCGTACGTGCCAAAATGTACGCCCCGCCGTATATCGCCACAGCTGACAGGGCAAACGGTACCAGAATGAGGCCGCTTGATATCCACCAGCTGTCAAGTAGTCGAAAGCCAGCAATAACCGGCATTTGTAATTGGGCTACACCCAGCAATAGAATACCTGCTGATAACACAATATATGCCCATCGTAATCTGGGCTGATAATTGCGCAGGCTGCTCAGAAAAAATGCTACAGTACACACCTGCAACCCGAATAGGCTTATTGCCATCACCGTGTAAAATCGCACGCTCAAACCCGCCACAAAGGTGTTCGGAGTGACGAGCGCGACGATCAGCGCTATAAAAGCAACTGACATCAGACAATACAATACTTTTGTAACCATAAACGTCTTATGTCAGTGTAGATAGTATTGATGGGTTGGTCAATTTCAAGAAAGGCATGACATCAGAGCTTATGACAATTCGCAAAAAGCAATCTATCTCGAAAACTGATTTTTAAAGATGTAGTCTGGACTCACTGATGTAGTTTGAGTCCCCCTGAGAGCATATTATCCACACGCCCCTAGGGAGAATCTTTACATGTAACCTTATGGTTGCATATACTATATAGGTAATGCGCGAAGATATCATATTTAAGGCCCTTGCGGACCAGACCCGCCGTCTTATATTGGATGAATTTACAGACCGTACAGAACAAACGCTATACGAGTTATGTGCACGGCTCATCACAAAACACACTGTCGCTATGTCGCGACAAGCTGTTGCTAAACATATTGCCGTGCTAGAGGAGGCTAAACTGTTACGATCGGAGCGCCGCGGCAAATACCGGGTTCTTGTCTTTGACAAAACACCACTGAAGCACTTAACCGAAAGGTGGATTAAAAGCATGTAGCAAAAGTAATCCAGAAGATAATCACATAAAACTAGGAGATCTAATTATGGGTATAAAAATTATCCTTACAAGTGTATTTGTAGACGACCAGAGCAAAGCCCTGGAGTTCTACACCAAGAAACTTGGTTTTGTAAAAAAGCAGGACGTTCCTGCGGGCGAGTTTAAGTGGCTTACTGTTGTCTCGCCTGACGATCAAGATGGCCCTGAGCTGTTACTTGAGCCAAGTGACAATCCCGTTGCACAGGAATACAAAAAAGGCTTAGTTGCGCAAGGTATTCCCGCTGCTAGTTTTGGGGTGGATGATATTGAAGACGAGCACAAGCGCCTCGCTAAGTTGGGCGTTACCTTTACTATGGAGCCAACACAAATGGGTCCAGTTAAGATTGCCATATTTGACGACACATGCGGCAATCTTATTCAGCTAATGAGGAAATAGGCGACTAGGCTGAGCTATCAAAACCTCGGGCGGAGCGCTCAGGCAAATTGCGATGGCGACCAATTAAAACGCTGCTCAATCATTTTCCGAATCTGATCTTGAGAAAATGAACGCAACGGCTCTTTGAATACTAAGTACGTCTCGATCGCATAATAAACCGTAAGAAGTTTCTCTCGTTCGCTTGCGTTCCATTGAGTATTGCCTTGATGGGCAGCGGTTACTCTTCTCAGGATGTCGAGTGTTTGTTCGATAGTTCGAGTATTAGAGACGAGAGATGACAAGAGGGTGATGCTATCTAGGAGCTGATCACTTTTGACGCCTGTGGGTATGTCAGTAGTTGTGGCGATTTTGTTGAACTGGTATCCCGAAATCAACAGCATGATATTGGAAATAACGTAGGGAATGCCTATCATGGCCGATTCTATAGAGTCGGAATAGGTGATATATGCCGTACTTAGCAATCCACCCGCACCAAAGATAGATACAATCATAGCAATCATGAACCACAAGAGAGAGTGCTTATAGGTTGTATTTGCCACGCTACGAAGGCGATGCAGGAGATATGCACTTAGGGCATAGAAAAACATTTCGCTATAAACAAGTAGTTGAGTAAAAGCAAACACGGGGTCTAAGTTGCCTGCGGGCACATGGATGAACGCTCCTATGAGAGCTGCGCTACTCACAAATGCTGCTGCCACATACCATAATTTAAGCGGCCAGCCGTGGACACCGAGCAGCGTGGCAAAACGTACCAGCCCAATGTAAATAAGGACAATCCCGGCCACAACCGGGAACTCGCCGGTTATGGTCATAAGAATATCTGCGTAGACGCCAAAATAATTCCATGTAAGATACACCACGGAACCTATTGCTTGACTAAGCAAACCGGCGCATATGAGATAATAGGTGCGCCGAAAATCCTTTTTAAATCCGTTCAACCCAAGAAAGAAAAGTATGGCAGCACCAATGGTGGTTGTGACGAGCAGGACCATAAGAGGGGCTATTTCCTGAAAGCCGCCTGCACTTCCCGGCAGCGGTACCACACTTACTAAGCCACCAAAAAGTACTCCTAAGCCGACAATAATAGCAACGGCTATCTTAACGCGCGTCATAATTGACAGTATACCACCCAGTGAATATTGACATAAGCATTATTGAGCCTGCGCCATAGGTTTTGTTGGTGCTTGACACAACCTACTTCACCCTACGCAGAAGTATATTGACTTAAGTTATAAATTATGATATTGTATATAACAATCCACTAGGAACTGCCTAGTGGCGTACCGAAGGAGCGGATTATGCGTCTCAGCGAGATTATGAGCGAGCACGGCATCACCGAGTGGTGGGACGACTGGACTTCCCGCAAGGGAAACCAGGTTCTCATCGCCAGGTCTGTAGAGTTTATTGACCCTTCTGGCTCATGCCCACACGGTAAGGCCACTCTCACTCTCAAGATCGCCGTCGTCAAGGCTGGCACTGATGAGGTATTGCATTTCGAGATCGAAGTGCGGAGGTGGACCTACTAGTCGTATGGAATAGCCTTACTCGTAAGGCTTGATTAAGCCTCTCTAGGCGCTCCTCGTTTGTTCCCTACTTGGGAATATCGATGTGCTTACCGTCGTGCACTAGCATGACACCAGTTCCAACGGTACCACCCAGCAAGTCACAAGACCCGCTGGACGCTCGCATGGCGAGCAACTGCGGGGCGCCCCCATGGCGCCCTCGTTTTAATTTGGTTTGATTTTATAGCACTTTTAGAAAATGGAACGTTATCGCTCGTATGTTTCTGCCGCAGCAGTTAGCCCTGTAACTTGAGCGGCGCTTTTGCCAGGAAATTTTTCGACTTTAAGTTTTTCTCCTGATTGGACTTGGAAGGCAATGGTGCCAACGGTGGCACTGGCAGTATCGGGGTGCATGCCCTTAGTAAAGATCCGCCGGTCGGCCTGCGGGTTGTTGCTGACATAGCTAAGCGGAATAAGCTCAAATTTAGCGAGCGTGCCTTCGCTGATGGTTGCCGGATTAGGCGAACCCTTTACGGCAAATTGCTTTGCTTGTCCCTCCCAGTTGCCAATTGAAACGATAGTGTAAGAAGGGTCTATATAATCTGGCACAACTGATAAGTGTCCATCCCAGTAGCGTTCTTGATTGCTCCCCTCGTAGCCATTGGTGCCGCTCCGGAACCAGGTGCCGACAAGCTTGCCGCGCTGGTCGTAGTCGATCTTACCGCCAACGGGTGGTACGGTGCGTATGCTTTTTGCTTCCATTTGTGTTTTTAGGTCGCCGCGGTAAAGGTCGAAGGGGCTAATGGTGTGGATTTTCCATGGTTCGCGCTTGTAGAGGTCTGGGGTGATGAAGCCACTGAGCGTCGTGTTGTTGTCTACCATTGTCCAGTCGAATGTTGAGCCGCCAATGTAGCCTACGGTGTCGCCCGCTTTAAGATCGATCGATACGTTCTTATTCTCGTTGGCCTTTATGCCCTGCACCGCCTTGGCGAGCGGGTCTGCAAGTTTGTGAATGTGAATGTAAATTGACGAGTACCGGCAGCTAAACGATAGGACGAGCCGGTGGTCTTCTGCGGCCAATTGTACATCTTTGCGGTCGCCAATATATTGGTCGGGCATGCGGCTAATTTCTGTTACCGTGCCGTCGGCCGGCATTAAGACGGGGTAGGTGTTGTCGGCGGCGTCCATGTTAGCGGGGCTAACGTACACGTGGTCGGTTGGTGTGACGTGGCCATCGAGCATAGCACCCATGGGGCGAATGTAATTAAGGTCCTGCATTTTAAGCGGCGGTGATGTGAAGGCAACGTCGCGCTCCTTGCAATTTTGGCCATACGATGTACCAAAGTCTTCTGCTTTATGTTGCATGCCCATAATGACCCGCCAGGCAATCAGCCCTCCCAGGGCAAAAACCGCGAGCACGGCAATAATGGGTAGCATATGGAAACCTTGTTGTTTAAAACGCTTATGCATACGCTTAACTATAAGCTTCGTTGGCGAGCAGCACAAGAGAGGTTGGCAGGCCGCACTCCTTATGAAATAATATGTTGAGTACAACTAACGAAGAATGAAGAATTACGTGACAGACAGTAAATATGTTATTGAAGTTGAAGGCCTTAAAAAGTCGTATGGCAAGAACGAGGTCTTAAAAGGAATTGATTTTAAGGTAGAACGTGGCACTATGCTGGCCCTGCTTGGGCCTAACGGCGCGGGCAAAACGACGACCGTGCGCATCCTGAGTACATTGCTACCGTTTGATGAGGGCAAGGTGACTATCGAAGACCACGACGTCCGCGAGCAGGCAGATGCAGTTCGTAGTGTGATTGGTTTAACCGGTCAGTCGGCCGCAGTAGACGAACTGCTAACCGGCCGCGAAAACTTGGTGATGATGGGTCGTTTGTACCGATTAACGCCAGATAGCGCCAAGGCTCGCGCCCAAGAACTGCTAGAAGACTTTGCACTGGTAGATGCCGCCGATCGTCCTGCTAAAACATACAGTGGCGGCATGCGCCGCCGGTTAGACTTGGCAGTTAGCCTTATTGCCACACCGCCGGTTATATTTTTAGACGAACCGACAACCGGCCTTGACCCTCGTTCGCGTCTGGCTATGTGGGAAATCATTAAAAAGTTAATGGACGCCGGAACGACAATTTTATTGACCACTCAATACCTTGAAGAAGCTGACCAATTAGCCGACCGCATTATTGTTATTGATGGGGGCAAGGTTATTGCCGATGGCACGCCAACCGAGTTGAAGGGCAGGGTGGGCAAAGACCGGTTAGAGCTTACCTTTAAAGATGCTGCGGCACTTAAGGGAGCACTCAAGGTGCTCGGCACTAAAGTTGCCGATAAGAATGACAAGGACTACACCGCAACTGTAGTCCTGCAGGATATAAATGTGGACGTCAAAGACACCCTCGCCGAATTGTCCAGCGCCGGCGTTGCAGTAGCCTCATTGGCAGTGCATAAGCCGACGCTCGACGATGTATTCTTGTCGCTCACCGGCAAGCAAAAACAAATCGAGCAGAAGGAAGAGGAGGCCTAAGTTATGGCAGTGGAATTAGTATTTGATAAGCGCCCAAAATTTGTCCTGGCAATCATTGACTCGCTTCTTATGATCAAGCGCAGTAGCACCCATATTCTGCGCAACCGCGATCAATTGCTCGGCACATTCTTTCAGCCAATTATGTTTCTGGTGCTATTTGCGTCGGTGTTTGGCGGTGCGATTGCGCCTGCTCTACCTCCAGGGGTAAAATACCTGGACTTCCTCATGGCCGGTATCATTGTGCAAACCTTAGCATTTGGCTCAACAACTACCGCCATTGCAGTATGTAACGATATGCAGAAGGGTATTATTGACCGTTTCCGCTCACTACCAATGTCAAACATAGCAGTGCTGAATGGCCATGCAATTTCCGATTTGTTCCGTAATGCCATCTCTACGGTTGTCATGATTTTAGCGGGGCTTGTAATTGGTTTTAGGAGTAGTGCGAGTGTAACGGATTGGCTGCTCATAGCCGGCATTATATTGCTGTTCACGTTAGCATTCTCATGGCTGTCGGCTATTGTTGGCGTGTACTCTAAGAGCGTTGAAGGCGTGCAGTGGCTGACATTTATTATTGT
>DATIBT010000072.1:0-11731 GCA_035457345.1 Saccharimonadales bacterium (SeqCode) | reverse complement strand
CCTGACTCGCATTGATGACTTTGTCACCGATGGTGGCGTTGGCCTTAAGCTAACTATCCAGCGAGCAACGCCCATTAAGTTTGACCTGTACGGCAAAGTCGTTGAGGCGCGCACCCAAAGCAAAACCGTTGAAGGTCTGCTTAAAGAAAAAGGTGTTGTCCTTGGCGCTCAGGATGGCGTAAATGTTCCACTGCAAACGCCAATTTCTGCCAACATGGCCGTCCAGGTGTGGCGTAATGGCGTGCAAACCGTTACCGAGGAACAAGAAGTTGCTTTCCTGGTCAAACAAATTCGTGATACCAACCGCCCAATAGGCTTTAAAGAAGTGCAGACGCCTGGGGTGAAGGGAAAGAGAGTAGTTACCTACCAGGTTGATATGCGCAATGGCGTCGCGGTAAGCCGCACAGAAATCCAAGGCGTTACCATTGAGCAGCCAAAAGAACAGGTTGAAGTGGTCGGCGCCAAGCCAGGCAATGGCCTCTCAAAGGCTAAGGGAGTGAACATGTTTGTTGACAGTAAAGGCGTGACGCACCGGGAAACATATTACGACCTGAACATGAGCAGCGTTATGAGGAATTGTGGCGCCGGCGGCACGTACAGTGTGCGCGATGACGGAGCGAAGGTAGACAAGGACGGCTACATAATCATTGCTGCAAACTTGAGCCGCTACCCACGTTGTTCGGTAGTGGAAACGAGCCTAGGGCTGGGCAAGGTATACGACACCGGCGGGTTCACCGCGGTCCATCCAGACGGTTACGACCTGGCGACCGACTGGTCTAATAACGACGGAAGGTAGCCGTGGTACACACCTTTGACGGCTTCAACGATTTTATCCGATTGCAAAAAGGCGAACGCTTGAGCGATTTCCTGGCGGACTTTTCCCCAGAGGAATTCCCCGGTGCCTGGGTGAGCGGCCTGGGCGGTGTGTCAGAGGTAACGCTTGGGTTTTACGATCTCGCCGCCAAAGAGTACCGCTGGAAAACTTTTGATGGGCTTCGCGAAATGACCGCACTCCAAGGTAACCTGGCATACGACGGAACCGGTAAGCTCATGCTCCACGCCCATGGCACCTTTGCCGACGCGCAGTACATAAGCGTTGGCGGTCACGTAAAAGATTTCATCACTGCCGGTACGGTTGAACTATTCCTGCATCGCAGCTATAAGCCCCTCAACCGAAAACAAGACGAAACCGTAGGGCTGCCGTTGCTTGATTTATGAGTCACGCACCTAAAAAATCACTTGGCCAGCATTGGCTGTTCGATAGCAAAAGTTTAGGCGCTATTTGCGACGAAGCTGAGGTCGCGCCAGAGGATACTATTTTAGAGATCGGACCTGGCCTGGGGCCGCTCACCATAGAACTGACTGCCCGGGCGAAACACGTGGTGGCGGTGGAGCTCGATGACCGCCTGGCCCGCGAGTTGCCGGCCCGTGTACCTGCTCACAATCTGACTGTAGTCCATAGTGATATTCTCCAGTTTGATCTCAGTCAATTGCCGGCTGGCTACAAAGTAGTGGCAAATGTTCCGTACTACGTGACAAGCCTTATCATTCGTATGCTGCTAGAGTCGCCTACGCCACCCGATGTGGCGGTGCTGCTAGTGCAAAAAGAAGTAGCTGAACGTCTCGCTGCCGGGCCGGGGGATATGAGCATTTTAGCTGTCAGCGCTCAGCTGTACGCAGAAGTTAATCTTGGCCCGGTCATAACCGCAGACAAGTTCGATCCACCGCCAAAAGTTGACTCGCAGGTTGTTGTATTGCGCCGCCACAAGCGGCCGTTGTTTGCTGACCTCGACATAAAGCAATTCTTCCGAGTAGTAAAAGCTGGCTTTGGCGAAAAACGAAAAACCCTCCGTAACAGCTTGAGCGGAGGATTAGCGATGAGCAAAGATGAAGCGTCGGCAGTGCTTAGTAAGGCTGGTATTGACCCGCAGATGCGTGCTGAGGCGTTGAGTTTGGAGCAGTGGCACACTTTGGTGCAAGCTCTTCGTGCTTTATAGCCTAGATAGACTGGCATCGACCCAAGAATGCACGCTGTTTGACAACTGGCAAAGGGTAAGGACATGCCTCACCCCCGCCGTTAGTTCCGTCTTTGTCGTCGCTGCTCCTTCTCCCGTATCGCCGTGAGTTCGCCTTTGCTGAAGGGAAAGCGCCAGTCGCCATGTGGCGTTTGGATGCCGCGTATATTGCCGGCACGTGCGCTGGCCACGACTTCATCGGTGCTTATACCCAATTGAGCTGCCAACCGTTCCTGCGTCTTAAGGAGGTATTTGCTTCGCGCGCGGCCTTCGTACCAACGTGCCGCCGATTCGCCCGGCGATATATGCGCCGCAAGGATTGCTACCATGCACGGCTTGTACAGCTTGCCTGCGTCCAGGTGAGGGTGCAGTGTGCACGTTGGTTGCCACCCGGCAATATCGGCCGGCGTCAAACCGAACTGACGTGCAATCTGCGTCCGGCTTAGGCTGGGGGTAGTGGATAGGTAGGTAAGGAGCGATTCCTGGGTGATTAGCGCCTCATGGCTGCCTGGCAGAACTAGGTACTGCACCTTCCTCTCACTTAGTAGTTTCTTGACGATTTGTTTGCCACCAACCAGTTCGCTAGCTTTGCTAACGCGAACGAGCGGCAGCGTGCTTTTGAGCCGGCTGCGGATCCAATCCCAGGGATTAATCCACTCGGGTAGTAGTTTCTCGGTCACGAGGAATGTGGCGAGGTTTCCAGGGGTGATTCTGCTGGGCCGGGGAGTTGCCGGAAGTTTGCCACTCTGCGCCCACGTGTCTACTTGCCATTTCGATACTCCAACAATGAAAGCGACTTGTTTACGGGTTAAGTCCCTGTCGGCTGGCGGGTCGTCAGACGATGGGAAAACAATGACCCGTAGGCAGCGGTCACTCAGTTTTATGGTGGGGAGCTCGGTGTTTCGTGCTATCTTGTGGCGCCGTACACCCGCCTTTCTGGCGGCGTGTGTTATGCTCGTGCAAACGAATTTACCTTCGATCAACCCTTCAACGGTGATGGGCTGGGCTAGGTTGCGGTACTCACACCGCGCGAGCCACTCGTTTGCTTGTTGAGTTGAGTAGTGCGCTGCCTCTTGTACTATCCAGGCTTGGCCCATCCAGCGCCTGAGCGTAACTGCATTTACGTCCAGGTACCGGGCGAGGCGGGCAGCAGTTATGATGTAGGGCACTTGCCCTCCTAACAGGTTGCTTTGGCAGGGTCATTTACTCACGGTGCGGGCTGTCGTGGGTCGATAGCCATGAATACATGATAGAGCCAAATGGTTATGGGGTTCAACTGGGGTGGGCCTGGGCGGCCCGGCGCTGCGTGGTCCCGAGGGACATAGCAGGCCGGGCCGAGCCCAGAACTACGAAGCGCTACCGCCTATGGCAATGCCTGCGATGACGAGGACGCACATGGCGATGCTCAGCAGGATCGCGGCGGCGTCGATGCCGATCGCAACTCCTGCCATCCACTTGTCCGCCACCCTGGTTTGGTTACGCTGCTCCTGCAGGTTGTACTGCTGGAGTTTCCGGATCGTCACTACAAGGAGGGCGATCTGGGCAGCAATGGAGAGGTAGATGGCGAAGGGAATGAAGCTCGCCACGCAGCCGCAGCAGCCCATGAAGAGTGAGATCACCGAAGCGACCAACAGCATGCCGGGGCGAATGCCCTCGGCCGCTTCTTCGGGGCGAGCGGGTGGCGGGTAGCTGGGGTAGGCCATGATAGGTACTCCGTTCGTGTCGGGTCGAACCGGTTCGTAGCGTATAAATTATATAATTTTATGATAAAAAAGTCAATATTTATGCTTTGACTGACAGATAAGAAGCTGCTATGATACCCCCTGCTATGCTACAGATTGCCTACAATACTGCTATGATGATGCACATCATGCCCGCCAAGGGCGTTTAATTCTTATACCAAATCTCTGATATCATCGTAAGTAGGACTAAATCTGTGAAGAAATTCTTTATAACCACCGCTATTCCGTATGTAAATGATGCGCCTCACATTGGGCACGGCCTCGATTTTACTTTGGCCGACGTGCTGGCCCGCTATCACAAACAACAAGGCGAAGAAGTTTTTTTTGAGACCGGCACCGACGAGCACGGCACTAAAATTTTCCAAAAAGCTAAAGAAAAAGGTCAAGAGCCACAAGAGTATGTCGACAGCATCGTGCCTCTCTGGCAAAACTTTTTGAAACGGCTGAACATTGACGCAACTGCATTTATTCGCACCACCAGCCCGCAGCACGAAAAAACTGCCCAATATGTCTGGACGCAGCTGAAAGATTACATCTACAAGGGCACTTACGAAGGATGGTACTGCGCGGGCGAAGAAAGCTTTGTCACGCCCACCGAGGCAGCTGCCAACAACGGTATCTGCCCCCTCCACAAAAAGCCTTACGAAAAATTGAGCGAAGAAAACTACTACTTTAAGCTCAGCGCATTCGGTAACCAAATAAAACAGTCACTAACTGCAGGCGAATTTAAAATCTATCCTGAATTCCGCCAAAACGAAATTCTGAATCTTGTTGACGGCGAAGGTGGCTTACGCGACCTCAGTATTTCGCGGCCAAAAAGCCAGCTGACTTGGGGCATTCCTGTGCCAGGCGATGATGATCAGGTGATGTATGTGTGGTTCGAGGCGCTCCTTAATTACGTCAGTGTACTTGGCTACCCTGATGGAGAGGATTTCAAAAAGTTTTGGCCGCCAGATGTATGGGTGGGCGGCAAAGACATTCTGCGCTTCCACGCCGCCATTTTTCCGGCAATGTTGATTGCGCTTGATTTGCCGTTGCCTAAGACGCTCTTGGTGCATGGCCACATTTTGGCCGGCGGTACCAAAATGAGCAAAACCATCGGTAATGTGATTGCGCCGCTGCAAATCATCGATGCGTATGGCGTGGACGCCTTTCGCTATTACTTTTTGCGCCACATTCCGACTATCGATGACGGCGATTTTACCTGGGAAAAGTTCGAGAACGCGTATAACAACGAGCTCGGCAACGAGCTTGGCAACCTCGTGCAGCGCGTGGCGGCCATGATCAACCGCTATCAAGAAGGGGTGATTGGCGATCTGCCTCGCCCTGAGCACGACAGCGGGCCGTATCACGACGCCATCCGCCAGCTTCGGCTTGACCGCGCACTTGACGAAACATGGGTTATGATTCGCCAACTCAATGTCTATCTTGAGGAAGTTAAACCGTGGGAGCTCGCCAAAAAACCCGAAGAAGCCAGTCATTTGCAAGAAGTACTTGCGTACGCGGCTGGCAGTTTACAACAGATCGCCGATTTGTTGTGGCCATTCCTGCCGACCACTGCTGCTACTATGCGCCATATTTTTGAAGGCGGCACGGTGAAGCCGTATCAGGGTGTGCTTTTTCCTAAGATTTACCAACACACCCAGGACCCGCGCACTGCGCCAAAATCAGCGCCAGTTGCACCTGACGCTGTCACGAAAAAGCCTAAAGATAAAAAATAACCGCCCATGTGGCGGGTGATGACCTGTGGCGGGCACGGACGGGCTCTCGGAAGTGAGAGCCCGTCCGGCGTTTGAAGGGGTTAGGCGACCTGGCGGACGCCGCGACGCCTGTCTTCGGCGAACCGCCGGACAGCGTCGGTGAACGAGTCCGCGACCATAGCTCGCAGGACGCGGGCGGTCATGTGGATGATCTGCCCGTGCATTTTGCCGTCGAACCCGGTCCACGCGCGCTCCCAGGAACCCAGGAAGTCGTGGTCATTACCGGGGTAGTTCAGGAAGTCGGCGTACGTGGGGTAGATACCGCGCACTTCCGCGTCGAGCGACTTGCCACCGATGAGGCGGGAGTCGTATGCGGCGTGCGCCACGGCCGCACTGACGATTCTGCCGAGGTTGTCGGGACGAAGGTGGCTGTTGACGTCTACCACGTCACGGTCGGCGAGTTCGCTCACCACCATTGCCAGGTTGGCGAGGCAGGTGTGGCGTCCGATCGGCTGAGCCGTGCGAACGCATGCGTCGTACTCGTGGTAGGTGGGAAGCTTGATGGTGCCGTTGTGTGGATTCAGGATCGCCAGTCGCGGCGACTGGCCGCCCTGCCGGAAGTGGGCGTCGGTCATGGGGACGGGCAGGTTGTGTCCGTCGACCATGAAGCCCCAGTACGACTCGGGAAGTTCGGGTTGCGAAACATAGGAAGCGCCGACAAAGCGCTGCCCGTCCGCGGTGACCTGGATCAGCTTACCGTAGTAGTTGTTCACGTTCTTCCCCTTCGGGGTAGCAATCGCTAAAGCGATAGCCGCGCTACTTGCGCATAAAAGTTATTATATAATTCTTATTTATATAAGTCAATAATCTGTACAATAGAAATATGCAGTTAACTGATACCCATTGCCACATTCATGAAGCATCGGTGGCAAAGAATAAAGACGACCCCACACACGCACTTTGGTTGAAAGCTGAGATAAACGACGGCGACGAGCTAATACACCGTGCCACGGAAAAAGAGGTGACGCGGCTTATTTGCGTCGGCACCACCGCCAACGACAGCCAGCGGGCGGTCGAATTTGCTCAAACTCACTCCAATGTTTGGGCGAGCGTTGGGCTGCACCCGCACGAGGCGAAGTTTGCAAGGACTGCATTACCAGTGCTCCAAAGCCTGCTTTCTAGTGAACCGCCACAGGACTTGGTGGCGGGTGACGGAGAGGAGGGTACCCCGCCGACCCGCAGCGGTACTCCGCGAGGACACGGTGGGAGGAGCCTTTCGGGCAGGACCCGCGACGCTTTTGTAGGCGTTGGCATCAAAAAGATCGTTGCCATCGGCGAATGCGGCCTCGATTACTTTTACAACCACTCAGACAAACATGACCAAGAAGCAGCGCTCCGTGCTCAAATTGAACTAGCAATTGCCCATGATTTGCCCCTCATCTTCCATGTGCGCGAAGCGTTTGACGATTTTTGGCCAATTTTCGACAGCTACAAAGGGCTCCGTGGCGTCCTCCATAGCTTTACCGACAGCCAGGCTAACCTAGCAAAAGCGCTAGAGCGTGATCTGTTCATTGGTGTAAACGGTATTATGACCTTCACTAAAGAGCAGTCCCAATTAGATATGGCCAGGGCGATACCCCTCACTAAATTGCTCTTAGAAACCGACGCTCCGTTCTTGACCCCAGTGCCGTTCCGTGGTAGAGTAAACGAGCCCGCGCATGTCAGGCTGGTGGCCGAGTTCATGGCTCACCTCCGGGGAGAACCCCTAGCCGAGCTCGCCAACCACACGAGCGCGAACGCGCAAAGCCTTTTTCGTTTTAAATAAACAGTCAATAAAAAGTCCTTAGTTACGTAAAGGATAGTCATGCAACCGACTGGAAATACATTAACTCCTAGTTTTAACGCCCCCTCTAACCCCGCCGAGCAAAAGGGCATGTTCCAAATGCCGCCGGGATATCTTGCTGAACAGCAACAGGATCAGCTAACTGGCCACATTACCCCCGCCGATCTTCAGCCCCGTTTTGTTGAGCCGGACATGGCTCGTCTTGCCCAAGAGGCGCGCTCGCAGGCTATTGCTGGTCCGGACATTCATGTGCCGCGGCAAGAGCAGATTGTTGCTCGTCCTGTGCGCGAAGGTGGCATAGACACCGACGAACAGCTTGCTTACGATGAAGTTGCCCACGACGGCCCCGCAGTTAGGAATGTCCGAATGGCCACATTGCGTGACGCCAATCCAGAGCAACGTAACCGGGCAGATTTGAGTTAAAGCCATGGGTAAAGTTGGACAGTTATTCACTAAACTCATCACGGGCGTCGAGCCAACGCAGCGCGCTGCTAAGCCGGTTCGTCCTAAATCGTTCGCAAAGTTGACAGAGCGCGACCTTATCCGTATGGAGTCAAAAATTGGCGCCCAATTATTTGGCCCTATTCCCAAAGGCCATCGCCGCGAGTTCTTTTGTCTCGATGAGCACACCTGGATTTGGTATGAAGAGTGGAGTGATGAAAAGGGCAAGCGCCAAAGTATCACTACTCGCTACGAAGTCCATCCTAACAATATCCTCAAAGTTCAAGACAACCAGCCGTATCAGGTTGTGGAAGGTGCGGAGTTGCATAACCTCGCTATGGCGACCCGTTTGTATCGCGAACAAGTGATCCGTGGCATCTACCACCGCGATCATATTACCGGCCAACCCCTAGTAACTGCCTAGTTAGCCCTTTTGTGAGCGGCCCGGTACAATAATTAGTATGATTCGTCCGATATATCTTGATTATGCCGCTGCAACTCCGCTTGATCAGCGGGTTATTGATGTCATGAGGCCATTTTGGGCGGATGCTTTTTATAATCCTTCGAGTTCATACCTTGCAGCCAAAGGGGTGAGGCAGGCGCTCGAAGACGCCCGCGGCCGCGTGGCCCACTGGCTTGGCGCTAAACACGCCGAGGTGATTTTTACGGCCGGGGCCACCGAATCTATTAATCTGGCAATCCACGGCATAATGCGCCGTTACCCAGAGGCAGCTATTGCAGTGAGCGCAATTGAGCACGAGGCTGTACTGGCGTGTGCAAGCCAGTACACGCACAAGATGATTGCGGTGCGAAAGGACGGCACGGTAGACGTCGCCTCTCTCAGGCAGGTTATAGATGACACAACGGTACTCGTAAGTGTGACCGCTGCTAATAATGAAATTGGTACTATCCAGCCATTGAAAGAAATTGCAGGCGCGCTTGCCGAGATCCGTCGCTTGCGCCATCTTCGCAACAATAAATTACCTCTGTACTTGCATACGGATGCCAGCCAAGCCGGTATGTATTTAGATCTTCACGCCAGCCGGCTGGGCGTGGATTTGCTCACGCTTAACGGGGGCAAAATGTACGGTCCAAAGCAAAGCGGCGTGCTGTTTGTAAAGGCCGGGATTGAGCTTGCGCCGTTAATTTTGGGCGGCGGGCAAGAGTCGGGTGTACGCAGTGGCACTGAAAATGTGGCCGCATGTATAGGTCTGGCAACCGCTCTCGACATTGCCCAGGGAGAGCGCAAGGAAGCCATTGCCAAAACAGCCGCCTTGCGTGACGAGCTGCAACGCCATATTACCGAAGCACTGCCCGCCACTATAGTAAATGGCAACCTCAAAAAGCGTCTCCCTAACAACCTTCACGTCAGCTGGCCTGGTATTGATGGCGAGCGGCTCCTTATGGTGCTCGATGAGCGCGGCGTTATGGCTAGCACCGGTTCAGCGTGCGCCGCCAATAAGCAAACCGCCTCGCACGTGCTTGTGGCGTGCGGGCTGGGCGACGACGCGGTGCAGGGCAGTCTGCGCCTCACGCTTGGCCGCCCCACAACGCCAGAGGAAATTACTCAGGCTGCTGATTGGATTATTGCCGCAGTCCGCGAGGTCTACCGTGCTTAAACTGATTCTTACTGGGGCGGTGGTCGCCGGCGGCCTCGCTGGTATTGTGTGGAGCGCCAATTCTTACTTGAGCATTGATGACCTAAAGGAGTGTATGGGGCCAGAAGTGGGCAGCGCTAACTGTGCGCCCGCCGATGTCATTGTGGCTATTAGTGGTGGTGATACCCAGGCGCGGACGAACGAGGCAATTAAGTTGTATAAAGCAGGGTGGGCGCCAAAGCTCATCTTCTCGGGTGCAGCACTAGATACGAGCGGCCCGTCAAACGCCGAAGCTATGCGTAACCAGGCCTTGGAGAGTGGCGTGCCGGATGGTGATATTATTCTCGACAAATTTGCTGTCGACACCAGCGAAAATGCGACCGGTACCGCCTCCTTGCTGAGCAATCGTGACCGTCGGGTTATTTTAGTGACGTCGCCGTATCATCAACGCCGAGCAAGTATTGAGTTTCAGCGGGTATTTGGCGACGCTATTACTGTAGTGAACCACCCGACGTCCACCGATCGCAACTGGGGCGCTAACTGGTGGCTGACCAGTACCGGCTGGCTGCTCGCTTTTTCTGAAACAGTAAAAACGGTAGTAGTTTCGGCATGGCGCTAAAAATCTATGTTGGCATGAGCGGCGGTGTAGACAGCAGCTTGAGCGCGGCGCTATTGAAGGCGCAGGGGTACGCAGTGACTGGTGTCTACATGAAGAACTGGACGCAAGATTTACCGGGCATGAAGTGCCCGTGGGCAGATGATCTAGCAGACGCAAAACGGGTGGCCGTACAGCTTGGCATCCCGTTTAAAGTGTTTGATTTTCAGAAGGAATACCGCCAAAAAGTGGTGGATTACATGATTGCCGAATACAAGGCGGGCCGCACGCCAAACCCCGATATTATGTGTAATCAGGAAGTGAAGTTTAAGCTGTTTTTGCAGACGGCGCTGGCAGATGGGGCAGATATGATTGCGACGGGGCATTATGCGCGGGTACACCACCCCGCGGGTCCTGCCCCTCAGGTTCCCTCCCACTCGTCCTCGCCGAGTACGGCTCCGGGCGAGCGGGAAGCCCTCCCTCCGGGTCACCCCCGGCTGCCGCTCCACGAGCTTCCTTTTGCAAACGGACAGCCCCACAATAGCGAAGCCCCGAGTGGAGCGGAGGGAGGGTACACCACTCGCATGGAACAAAGTGAGTACGAGTGGGAGGGCGCCCTGAGCGACGAGGCTCGAGGGGTTACAAGTTTAATGATGCCGGCCGACGCCGCCAAGGATCAGACCTACTTTTTATATCGCATCACCGAAGAAGCACTCAGCAAAACCCTCTTCCCCCTCGGCAACATGACCAAACCGGAAGTTCGCGCCAAGGCGGCCGAACTTGGCCTGGCGACCGCCGCTAAAAAAGATTCGCAGGGGATTTGTTTCGTTGGGCAAGTTGGCATCAAAGATTTTTTGTCCCAATATGTCACCTCCCAGCCGGGTGATATTATCGATAAAAAAATTGGCAAGGTCATTGGTCAGCATGACGGCGCCATTTTTTACACTTTTGGCCAGCGTCATGGCCTGGGTGTGGGGGGCGGACTCCCGTACTATGTAGTTGGCAAAGATATGGCCAAGAACACCGTCTACGTTACAACCGATTTAAACGACGACAGCCTCTGGCGCGACCGTCTCCGTCTTGAGCACCTTCACTGGATAAACGATGCGCCGGCTCCTGGAAAAACATATCAAGCTCGCACCCGGTACCGCGCCCAGCTAGTAGATTGCATGCTTGATAGCAAAGGCGTGCTCACGCTCGCCGAACCGGAGCGGGCCATCACCCCTGGCCAGTCAGCAGTTTTGTACGATGGTGACAGGGTTCTTGGCGGCGGAATCGTGGCCGAAGCCCTCGCCGCCGAGCCAAAATAAGCTACAATACAAAGCATATGCAAGATAGTGGGAGCCGAGCGCACATACAATCCCCGCACCCCGTACGCTCGTGGGTGTATTTGGGGATTGTTGTTGTCATTGCTATTGCAGTAGGGGTGGGCATATGGTGGGCCGCCAAAGTAACTGTTGACCAACAGGTAAGCGTGGCCAATTCGCCACAGCCAATTATTCCCACTGCGTCTACCGCTACTCCACAGGTAACTGCCGACGCGCTGTATACCGGCTATGATCACATATGGGAGATTGCCTTCTTGCCGAGTAAAGAAATGCTTTTTACCGAGCGCAAAGGTGTGCTGCACATTGTAAAGGATGGCAAACCTGTTGAGCTAGCTCGTATTAGCGATGTGCGGGCCAAAGGAGAAGGCGGCTTGCTTGGTTTGGCGGTAGACCCTAGCTTTGTCTCGAACCGTTATATCTACACCTGCTTCAACAGTACACAAGGCGCTCAAATGATTCATGTGGTGCG
>DATIBT010000071.1:0-5232 GCA_035457345.1 Saccharimonadales bacterium (SeqCode) | reverse complement strand
CTGCTTGTGTTCGCGCTCAACAAAGGTCAATGCCCGCTTATTCACATTCAGCGTCGGGTCGGGGATGAGACGCCCTTTTTTGAATTATTCTTCCCGCCACGTGTCGCAAAGCTGGCAATTCCCGTGTTTGCAGCACTGACGGTGCTCGCTATTCTGATTTTAATTGCGCCCTCTCTGGTGCCTACTGCAGGCTAGGGTATAATAAGAGCAACCATGGCTACCCAATTCGAAGGCCAACATGAAGGCGAACAAGTTATCTTTACCTTTCGTCGGCACCCGGTTGTGATGCGCAAGGGCTTTTATGCGCTGCTCATTCCATTTTTGCTCGCGAGCGTACCGGTACTGATTTGGCCCGAGAATCTCAATAACCTATGGATTGCCTTTGGTGGTCTGGGGTTAGGCATATTGTTGTTCTTTTATCATTGGATGGGCTGGTATTTCAGCATTTTTATTGTCACCGACCAGCGTCTACGTCAGGTTACGCAACAGGGGTTCTTTAACAGGAGCGTAATTGATCTTGGCATATCTAAGATCCAAAACATAAGCTATAATGTACCTGGGTTTACGGCAGCAATATTGGGGTTTGGTACAATGGTAGTCCAGACCTATGTTGGTGATCTTTACCTTGACAGGTTGCATCACCCAGGTAAAGTTTACAATGCTTTAGCGGAAGTAATCAGACAGTATGCCGGTAAAGACGTAACACTAAATGATGAAGAACCTACTACATAAAACACTCAAGAAAAATCAGACGCCACCGCCCGACACCGGTGGCCGTATTACCAATGAGACTGTGGCAGAGCACCGTGAGCGTGTATTGGCCGGTGGCCGTAAATTTAAGTACCCCTTACAATACACCAAGCACAGAGTACTTATAATAAGTATCATTATTGTGACGCTAACAACTATTAGCTTTTTTGGCTTTGGCGCATGGCAGCTCTATGGCGCACAAAGTACTGATAAGTTTATGTATAGCTTGACGCAGTTTATCCCTGTTCCCGTGGCAAAAGTAGATGGCGACTGGGTGCGTTATAGTGATTATCTTATGGAGCTGCGCAGCTCTATCCACTACCTCTCAACTAAGGAAGCAGTCAACTTCACTTCAGATGACGGCAGGCGACAGCTTGATTATCAAAAGCGACTCGCCTTGGATAAAGCCGTCCAGAACACTTACGTAGCTAGGCTTGCCGGACAAAACAATATTACCGTTAGTGATAAAGAAGTGGACGAATTTGTTAAGCAACAGATAAGCTCTAACCGACTCGGTGTCAACGAAACCGTTTACCGCCAGGTTATTCGCGACTATTACGATTGGTCCTTTGATGAATACAAGAGTTCAATCCACAACCAGCTCCTGCGCAAAAAGGTGATGGCCAAGCTAGATGTTGATGGCCGCAAGCGAATGGAAGAAGTTCTGCAGGCAGTAACGAGTGGCGGGCAAGATTTTGCTGCCTTGGCTAAGGCGCAATCAGAAGATGTTATTTCGAAAGCGCAGGGCGGAGACGTGGGGATTGTGAACATCGGCACTGACGATCCGAATGGCATCATTAAGGTGGCAGCTGGATTGCAGGTAGGGCAGGTGTCGCAGATTATTGACGGCGTGGACGGTTTTTATCTTGTAAAACTCATGGCTAAACCCGATGCCGATAACATACAGTTTTCGAAGATCTACATTAGTTATAAAGTACTTAATCAAAAGCTCGCCGAGCTTAAAAAGGACGGCAAACTCGAAGAGCTGATTACGGTAAAACAAATCGCCACGCCGACAAATTAGTAGGCGGGTGACACCTGTTGAAAAAAATAGTGAGAACTGGTAGACTAGCAAAAGTCTACAGACGGTTCATGGGCTCGTAGTGAAGTTGGCCTATCACGCCTCCCTGTCACGGAGGAGATCGCCGGTTCGAATCCGGTCGGGCCCGCCAAGAAAAGACCATCACTCTTGTGGTGGTTTTTTCTTATGCTGGCTAGGATTGGAATGCTGTCGTTAGACGACGTAGCTTCTCTCTATAATCTTTTTGGTTGAAGCGGCCAGGATAGTCGACGAGCTCGGTATTGAGCACCTTAAAGCCGGCCGCCCGTAGCGGTTGTGCGGCAACCTCGAATACATTCGATTTTATGAGGATTATGTTGGTTTCTGGCGCTGCAAGTTCATGTACTCGGGCTATGAGATCAGGCAGCGTGTCCTTTATGCGTTTCTGACGTTCCTCTTTGGTGACTTCATGGGCTTGCGACTGTATGAGGGCCTCAATCATGTAGTAGCCTGCGGCCTTAAAACGCTGGAGCCACTTCTCTTTTTCTGGTTCAATGAGTGCTTCGGTTAGATTTGCGGCATCGGGGAAGAGTGCCTTGATTGTATTAACGAATAGGCGGTCGTCTTTGCGCACCTTCTCGCTGCGGTAAAAGTGACGGCTGCTTTGAACGCCGGCTTCAGGCGGTGGTGATTCGGCGATGAATAGGATTTTAATATTGGTTGGTTTGTATTGCCGTCGGACTTTGTCGTAATCGCTCATATCACAATCATAGCAGCTTGTGGGCTCTTCCTAAGTAGTCCCAATCTGATATAATTGCTTTCAGCTATTGTCATGCCACCTTAGCTCAGCTGGCAGAGCGGCGCTTTCGTAAAGCGTAGGTCATCGGTTCAAATCCGATAGGTGGCTCCATGGGCGAGTATCGTATAGTGGTTAATATGCAGCCTTCCCAAGGCTGAGCGCTGGGTTCGATTCCCAGTACTCGCACCAAGTAGTGTATACTGACTGATAAGTAGTAACGCTTTTATGATAAGACGAGCAGATTGGTTAGCGATCACCAAAGATAGAATGGCAATTGCCCTACTATTAGCCGTAGCTATTATTACAATATTTATAATTATTACAACAGTATTGCGCGTCCACTCTAGTGATATCCAGGTACCAGTTCGGTACACGGCATATGGTCAAAGTAACATAGAACGTGACCAATGGTACACACAATATAGCTACATGGGCTTTGCCATTGCACTACTTGTAGGAAATGTCTTTCTGGCAGTCAAAATTTACCAAATAAACCGTTTGTTGAGTTTAGGTTTTCTGGGGTTAAGCATTTTTTTGCTTGTGATGGCAGCGCTTATCGCCAACGCGACCTTTAATCTTGCTCCTGCCGTATGACAGACATCGAGATTCCCGTAGGGAAGCGAACGGCCCGATACCGATTTTTGGAAATGCTGCCAGGATTTCTGACATACTTCTTCATAGCCTTGCCAGTCGTACTGAGCCTTCTTAACCCGCTATGGGCGGCAATTTTTATTGTTGGCTATATTATCATGTTTTTCATTAAGGCAATCGGTATGGCATATCGTACTATCCAGGGTTACAACTTTTTAGAGCGTGCGCGTAAGCTGGATTGGTATGAGCGGTTAAGAGAACTCGAAGATCCTAACACTTCGCTTGAAGCGCATCATAAGATCCGCAGTAACCGGTCCTGGATGCTTCCGCAGCATATTGATAACCTGCAGCGTATAGCCAATGAGCCGAACAGCTACATGAAACCAAGCGAAACATTTAATGCGGTCATAATTGCAACATACAACGAGTCCAGAGAAGTGCTAATACCTACCCTTGAAGCATTATTTGCGAGCAATTATGACATGCAACAGCTTATTCTTATACTGGCTTACGAAGAACGCGGCCCCAACAAGAAGCTCGCAGAGGAGTTGGCCGAGCGGTTTGGAAGACGCTGTAGCTTTGCTGCTGCGGTTGGCCACCCCAGTGATATGCCCAATGAGGTAATTGGTAAAGGTGGAAATATTACGTATGCTGGTCGTTACTTGCAAACATTGCTGGAAAATAAACATATCGATCCTGACCGTGTGCTTGTTACTACATTAGACTCCGATAATCGTCCCCATCCACAATACCTGGCATATGCTATGTACGCCTATATTATTGATCCAAACCGTCAGCATCGGGCATATCAGCCTATAGCGTTGTTTTTGAATAATATCTGGGACGTACCGGCGCCTATGCGCGTTCTCGCTACGGGTAACTCGTTTTGGACCATAATTAATTCAATGAGGCCGCATATGTTGCGCAATTTTGCTTCGCATTCACAGGGCATGGCGTCGCTCATACAGACCGATTTTTGGAGCACACGCACGATAGTCGAAGACGGTCACCAATACTGGCGTAGCTATTTTGCTTTTGACGGTGAGTATGAGGTGACACCTATTTATGTTCCGGTCTACCAAGACGCCGTATTGGCAGAAACCTATACTAAGACTATTAAGGCTCAGTTCCTGCAGCTGCGACGTTGGGCTTATGGCGCTTCAGATGTAGCATATGTGGGGGATAAGGGGCTTCGTAGTAATATTTCGTTTTGGAGTTTTTGGCCGCGCTTTCTACGCCTACTTGAGAGTCATGTAAGTTGGGCCACAGCTCCTATAATCATTACTTTTGGCGCATGGGCTCCTTTGATTATTAATCAGGAAGCGAGCAGAAGCATCGTTGCGCATGAACTGCCGCAGATTGCCAGTCAGCTGCAATTCGTTGCCATGTTTGGTTTGTTTATTACGGTATATCTTACTTTTAAGATGCTGCCCCCGCGTCCGGTACGCTACAAGCGCCGACGTAATATCTTTATGTTGCTGCAGTGGCTCATCATGCCAGTCGTTAGTATTTGTTACGGTTCTGCGGCGGCCGTATATTCGCAGACGCGGCTGGTGCTCGGCAAGTATCTTGATAAGTTCGATGTAACCGTTAAGGCCGTCAAAAAATAGCTACTCTTTACGCCTCAGCGCCCGACGGAGCGTAGGGGCGTCTAATTGATGTTGATATGTTCCCATGTACTTAACGTATGCAATTGGGTCATAGTTTTTTAAGACCTCGGTAGTTGTCTGTATGATATCGTTCTTTGTTATAGTTTTTTCATTGCGGTTCGGTAATAGGGTGTAAAGTTTCTGCTCGATGGTTTCGCATAGGTAAGGTACCGCCTCGTCCAAGTCTTGGCGGTGGTCGCAAGCCCGTAGCAGGGTGATTAGTAGGGCGCTGTGGGAAAACGGTATCAGTGAACGGCCGTCGCGGACAGTGAGGATTGAGCCTGGCTCTGCGCTTTCGTAGGTGGTGAATTGACCCCGGCAGGCGCTACACTGCCTTCGACGCCAGGTAACATTTAGGCGGGAGCCTTTTCGTGAATTATAAACATTTGTCTTCTTGTGCAAACAAAATGGACATACCATGACTATATATTGTCATTTAACAA
>DATIBT010000070.1:0-4000 GCA_035457345.1 Saccharimonadales bacterium (SeqCode) | reverse complement strand
GCATATCAAACTGTTCATCTATCCCTACGCCCAATGCCTTAATAAGGCTAACTATTTCGTTGTTAGCGAGCATTTTATCGAGGCGAGCGCGCTCAACGTTCAGCACCTTACCGCGCAGCGGGAGGATAGCCTGTGTTTTACTGTCACGGCCGCTCTTGGCTGAGCCTCCGGCCGAGTCACCCTCTACTAAATAGAGCTCTGAGTTCTTCGGGTCCTTGCTTGAACAGTCAGCGAGCTTGCCAGGAAGCGACATGCCATCCAGCGCGCCCTTGCGAATCACGCTTTCGCGGGCAGCACGGGCAGCTTTACGGGCGCGGGCAGCGAGCAATGACTTACCGATAATTTTCTTGGCAGTTGATGGGTTCTCTTCTAAAAAGTAAGCAAACCACTCGTTCATTACCTGCTCTACGTAGCGCCGGATTTGCGGGTTGCCAAGCTTATTCTTGGTTTGACCTTCGAACTGTGGATCTGGCAGCTTAACAAGAATGATTGCCGTCAGACCTTCACGGACATCATCACCCGTTAGGTTCTCTTCCTTTTCTTTTAGAATGCCATTCTTACGCGCATAGTCATTTAATACACGTGTCAGGGCAGTGCGAAAGCCAACTAAATGCGTACCTCCATCGGGGTTGAATACATTGTTTGCAAACGCCTTAACAGTCTCCACGTAGGCATCGGTATACTGGACGGCAATCTCAACCATAGTGTCTTCAACCTGGCGCTCAATATAAAAAATTTCGTCTGAAACAATTTCTTTTCCAATATTCAGGTGCTTAACGTATGACTTAATGCCGCCGTCAAAGTAAAAAGCGTATCGCTCACCTGAGCGCTCGTCGGCAACTGAAGCGTGAACGCCTTTTGTCAGGTATGCCTGGTGCCGCAGGTAGTCGAGCACCCATTTGTAGTCCAACGTAACTGTTTCAAAAATAGTTGCGTCAGGGTAAAAGGTAATCGAAGTGCCACTACCTTCTGCTTTCCCTACTTCCTTTAGGTCGCCCTGGGGTACGCCAGTTGCATATTCTTGGCGGTACAGTTTGCCATCCTTACGGACCTCGGCAATAAGCTTAGTGGAAAGCGCGTTTACAACGCTCGACCCCACACCGTGCAGACCACTCGACACTTTGTAGCCGCCGCCACCGAACTTACCACCGGCGTGCAGAACGGTCAGAACAGTTTCAAGCGTGCTCTTGCCCGTCTTAGGGTGGATGTCGACTGGAATACCGCGACCATCATCGGTAACGCGTACGCCGCCGTCAGCAAGCAAGGTTATCTCTACTTTGCTTGCGTGACCAGCAATTGCTTCGTCGATACAGTTATCGGCAATCTCTTTAATTAAATGGTGTACGCCATCATATCCAGTGCTACCGATGTACATACCCGGGCGCTTGCGAACAGGCTCGAGTCCTTCGAGCACTTGGATCTGACTGGCGTCATAGCTAGACGTCTGTGTTTGTTTGGCCATTTCCCCTCACTCCGAAAATCAGGATTTACAAGTTACCTATATTATACCCTGCAAAGATTATTCCATGCAACTACTTGTATTGAACATAAAAGTTATGCTAAATTTAAGATTAAGGAGTCAAAAACAAAAATGTTTCGGAAACTTGTTTCCAACCTGCCCTATAGTCCGGCATTGGTTGGGCAACTCGGTTTCTATGCAAAACGATTGCGTAAGGAACAATTTAGCAGGCGGCTAGGTCTCATATTCACCGCCCTGGCTTTAATTGTGCAATCGTTCGCAGTGTTCACGCCGCCCGAGCAAGCATTAGCGAGCAGCGGCTCAGACGTTATACCGGGTGGTGTACGCAGCGTGCAAGACATACTGAGTGTCTACGATGCGGGCGCTAAAGGACAGAATGATTTCAAAGATTTTATGGACTACTTTGGTATCAAGCGAGCCAACTTGGCCGCAATGGACACTAAATATGTCTACATCTGCTCAAGCGACAAAAATATTGTAAGCTTTGGCCGCAAGCAACACTATTCAGCGGCTGAGGGCACCTTGGTTCATAACGTGCCAAAGCAAACGGGCGGCTTTTCCACCTTCTATTCCGTGCCCCTCTACCGTTTTGACAGCGTTAATCATACGACTAATTGCTATGATGCCTTCGTGGGCAATGCCCCAAGTGTTGGTTGGTTTGCCATCATGCGTAAATGTGGCAATTTCCAAATCAAAACAAGTGTTCAAAAATTACCAAAAGGCCATTTTGTAGCAGCCACGTGTAAATCTGTGCAGGGGTATGCGTACGATGAACGCCAAAGTGACCTTAAGGTTAAAGTTTACTTGTACTTTAATGGGCCTCCTGGCAAAGGGCAGCAATACGGACCCATTATGAGCGACCAAGCAGCACCAACGTCGCCGGTCGGTAGCTCGCACGGCTTTAGCTTTGCAGTGCCTGAGCAGTATCAAAAATCAACCAAGGCCACGACTGTCTGGGCGGTTATGCAGCCGCTACCCGGCTGGAATCAACCAAACGTGCAGTTCGATAACACGGTGAGTATACCGGGTAACTGCGCCCCCGTGCAGACACCTATTGCTCAATGCAATGAGTTAGCAATACGCTATATCGACCGTACTCACATTTCGATGACCGCCAAAGCACATGCAGAGCAAGGAGCGAAAATCGCCGGCTACTCTTTCATAGTCACTGATAAAAACGGTCAGAAAGTCTACGAGAAGACAATCGCAACTGCCGCAGAACTTGCGAGTGTGGATACTGCAGAAATAAAGCTGCCAGGCGAATACACCGCTAAAGTTATTGCAAAAACAACTATCGGCGACAAAGAATCTACCGACTGCACCAAAACTCTTACCGTTTCTCCACCCGATAAATGCAAATACAATGCAAGCATTCTCGCCACAGATGAAAATTGCAGGCCCTGTCCTTATGATAGTGGTATCTGGATAAAAGATGAGGAAAATTGCAGACCGCAAATTAGCCATTCCAAAGAAGCACGCAACTTGACACAAAATGTCGCTACCGCTGCGAGCGCAACCGCAAAAGCTTCCGACCGCATTGAGTACACTATATACACAACGAATGTAGGCAGCGGCACCGTCACCACCCCAGTTAGCGAAAACTTAGATGACGTACTTGATTATGCCAACCTTGAGATGGCCGGTAACGGCGGTAGTTTTGATCAAGTGAGCCACATCCTCAGTTGGGGGGATGTAAAACTTGGCCCTCAGCAAACTGATGTGAGAACCTTTGTAGTTCAGGTCAAGAGTACAATACCGAGCACGCCCCGCGCTGCGAATAACCCTGCCGCTTACAACTGCGTCATGACCAACTCCTATGGCAATACAATAGATATAAATATGGATTGTCCAGCACCGAAAGCCGTAGAATCCACTGTCCACCAACTACCCTCTACTGGCGCCGGGGAAAACATACTGTTTGGTGCAACCCTGCTCATGGTGGTCACCTACTTCTACGCACGCAGCCGACAAATGAATAAAGAAATTAAGCTTATACGTAAAGACTTCAACTTTGGTACTATCTAACTATGGCAAACCCCGAAATACACACTGGCAGTGTTGAGAAATCTGAAGTAGAAAAGGCTGCGGCCGAACGTTCTCGAGAGTTGCAAGAGCAACTCGAACACAAATACGAACACCCAGAATCGCAAGCCGAACACGACGCCCGAGCAGAAGCTGAAAAAGAGGCCAAAACTACAGAAGAATATCGTCCTCATGAGCATGAGGCAAAACAAGATGCCCCAGTATTTACCGGTGAGCATAGTCGTGACAAAAGTTTCAGCGAGACTATGGACTCAGTGAATCGTGAGCTTAGCGCCCCCGAGCGCATATTTAGTAAAGTTATCCACAACAAGACCGTCGAAAAGACTAGCGACGTGATTGGCAACACCGTGGCTCGGCCCAATGCCATACTGGCAGGTAGCGTGTGCGCCTTTATATTAGTACTGATTGTCTACATGACAGCCCGCTACTACGGTTTTTCGCTCTCAGGGTTCGAGACAATTGCAGCCTTTATTGTGG
>DATIBT010000069.1:0-14159 GCA_035457345.1 Saccharimonadales bacterium (SeqCode) | reverse complement strand
TCGAACCCCGAGGCTGTGCGCTTAGGATACCCGAAGTTGGTCTTATTTACCAGTGCTTGGATTTCCACAAGCAACGGACGATTACCCTCGAGAGTGGCTAATACTACCGACCCATCACTGCTTAAGCGCTCTTCCAATAAGGCGGCCGAGGGGTTTTCAACAGGAGTCAGGCCTTCGTCGCTCATTTCAAAAATTGCTGCCTCGTTGGTTGAGCCATAGCGATTTTTAATAGCCCGCAATACCTTAAACCCACCGTAACGATCACCCTCCAAATTGAGCACCACATCTACCATATGTTCCAGCACTTTTGGCCCGGCAATACTTCCCTCTTTGGTAACATGACCAACCAACACAAGCGCCGTGTTAGTCGCCTTAGCTGCCTGTGTAAGCAAGTTAGACGAATTGGTAATTTGCCCCACGCTGCCGGGTGCCGAACTAAGCGACTCCATTGCGAGTGTCTGGATTGAGTCAACAATAACAAGCTGGTACTTCCCCCCACGAATAGTCGCCGCAATGTCATCGGCCGACGTCGATGAAACTAAATGCAAATTCTCATGACTCGCCCCAAGCCGCGTGGCCCGCACTTTTACTTGTCCTGCCGACTCCTCGCCACTGACGTACAACACCGGCAATGTTTTGGCTGTCAGATACGCCAGCTGCATGAGGAGGGTTGATTTACCAATGCCAGGCTGGCCAGCAATGAGCATAACGCTCGCAGGTACAATGCCGCCGCCAAGCACCAAATCGACATCTGGCAGCCCCGTGGCAATGCGACCTTTTTGATCGCTTGGGGCGACCTCGCCAATGGCGACCGGGCTAAGCGGTTTCCCCTTGCTCGTAGATACCGCGTTGGTGCCCACTGCCTCGTTTATTTGTTCAACAAAGCTATTCCAACTACCGCAATTATCGCAGCGCCCCGCCCATTTTGCGCGTACGGCACCACATTGCTGGCAAACAAATTGACTGACTGGTTTTTTCGGCATAAGTACCTTTGCATTGTACTGCATCTTATCCATAAGTGAAATTGTAAGAATTGATAGTATGTGATATAAAAGTATACACCAATCCGCCTTCTGTGGAGGAACCATGGCAAACGAGCCTAGCTCTGAACGACCGCCCTACTCAAACCTGACCGTCCAAATTCGAGCAAGCCTGCGCGCTGCCGGCGTCGCCGAAAGCCAACTGGAGGGTTACACAAGCCGAGCATTGGCAATGATCGCCAATGGCGAGGCGGCAGATCCCGAAGGCGCGGTCTTGCGCCTGCTGAGCAGTAAGGAACGATGATTGGAGGACGGCTCCCGCCGTTGCGCCCGGCGGCTCACCCCGCCGGGCCCCATTCCCTTTTCAGCACTTAGCGCTTTTTAATTGGGTGAGACGGGCTGATAGTTGCTATCAAGACTATTATTGAGGTCTGCCTGCAATGCGACCTCACTTTTAATTTTGGGAATAATCGCATTGTACTGGTTCACAAGCGCCTGCGTGGTTTTTATATGATTATTATAGGCAGTGACGCGGGCATTATAAGCCGATACCTGTTGATTGTAGGTAGCGGGATCACTGTGGCGCAGCGCATCGAGTCGCAAACTTTCGCTCTGTATGGCCGCATATTCATTTTTAAGTTGAGCATTATTGGTATCAATTTGCTGTTTTAAAGCATCGAGTTGCTTTTGGTAATTCTCCACCCGTGTCTTTGAATCTTTAAAGACCTGCTTATAGCCCTGGGCATAACTCACCACCTTTTGGCGGTCGGTGAAATATTGCTTGTAGTATGTCTCGAGTTCAGGCGATAATCCAGTATATTCGGTCGCGAGTATCGAATGCATCTCATTAAGCAGCTCGCCCGGTTCCGTTTTTTGGTAGAGAGCAACCACTTCTTGTAAGTCGGCGTCATCTTTGCGCTTGTCAAATTCAGCCTGGAGCAATGCGTTAAGGCGATCCTTTGTAGGTTTATCAAGCCGGTCGTACACTGCGTGAAGCATCTCATGCGCGGCAGTCACTTCTTTAACGCCGGGTAGACGCGGGTCATTAACATTAAAGATATAGATGCTTTGGCGCACATAGCAACCAAGTACCGCACCTTGCTCGCCAGCGCCATGGTCGCTGCAGTGCTGGTTAAAAGCGTCGCGCGCCTCTATCTGAGGGTCAGAAACGTAAAACATATCGCGGCCACGGCCAATCATGGTTGTCTCGTTAGCCAGTTGCACGATAGCAGCGGCCGGTTTGTACTGCATGAGCCGCCACCAATCCACAATGGACTGGATATTCCAGAACGCCCACAACCCGCCAGCAAGCACTGCCAGCGATATCACAACGTTAACGATTGCCCATGTGCGCCGAGCCATTACCCACTATTCAGGCTTGACCGCGTAGACAAGCTCACCCTTTTTGGTTGTTACTTCAATCACGTCACCCTTATTGTAACGCTCAGAGAGTAATCCTGCAGCAATTTCATCCTCGATAGTGTCTTGTAAAACGCGGCGCAAGGGACGCACACCATTTTGCGGGTCATACCCCTTTTCTAGGAGCACACCCTTAGCAGCGGCGTTCAAACGCACAGCAACGCGCTGACGGTGCAAGCGTTTGAGGAGTTTGCTGAGCTCAAGGTCAAGAATAGTCTTAACCTCTTGTTTAGTCAGCGCCTTAAAGACCACAATGTTGTCCAGCCGGTTAATGAGCTCAGGACGCATCATGCGCTTGAGCTCGGCCATAGCGGCGTCACGGTTTTGCTCGTGGAGATCCTCAAGCTTATCACGGTCTTCGCGGCTTGTGGCGCGGAATCCAAGATTGGCTTCGCGCTGCATTTTTTCGGCGCCAAGGTTACTAGTTAGTATGACAATGGTATTAGTAAAGTCTACCGCCCGGCCTTTGGCGTCGGTCAAGCGGCCGTCCTCCAGAATTTGCAAGAGGATGTTGAACACCTCTGGATGGGCCTTTTCAATTTCATCGAACAACACTAGGCTGTACGGGCGGCGACGGATTTTGTCTGTCAATTGGCCTGCGTCGTCATACCCAACATACCCAGCGGGCGCGCCCACCAGACGGCTTGTGGTGTGGCGCTCGGCAAATTCGGACATATCAATTTTAATGAGTGCGTCTTCAGTGCCAAATATCTCGCGGGTAAGTTGTTTGGCGAGCTCGGTCTTGCCCACGCCAGTCGGGCCCATAAACAGGAATGAGCCAATCGGACGACGTTCATCGTTTATGCCACTGCGGTTGCGGCGAATCGCCCGCGATACAGCCTTCACCGCGTCGGCCTGCCCAATAATGTGCTTGCCAAGATGCTGCTCGAGGTTTAGTAAGTGCTTAGCCTCAGATTTTATCACCTTTTCTACTGGTACGCCGGTCATCTGAGCGATAGTACGAGCTACGTCTTCATCGGTAATGCTGAGCTTTTGTTGGGACTGCGATTTATTACGAAATTCACTGAGCTTGGCGTTAATTTGGCTCATACGAGTTTTGTAGTGAGCAGCGCGCTCATAATCTTCTGCTTCGACCGCCTGCTCCATGCGTTCCGTCACTTGTTTGAGTTCGCGGGCGAGCTTACGAGCCATAACTGGCGCCTTACCGCGGTCAACTTTTACTTGCGCGGCGGTTTCGTCGAGCACGTCTATGGCTTTGTCGGGCATAAAGCGGTCATTAATGTAGCGCTTGGCGAGCTCGGCAATGTTGTCGAGTACCTCATCTGCCACTTCAACCCCATGATGCTCCTCGTAGTGATGCTTGAGGCCACGCAAAATTGCCTGTGTCTCCTTAACGTTTGGCTCGGGTACAATCACGGTCTGGAAGCGGCGCTCTAACGCGGCGTCTTTTTCTATATGCTTGCGGTATTCATCGAGCGTGGTTGCGCCAATCATGCGCAGCTCACCCCTGGCGAGTGCAGGTTTAAGCATGTTTGCGGCGTCAATTGCACCTTCTGCCGCGCCAGCACCAACTAGCAGGTGCAACTCATCTATAAAGACAATCAAGTTCTTGTCACCCTGAATTTCTTCAACTAACTTCTTGAGCCGTTCCTCAAATTCACCGCGGTATTTTGTGCCAGCGATCATGCCGGCAAGATCGAGCGTATACACGCGCTTATCCATGAGGTGTTCGGGCACTTCTTCGTTCACAATGCGCTGGGCAAGCCCCTCAACAATGGCGGTTTTGCCCACGCCAGGCTCCCCCAGAAGTACGGGGTTATTTTTAGTGCGGCGGCCCAAAATAGTGATCATGCGTTTAATTTGTGCATCGCAGCCAACAACGGGGTCGAGCTCACCGCTACGGGCTTTCTCGGTAATATCAGTACCAAAATAGTCAAGCGCAGTTTGCCTGCGTTTTTGTGGCCGGCGTGAAGTACGGGTATTGTTGGCTCCGGCATCGTAGTCGCCTTGCTGGTGGCCAAGGTATTGCTCAAGTTCGCCGGTCAATTGGTCCACATCGACGTTCATGTCGCGTAAAAGAACGGTGGCGCGCGCATTCTTTTGGGTGAGCATGCCGTACAGAATGTGCTCGGTGCCACAAAAGTCCTGATTAAATTCCTGAGCAATGTCCCAGCTTAGCTTAAGCGTGAGCTTTGCGGTTTCACTAAGGCCTTTTGCGCCCGTACTTACCACAAGCGCCCGTGGCGTCAAATTGAGCGCAAGACGTGCGCGGTCCAGTGTAACGCCGCTACTACTCAGTAATTTAGCAGCAACAGAGGAGTCTTGGCTTAATACCCCCAAAAGAATATGTTCAGTGCCAATATACGCCGACCCAAGGCTGCGAGCGATATTATCGGCATGCTGCAGGCTGGACCGTGCGTTGTCGGTCAAATGATTTACGAATTCGTATAAGTCGCCTGTAGGCATCATCTATATTTTACCTTCCCAAGTTCAAAGTGTGTAGGTTTATTATAGGCATTTAGCACTCAGCGTGCAAGAGTGCCAAGGTATATAATCGCTATTTTAAAATTCATAATTACATTCTATAATATACTAACCTAGCGAAGGGAGCGCGGAATGGCTGCGCCATCCGAAGAACAGCTACGTCTAGCAAGGTCACTCGGAGTCAAGAACCCTGAGCGGCTGAGCCCGACGGAACTGTACAAGGCAATCGACAACTCGCCCGCAACGGCAGAGCAAATGTCGCTTCTAAAGAGCGTCATGCGATACCTCAACTACGGCGAGCCGCCCGCAGAAGCCACGTTCAAGCAGGCCGGTGACGCACTCAGCATGCTGGTGCCGACCGCCAACGATGTGGCAATACGCGAACTGGGTATCGAGGTCAATGATGTCATTTTCTGGGCCGGTGACACGTATATCATCGTGGGCATTGAAAGAAAACGCAAGACGGTCTTCATCAGACGGGTCGAACTGACCTCAGGGGAAGACGGACAACCGGCACAGGTCGAGCGGACCCTCGACACCCAACAAAAGCACTACCCGCTCACCCTTCTCGAGCGAGATGCGCACAAGATCGATCTAACGACCTGGCGCGGGTAGCATGGCAGGGCTATTGCTCAACAGGGAGCACTGTGCGCCGCAAGGCAAACAGCCAGTGGGTTCGATTCCCGCTAGCCCACCAAAAAGCCCGGACTAGCACATCGCTAGCCCGGGCTTGATTTATCTTTAGACCTATTTCTCTTCAGTCGTCTCTTTAGTTTCTTCGATGGCCGCTAGCAGAGAGTCCTCTACGTTCTTACGGCCAGGTGCGCCAGCACGGGGAGCGCCACCCTTAGGTGCGGCTTCCTTGCTGCTCATGCCACCAGCTTGGCCAGCTTCAATGTCGAGCTCATAGCCCGTCAGCCGTGAAGCCAATCGTACATTTTGCCCGCCACGGCCAATGGCAATGCTCAGCTGGTCAGGATCAACCTGCACTTTGGCATGCTGATTTTCGGTGTCCAGGGTAATTTTTTGGACTTCGGCTGGGCTGAGCGCATTCGTAATGAAGGTGATCGGGTCATCGCTGAAAGTGATGATGTCGATCTTTTCATTGTCACCAATTTCATTCATGACCGCCTGCACACGGGTGCCGTGGCCACCGACAAAGGTACCGACCGGATCCACACCAGGCACCGTGCTGTAAACGGCAATTTTAGTGCGCTTGCCAGCTTCGCGGGCAATTGCCTTAATCTCAACGGCGCCACTGTCCATTTCTGGCACTTCTTGGCGGAAGAGGTACTCAATGAAAGCTTCGTTGGCGCGGCTCAAAATAAGTTGCGGACCGCGGTTGCCGCGCTCAACATCTTTGAGATAGGCCTTAACGCGGCTACCGATACCGTAGTATTCACCGGGAATTTGTTCACTCTGTGGAATGATACCGGTCGCTTTGCCAAGTTCAACACGTACAACGCGTGGCTCAACACGCTGCACCGTACCAGTAATAACAGTGCCGATTTTGTCGGCGTACTCGTCCATAACGACTTCGCGTTCGGCTTCGCGCAATTTTTGCAGAATGACCTGCTTGGCAGTTTGAGCGGCAACGCGACCAAAGATAGTTGGCTCATCGGTTGTCTCAACCGTACCGCCAATCTCTGCGTCCTTGTCGAGCTTCTTGGCGTCGGCCAGAGAAATTTCAAAAGTGTCGTCAACAACATCGTCGACAACTTCTTTGCTGATAAATACTTTTACTTTGCCGCTGCTAGCGTTTAGCTGTGCGCGGACTTCTTGCTCGCGGTCACCAAAGTCGCGGCGGTAGGCTGCGGCAATGGCCTGTTCAATAATATCGTGCACCGTTTCTTCGGGCAGATTTTTTTCCTCAGCGATCTGACGGATCGAGAGGGCTAATTGTTTTAAGTTGAGATCATGCATATCTTTGCTCCTTTTATGCAAAAATCCGACCTGCCGGCCGGATGAGTACGAATTCATTATAGCACTCCAGGGCACATTGTAAAGAAGCTTGTGGAGTGCCGGCGTGCGGCACTCCACTACCTACTGCTTGTCGCCGTGGCCGTGTTCGTTCAGCCATGCATCGGCGGCGAATGCCGTAATGCCATACATGTTGATACCTGGGGCGATCAGCGTGTTGACACACAGGGCCAGGATCCAGCGCGTCCGCTCTTCTGCATCGACCGGTATGCTCGTCGAGAGGTCGGGGTCCGGCAGAATGTGGTAGGCCATGCCAATACGGCTGGCCACATGGTCCCGGTTGGGAACCTCCACGCGTTCGGCCTCGCACGCCCGTAGCATGTCCCTCAGCCACTTCATGACCTCGGGCATGTCGCTTGAAGCCAGCGATTCCCACCGCTGGTTTAGTTCCTCAATACTTCGGCCAGTCATGTGCCTTCCTCACTAGTAGGTGCCGAGCCATTATACCCCCGAACAACAGATTGCTGCAGCCTTGTGGCGCACTCGCCATACAAAAAAACCGGCCTACTAGCCGGAAGATAATAATTTCATGGGTTGAACGCACCCTACACTTGTACACCGAACGCCGGCGCATGAAAGTGCGTGTGCGTTCGGCCCATGAAGCTTGTTGTCAGCGGCTGGTCTTCGGCCACCGCGAGGCGCGGTACTGGTCCACGAGATCGTGCGTGGCGCCGTTGACCGTGATGAGGTAGCCGCGGCGTCCGCCGTCGAGCACCTCCCGGGCACCGAGCCCGTTGTGGGCGATGTCGTTGGCCAGCGCCTGACGGATCATCTCGACGAGCAGGTAGTTCGGGTCAGTGAGCGTGGTCTGCGCCAGCACCGTCATACGGTCGTGGTGGTCGTTGGGGTGGAACTGGACAACCAGCGTGATGCCGTCGCCAATGTGCGCGACTTGCTCGGGCAGCTCCGCCTGAGAACCCTGCTCGATCGCGACCCGAAGGGCCTCGGCGAGCAGCTCCCGCTGGTGGTTGATGTGGGACAACGCCCCGGAAAGGGCGCCGAGCCGCTTGGCCACCGTGCGGTTGCGCGTGAAGAAGTTGACGAAGAGTGTGAAGAACAAGTTCATGGTTTCCTCCGGTCTGGAGTTGTGCAGGGTGCGTGCCGACGCAGGACCCTGCTTCGGATTATGATTATATTATAATACTTATGCATAAATGTCAATACACTTACCCTCCCACATATGGGGTACACTAAATATATGACTAAAGCCGTACGACAACTCACCACACTATTTACACCGAACACCTACACGCTTTCGCTGGATTTTACCAAACAAACTGACCGCAAATTTAGCGGGACTGTCAGCATCGACGGCGTACTTCTGCAATTGGGGCACGAAATTATCCTGCACAGCAAAGACCTCACTATTACCAGTGCTACTATCGACGGCAAGGAAGCGACATGGAAAGCTGGCAAAGATGATGAAATGGCATTTACCGCCACAGGTGAATTAGCCAAAGGCCAACACGTCGTTACTATTGGATTTGAAGGCGCAATAACCGACCCTATGCATGGTATTTACCCTTGCTACTTCAAGCACGACGGCAAAAACAAAGAGCTCATAATGACCCAACTGGAGAGCCATTATGCGCGTGAGGCATTCCCTTGTGTCGACGAACCGCTGGCAAAAGCAACATTTGACCTGACTCTCACTACTGCATTCGGCGTCACCGTGCTTGGTAATACACCGGTTAGGCAGAGTCGCAAAGAACAGAACGCGCTCGTTACGTCATTTGAACCCACGCCCAAAATGAGCCCCTACCTGCTGGCATTTGTATTCGGCGAGCTTAGCTATACCGAAATGACAAACAAAAATGGCGTACTCGTACGCTGTTATGCCACACCAGACAACGTAGAACACACCAGATTTGCCCTCGATTTTGCCGCTCGCAGTTTAGAATTTTTAGACAATTTTTTTGGGACAACCTACCCGCTGCCAAAATGCGACTTGGTAGCCGTGCCTGATTTTGCAGCCGGTGCCATGGAAAACTGGGGTCTCATTACCTTCCGCGAAAATGCCATGCTGTTCGACGAAAAGAATTCCTCCGCCGACCTTAAAGAATGGGTCGCAGCAGTCGTTATGCACGAACTCTCTCACCAGTGGTTCGGCAACTTAGTCACCATGAAGTGGTGGGATGACCTTTGGCTAAATGAAAGTTTTGCCAAATGGATGGAGCACTATGGCGTCGACAAGCTTATGCCAGAGTGGCGAATATGGGATTCGTTCGGCGCCAGCGAACAGCAATATGCGTTCAATCGCGATGGGCTTGCTAACGTCCAGGCGGTGCGGCAACCTGTGAAGCATCCAGATGAATTGCACAGCTTATTTGACCCCGCTATTGTGTACGCGAAGGGGGCCTGCCTCATTCGCATGCTCCAAGGCTACTTAGGTGAAGACGTATTTCGCGACGGCCTGCGCCTGTACATGGCAGCACACAAATACGGCAATACGAGCGCAGATGATCTTTGGGCCGCACTCGACAAGGCTTCCGGTAAAGACGTCAGTCAATTTATGAAACGCTGGATTGAGCAGCCGGGCCACCCAGTAGTAAGCGTAGCCTCGCCTACCCCCACCACCGTAGCCATCGAGCAACGTCGTTTTTATGCCAATGCAAAACAAGCAGCAAATAATGAAACCGTCTGGCCGCTTCCCCTGCTGAGCGACGAGATAGCAGACGAACTCTTACAAACTAAACAGGCAAGCTTTGCTGCAGCCGCACAGCCAGTCATCATCAATCGTGGGTATACGGGCTTTTACCACACCCATTATCAGGGAGCGCTGTTAGATGCCATAGCCATGGAAGTAAAGAACGGCAAATTGCCAGTAGTTGACCGTCAGGGCCTGCTTATTGATAACATTGCGCTCGCCCGTGCGGGCGTGCAATCCACCGCAGACGTACTCAAGCTATTAGCCGCCTATACCAGCGAGTCATCGTTCCCGGTTTGGCAGGCAATGAGCAGCGCCATAGGTGCGGCTAGAACCATCGTCAATGACGATCCAGCAATTAAACCCCATCTGCAAAAATACGTTGCACAGCTGGTCCATGCACAATATGACCGCCTTGGTTGGGATAAAAAACCGGGTGAGCCGTATTTTGACGAGCTCTTGCGCCCCTCTATTATCGGCCTCATGGCATACGCTGAAGTGCCGGCCGTTATCGACCACTTACTGAATATGTTCGATGCCGCCCAGCAACCCGAAGCTATTGCCGCACCAGAGCTCCGCAGTATTGTGTTCGCCGTTGCTGTGCGCGAACGAGGCCGTCCCGCCTACGAGCGTCTTCTTGAGTGGTACAAAACAGCCCGCTCTGCCGATGAACGCGTCAATCTAACCGTTGGCATGACGAGCATGCGCGACCCTGAGCTCGCCAAAGATGCCACCAAGCTCTTTACGTCTAAACTTGTTAAGCCGCAGGATCTAGCCTACTGGTTCATTTACACTATTCGTAACCGGCACGCCCGCAGCGCCGCTTGGGACTGGATGATCAATAACTGGGATTGGATCACCAAACAGTTCAAAAATAGCCACGATTACGCTGACTTTCCTAAATACTCTTCCAGCGCGCTCGCCACGCGCGAGGAACTGGAACAATACAAGGCATTCTTTGAGCCAAAACTTAACGAGTCAGACATAGCAATGGTTATTCGCCAAGGCATAGAAGAGATAGAAACACGCGTACTATGGCGTGAACGCGACCTATCCGGCATAGCCGACTACTTAAAGAGCAAGGCGGCCAAGTAGTGGCAGAACACTCTACACCTGAAGCACTTGAAGTGTTAAGGCCCGAGGTTGATCCGCAAGAAATTGCTTTACAATACATTCACCACGAGTTCATAAAGCTTTTTCCTGGGCAGCCAAAAAACTTCTATGACCGCTTAGCTGAGGGCGCTTCTAAACTTCCCCAGACCATTGGCACCAGTTCACTTTGGGAACTGCTTGCGGGACTGGCAGAGGGCTACAAGTGTAAGTGGGTATACCGGTTTCTGACTGACAGCGGTTTGCAGTGGCGCCTGGAAAGGATAGCCCTGGACGATATTCGCATGACTGGCATGAGCCCGTTCATGGATCCCATCTTAGCCAAAGCCAACTGGCACCCTTCGACCTTTGCGGAGGTCTGGCGCTCGAACCCTGGCTATGCAACGCAACAAGACGCAGTAGGTATGAGACCAGAACCACTTCGTGACAGTCTGCCAATTATGCTTATTGAACGCAACCATTACTTGCAAGTGTTTGACGGCATGCGGCGCACCTGCATGGCGGCACTCGCGAACAAACCAGACATGACCGCCTGGGTTGGCCGCCGCATACAACCAGGCAAAAGCCGCATAAATGCCGACAAAACGCTGTTTCTATTTGCCACATATGCCGAATCAAACACGCACGACGAGACATCTCTGCACGCGCTTATTGGCATAAGCAAGCTAGTCATCCGTGAACACGCTAACGGCCGTGAAGTCGTGGAGCGTGCACTCCGATTCTTAGAAGCAAAACCGGCTATGGGCGAAGCCGCGAAACAAATTAGGGCAGCTATCCAATAGGCACCCATCCTGTCACACTAGGCGGCTCGCCACTAAGCTCAATGGCTACCAAGCGGACGCCTCCTGCATGGGGGTGCCGCGCCAGCCAAAACTCGGCAGCAAAATGCATTTGTTGCAGCTTGCGGCGCGTTATGTATTCCAGCCCACTCCCCCAATCTGTCCGTCCACGGTATTTAACCTCAACGAAACACATCGTGTCGCCACGCTTTGCCACAATATCAATTTCGCACCAGCGAGTACGCCAATTTTGTTCAAGCACCTCAAACCCATACCGCTGCAAATAATCAGCGGCTGCCTGCTCGGCCATACGGCCAATGCGAGTACTCACGAAGCGTAGGCTTTGAGCGGAGCGTAGCTTAAACGGTGGTGCTCACAGGGGCCAAATTGAGCAATAAGCTGACGATGCAACACTGTCCCATACCCAACATGTTTACTAAATTGGTATCTGCCAAACTGTTTATCTAACTCTTGCATATAGGTATCTCTTGCAACTTTAGCAATTATTGAAGCCGCCATTACTGCCGGCACCGTCGTGTCGGCTTTAATGACGTACTGCGCAGGAATATCGCCGAGCAAGCGGTCACGGCCGTCGACCACAATGGGTGCTTGCAAGTCGCCCAACTCAGCTACGGCGCATTGTGCCGCATGTTGCAGTGCGCGCGCAACCCCAATGTTATCCACAGCCGCAGCAGCAACCCATCCTATGCCAATACTTGTGGCGTGCTCCTTAACAAGCCTCGCCACCAAGGGGCGTTTTTTGGCAGCCACTTGCTTGCTGTCGTTTAGGCCATCAACAATTACCCCATCAGGCCACGCGACTGCAGCCACGCACACCGGCCCGGCCCAACTGCCCCTTCCAACCTCATCTACCCCGATAATCATTATTTCTACTGTATCATAGAGGTACAATCATGTCAGAAACCGCCCAGTACGATACATACCTTCACTTCCGCACCCCTGAATGGCAACAACCCCACGGACGCTTGCGGGACCGTGTCGCCACCGTCTGCAATGAACTCTGGCTTCCTGGACCCAACGCAGAAACCTTTACTTACGATTACTCTGCGGCATGCGAAGAAGTAGCCCTTTGTTTCACCCCTCCTATCGTATTTGATACCGACCCAAGTCTTTTTATTTCCCTTAAGGGTCCCAGCCGCCGCGGCCGCGAAGGCATGGACCGAGGGTTTGGCGTCATTGCCCATATCAACGCTGCCCGCTTTATGGTGCATAGCCCACAAGACGCCGCATTCATTGCTAGCCGGGGCGTCACGTGCGAAGTATCAGACTACTCGGACCGCATCATTTTTAGCGACAGCGTGACTTATTGGCAATTCGAACATTTTGCCAATATAAGCGGCCTGTTTGAGCCAGCCGGCCGCAGTGAACGATTCGGCAGGCGGACACTTACCCTCCTAGATGCCTGCTTGCAAGCCCACGAACCACCCGCAGGATATCCACGCCATTATTCCGGTCGGCTACCATAAAACCGCCCGGCTAGACGGGTGGTTTTATGGTAGGATCGATTTATTTCTTGTCGCCGGTTGCCGCTTTGAGTTCGGCAGCTTCTTCTTTGGCGTATTCGTCGTGGTGTTCGGCGAGTTCTTCTTTAATGTGTTCCATCTCTTCGTCGGCAGCATGGTTGGCGCGGTTGACCTTTTCGCGGTCAAAGTCTACGGCGCTCAGGCGAGCTGACTTACCGCTGCGTTGGCGTAGATAACTGAGGTATTTGCGGCGGACTTTACTGCGCTTGGTAACTTCGACTTTAAGAACGAGCGGGCTGTGAAGCAAATAAGTTTTTTCTACGCCTACACCGCTCGCAATACGACGGACAGTAATGCTGCTAGTGTGGCTATCTTTGCGGTCGGTGCGGATAACAACGCCTTCAAACACCTGAACACGCTCTTTGTTGCCTTCTTTAATTTTTTGGTGCACGCGAACAGTGTCGCCGGTGCGAACATCGACAACTTTGGCTTTGCGTTGAGCCTTGTTAACGGCCTGGATTAGTTCAAACATGTCACTCTCACTTACATTTTCTAAAATATTCAATGACGATAATACCACATCTGTTGCATAAGGGAAAGGGTTTTATGCGGCGATTGCCAACCCGCCCATCCGCTCTATCCCCCGTTGGTTTTGGATAATTTGCTCTTTTTTCATCACTTCTGTTACCGCCGCCATTGAGCCCAGTTCAAGCAACCACGCCTCATGCTCGCTTAACCACTGGCCCTTTGCCTCGCGCACAATCAGATCAGCAAAATCATTATACCCAAGCGGTTCGAGCGGTTTAGTCGGCCTGCGTTTATTTCCCCACAACTGTACGGTGCGCCGGCGGCGCTCCTCGTTTACCCGTTGCATAATCTCATAAAACCGCACCACGGCCACTGTTGGGTCGTATTTGTGACCGCTTTTGCGCTTAACTTGTACGGGCACTTTTATATCGCCACGGATAACATAGCTGTCGTGGTTGAACTCGATAAGGCTATTCGTTTCTTCTCGGGGCGACGCCGGATAAGCAAGCCAATCAAATGACCCCAGTCTAGCAAACAACGAAAGCGTCACCAGCTCGGGCTTAGTGCCAGCATACTTATCTAAACCTTTAGGATCATAGCGTTCATCAAAGGTGCCTAAAATATCCGCTACGCCAGTATGGATTGCGCCAATCGCCCTGGCCGAAAGCCGTTCTTGCGCAAATCTGGCGCGACACGCCGGCATAAATATAGTACCCAGTTGAGCATTAACGATAGCGGGCGCCTTGTCGCTTGTGTGTGCGGTCTCTAAGAACATGCCTTCCGCATA
>DATIBT010000068.1:0-10953 GCA_035457345.1 Saccharimonadales bacterium (SeqCode) | reverse complement strand
GATGCGTTTTTGCCGCACGTTGAAAGCGGGCTTATTACGCTTATTGGCGCCACGACCGAGAATCCAAGCTTCGAAGTAATTCGTCCGCTTTTAAGCCGCAGCCGCGTGCTTGTTTTACGACCCCACAGCAAAGAAGATTTGCTGGCGATTATTGCCCGCGCCGCCAAAGAACAAGGCTGGGCCAAACGTTTGCAGCCTGACGCCGCAGATATGTTGGCCGAGCTCGCCCAAGGTGATGCCCGCGTAGCACTCGGTAATCTGGAGCTCGCAGCCCAGCTGAATAAAGGTAAGATTACTAAAACTTCGGTTACTACCGCCGCCCAGCGCACCATTCCCGGATATGACAAAAATGGCGAGGAGCACTATAACATTATCAGCGCCTTCATAAAGAGTATGCGCGGCAGCGATGTGAACGCCACGCTATATTACCTAGCACGCATGATCCAAGCAGGCGAAGATCCCAAATTCATTGCCCGGCGCATGATCATTTTTGCCTCAGAAGATATTGGGCTGGCAGGTAACGGCGCCATAGCACTGGCCGTGGCCACCTTCCAGGCGGTTGAGCGTATTGGGCTACCAGAAGCGCAATATAATCTGTTCCATTGCGCCATCGCACTTGCCAAAAGCGAAAAGTCGCGGACAGCGGCCGACGCCATGTACAAAGCAATGACAGCGGCACGCGACTTCCCAAATCTTGCCGTGCCACTCCATTTGCGCAATGCTCCGACTAGGCTTATGAAAGACCTTGGCTATCAGCAGGGATATAAATGGGAGGCAGATTTTAAGCACGACCAAGGATTCCTTCCTCCTGAGCTGAAAGATTGGCAAGCAGTATAATTGCTGGCTCGCCCTATGTGTGATTTAATGGCCGACGGCTATTCGTTTCGGCCATTAGCTCGACGAGAAGAGGAGCCATGGAAGCACCCGAAGGTATCGTCGCCCGCGTTGTCACACCGCTCAACTTACTGACGGGCCTCACCGAAGTAGCGACCACCAGGAGGGTCGTGGAAGCATGGGTCGCGACCCCCGGTCAATTCGAGGCAAACACTCTCCGACTCTTAACACTCTATGTTGGCTGGGCACAGAATCCAGACGAGTCGCAGGCCCCAGGCGTACTGGGTGTGCTGGCCGGGCTCCCGCCTGAACTCGTACGTTACGTGCACGTTGCAGTGCTGACGGGTGCCGCGGAGGCGTATTTCAATCGGGCCGGTTTGGATGATTGGGCATATAGCGGCGCCTTCGACTTTACGCCCAGACAAGGCTGGGACGACGCCGATGAGACGGCATTCATGGCGTTCTTCAACCGAAGCGGCGCCGAGCTGGGCATCCCCCCAGAACACCTCACCGCAACGTCGGCTCAGCAGCGGATCTGGTGCGACAAACAGACCTCCAATCTACGGCGTGCCGGTGAGCTGGCCGACGAGCTCGGGGTCCGGCTCTTCTGGGCCACCATCACTGGCGAGGCCATGCTCACTGCGCTCGGACAGCCGCCCATGAGTACCGTTGTCAAAGCCGTCCAACTGCGGATGGCCTCTGACGAGGCTTCTGTCTTCGATCGCATCGCCAGAGAGATGGGCATCGGCGACACCTGAGTCGCGAGAGTAGCCGCGGAGTAGCTCTAGCGCAGGCAACCGCCCGCGCTAGAGCTACCAAAACACAAGTACCTAATCAACCACCTCTACGCTACCCTGCATAAACGCATGCGGCGTGCAATGATAAGTAAAAATACCTACTCGGCTAAACGTAACGGACGTAGACTGACCACGGCCCAATAGCGGTGCGCTCTTGGGAATACCGCCCGTGTCCGGGGCGTCGTTAGCGACTACATTATGGCCAACACTATCCTGGTTGGTCCATGTGACCTTAGTCCCCTTCTTAATCCTAATAACCGACGGAGAATACGATAAGTCATGCATAACCACCTGCACTTCTTTGGCATTGGTCTTATCGACAACGTTTGGATTCTCACTGCTTGTGGTAATGGGTTTACCGAGACTACTGACAATCATCCACACTGCCACGCCAGCTATAACCAACAGCGCGGCACCAATGATAATCCCAATAGTAGACTTCTTCATTTACTTGAGAGCTAGGCTTTGGAGCCTTTCGCTGCCTTACGTGGACGCAATCGGGTAACAAGGGTGGCTGCTATCGAACCCAAGCCAAATAATAATGCAGCAAATATGGCAATACCACCAATAATAGGTATCAGGCCAATAAGCGCCATAATGAGCAGGCCAATAAGCAAGCTGGCGATACGCTGGCCACGATTCGGCCACGCAAGCTTTTCAACCACCATCCAACCCACTGCGTACGTCGTAATGGTCATGGCGCCAATCAATGCGGCACCCCAGACAAGAAGCATCATTATAGCAAGCGGTAAACCAATTAGCGTGACAGTCAACAAGCCGGCAACAATTGGCAGGCCAAACAGTATGGCTGCACCATAAGTAAATGACGCAAACGGCCGGTTGCGGACCGATGCGCCCACCGCGTCAAACCAACGAGGAGTGATAAAAATGGCAGCCAGTCCAATTAACAGCAAACTCCCGAACCCAAACAAGGTTGATCCAAGCTTGGTTTGTGAATCATCTGTTCTTGTGCGGGGCTCGGCAGCGATGTACTTTGTTTGGCCGGCAACGCTTGCGCCGTCTGCCACCTGGGCGACATCGGGGCTCCGATAAGTGAAGTCGCCACCAATCTTTGCCTTAGATCCTAACGCGACATTCTCAAATTCACCATGAACATTGCGGTCAATGGTGGCGTCAAAGATTCCATCTTGGCCACCGCCAATGACATCACGGCCAACATGACCGCTCAAACGCGTGGACTGCACGCCGAGAGTAAGATCACGGCCAATGGTAGCTTCCGGGGTCAGGGTGAGTGACTCACCGGCAAGTGTCGCGCTGCCAGTCACCGTAGCACTTATATCTACCTGCTGGCCGGCTACGCGGACATCACCCAGCACCTTGCCAGAAACGCGCACCGTGCGGCCCGCGCAAATAACATCGCCTTCAACCGTACCGTTTACGTATACATCAAGGCCCGCACAGAACACGTCGCCCTTTATAATGCCGTCTACCGTAACAGTGCGGCCGGCAATATACATGCTGCCGTCTATCGTTTCATTTTTACCTACGCTTGGCGCATCGCCGCTCCGCACGTCTGCCGCATGCGATATGCCGGCCCAAGCAAGCGAGCTCACTGCGCCGATCCCAAGTACAAGTCCTATGCTGAGTAATAGCCGTTTCATGGTTGGCTCCTTAATATTCATTATTATATGCTAGCGTACGATTTAAGGACAGGCATTTTACTGATTGCGTTGGCGCACCGCCTCGTACAGCAGAAGCGCCGCAGAGGTTGCAACATTTAAGGAATTAACTTGTCCGACCATAGGAATGCGAACTTTTACCTGCGCAGCCTGTAGCCATTCACTGGTATGACCATATTTTTCTGAACCCACTGTCAGCGCCACGCCCTCACGCATAGCAGTATCTGTATAAATGGTGGTTGTATCTGGCGTAGAGGCGATAACTGCAATGTTGCGCGCTTTAAGCCATGCAAGCGCTTCGTCCAGCGTAGCGTTTGCAACCGGCACCGTAAACACAGCGCCTTTGCTAGCCCGGATAATATTCGGGTTACCCCAATCAGTCACGCCAGTCACGCTAATGACAGCGTCAGCACCCGCGGCGTCGGCAGTGCGCAGCATTGCACCAAGGTTGCCTGGTTTCTCTACTGTTTCGCATATCAGTAGCAATGGGCGCTCCCGCAACGATAGGCTTGTTAGATCTGTTTTTGGCGCCTTTACCACAGCCAGCCAGCCGTCCGGGCCTTCGCGGTAAGCGATTTTTTCGAACACATCCCGCGTTAGCTCGTAGGCTTCCATGCCGCCGCTTACCAGCGCCATGAGGCGTCGCCGTTGGTCTTCACCGCCCATAAGCTCGGGGCAGTGGTACAGTGTTTCAATAGCAACACCGCTCGCAGTCGCTACCGCGAGCTCTTCGTATCCATCTATAAGCGTAAGGCCGGTCTTCTCACGCTCGCGCCGCTGCCGAAGCTTGGCGACTGACTTAATTTTTGGGTTCTGTTTACTGGTTATGACCATGCAGGTATTGTACTATGCAGCGGTTGCGACTGTGTACACTACATCGTGCAACTGGCGCCAGAGTTGCTCGTCGTAACTACACAAAGCTATTTCTTTCGTGCCAAACGCAACCCCGCGCCAACTAAAGTTATGGGAGCCACTCAATAAAGCCTTCTTGCCGTTTTTTAGTTCGTACAAAATAAGTTTTGCATGGATATAAGGCGTACCTTCGTAATGGTTTTTGAGACCATTGGTATGTTGGTCAAACCACTGTGCCATGGTGTCGGGGCTCCAGCCAGTTTTACTGGGCTGATTAGCATAATACGTTGCCTTTGTACCCCTGAGCGCTTTCGCTAATCTGCCGGTAGGCGCCATTTGGGAAATGTAGGTGACGCGTTGCGCTTGGGACGTAAGTTCGCACGCACGCTTAAAAATAATTGACTCATGCTTTTGGCCCGCGTCGAACAGCAATGTATTATCTGGGTCCAACTGTTGCTCAAGGTCACGAACTGGCTGTCCATGGCTATTTTTGGCCGCAATATGCTCAAGGGTATCGGCGAGCCCAGCATCAGTGGCGCGTAGCATGTAGTCTACATTGTCAAAACAATCGTCTCGCAGATTAACCCCGCCAAACGTAAATACCTCGTCATCCACTACTGCTATTTTGGCGTGGTAGCGTCCGGCATACGGGTTGAGTCCCATGGCACCGACAATCGAAACGGTACCACCCGCCGCCCGCAGTTCTTCAAAAAACTGCCGTGTGTCGGCGACCGCCTGCTTAAACTCGGTCACATCGAGATACGGTGGACGCGATATAGGAGAAAACGTATAGGTGTCGAGCAGCACATGCACAGTCACGCCACGCTTTGCAGCGGCAAGAAGCGGCAACAGCACTTCGTCGGTACGTGGCCCGCGCAGGATGACCATTGCCGTCAACACAATTCGTTTATGTGCGCGCGGCAATAGGGTGCGCAAGGCATCAATATAACTTGGGGCGTCTATAACCGTAAACGTCATACACCCCAAGCATATTGCGCTATACCATTGCTTGGCAAGCTTTGGGTTACTTAGTTTTTATCAACTTGCCGTCTTTTATGGCCAGCACTTCGTCGCATTTGCCGGCGATGGAAAGGTCGTGCGTTACGACAATTATCGTGACCTTTTGCGCACGAGTTAGCTCATGCAGCAAGCTAAAAACTTGCTCGCCGGTTTGCGTATCGAGATTGCCAGTCGGCTCATCGGCCAAGATGAGCTTTGGCCGATTGGCAAGTGCCCGGGCAATTGCCACGCGCTGCTGCTCACCGCCAGATAAGCGGGCTGGCTTTCGGTGTTGTTTGGCAGTATCGAGCCCGACTTGCTCTAGCAGCTCGGCGGCGCGCGTTTTGCGCGCAGATGCCGGTACACGCGCGAACTCCATTGGCAACATGACATTTTCTATTGCGGTCAGATTCGGTACCAGATTATATTGCTGGAACACAAACCCAATGTCGGCGCGGCGATACGCCGTCAGCTGGTGGTCGCCCAGCTTGGTTATGTCCACCTCATCTACCGTAATTTTGCCTGTCGTCGGCCGGTCGAGAGCTCCCAATAATGCCAGAAGCGTACTTTTACCACTGCCGCTCTTGCCTACAATGGCAGCGAACGTGCCGGTTTTGAGCGTAAAACTTACGTCGTCCACGGCGGTAACGCGCGATCCCCCAGATACAAACGATTTTCGAAGATGTTCTACTGTCAGCATACTATTCTCCTCTCAGCACAATGGCTGGCCTAACTTTAGCGATAAACCACGCCGGCACCGCACTTCCTACGATTGCAATACCAACCGCGGCTAGCAACCCCCACAGCAATGTTAATGGACCGACAGACGTCGTGACACTTCCGACAAGTTCTCCCGTGTCTTGCAGCCCATGACGGTCTAACTTAAGCATGCCGCCACCCATAGGTCCGGCCTCCATTCTGCCCGGACTGCTACTTGCCTGTGACCCGCTACTATCAGCCGAGTTGCTCTTAACAAGCGCATTCGCAATCCCATTACTCCCCACAAGCGCCACGCCAACGCCAACTACAGCGCCCATTGCTACAAGCACCACAGCCTCGACAATAAATTGGCTAACAATACTGCGGTTGGAGGCGCCGATCGCCTTAAGCACACCGATTTCACGGCGGCGTTCACGGACGATAACCGTCATAATTAAGAACGTAATAACCGCAGCAGCAGCCAGTGAAGCAACAAAGCCAATCAACGCCACACCCTGCACGCTTCTCAGGCCGTCGATGGCGGTTTGAATGTCCTCGCCCGGCTGACTTACATCTGCTTTGTTACTGCCAAGCTTGTCTTTAATTGCCTGCGTGGTGCTGGCCAGATTCTCAATTGAATCCACCTTCACAATAATTGCGCCGACCTCTTTTGTTTGCCCGGTAAGCTCCTGCGCCTTGGCGAGGGGAATAGCCAAAGTATTATTGGCAAATTTAGTGCCCTGGTCAAAGATGCCAACAACAGTGAACGTCGTGTTATAAGCCGTAAATGTTGATCCGATCTTCAGATTATTTTTAATTGCGAGATCCTTACCTACAAGCGCAGATGTCGTGTCACTGCTTGTTAAACCGCGGCCCTCGGTAATGACTAATGCGACACCGTCATCTCCAACGTTACCGTTGGTACCAATCCCACGAATGGGAGGGCTGGGCGGAGCAGCGTTTGAGCCGGTAGCGCCACTAAAACGACGCCCCAGCGTGCCTGTCTCAATAGAGGACTGCAGATTAGTTTTGCCCGCCGTGGCGCTCGAACTCGTACCGCTCGGCGTACGTAACATAAAATCGCCACCGTCTGCTTCATTCTCGTTGCGCAGCATAAAGCCCATTACAGCCTCGGCAGATGTGACATGCGCCACGCTTTTTACTGCGCCTACTTGATCTGTCGTTAAGGGTTCTCCCCCACCTTCAAACCCCCTGGAGCCTGCAGGGTTAACAATGAGCATGGTGCCCATTTTTTCTTTTAGTTCAGCGATCCGGCCTTCTACAGCCTGCCTCGCTACCAACATACTCAGACTCAAACCAATGCCTATGGCTAAAATAACAACCACAGCCCCAGTTCTAAGCCAGTTACGAAAGGCGTTTTTAGCGCCTCGCACGACTACACTCATGAGAGATTTTTCCTTGTTTACTCCCTCATTAGACAGGCCGGGGCTGAAAAGATACTTAAAAAAGTTAGTTTTTTAGGCAAGGCCGGCTGCATGATAGGTTACACACAGCCAGCCTTGCCCGTTACCCGCGAGTGAGTTCACGGCATACGGCCACCATTAAGCGGGCGTACGGGTGCTGGCTGAAACCGCACGTATCCGTCACCCAACCAATCACCTCCCGTACGGCACGGCATTGCAAGCCGAGTTGATTTGCGATCATCTCATCAGTTGCGCCCTGCCCAGTAACGAGTGCATCGAGAATCGCTAAATCCTGAGGGCTCATATCCCTTATGACCGTCCGGAAGAGCCGCACAACAGCCGCTCCGCGCCACTGCGCACGCTGTTCGCTCGTCAATAGCGTACGGACAACGTATAGGGCGAGCTCTGTCCGGTCAAGGGGCTTTCCTATGAGCCGTGGCGTCCTCCGAATAATGGAACGAACCGTGTCCGTTTTCAGATCAAGCTCAGCGGCAATTGCTTGATCAGTTTTGCCACTCGCCAACCGAATGAGCACCTGTGATTCCGCATAAGCGAATGTGATATCTTGGGTGCTTGTCGGTGCGCCCAGCCCATCTGCCGCACCTAACCGAGCAAGTAAACAAGTAACCACCAGCAATACCGACCCGAAGCGGTGACCACCTACGCCCAGCTTTTGCCTAAGGCTCTCCTCGACCCTTTTCTTAGCACCAAGGGCTGCGTTCCCTAGATCCGGCGCATCGGTCATCTTATTTAAAAGGGCCATCTCCTCCTCGTCACAGTCTGGGAGCCGGGCTAGCGCGCCTGCAACAACCGGAAGATTCGCCAGCTCCATACGTTGCCCATAGTCCATGAGCGTGGTAACCGTGGCGGCAGCCAAACCCTTACGGGTCGCGACACCCATTAGCCCCAAGCAGTGCGCGACATGGGTCTTGACTGTTTCGATACTTACGTCCAGCCGGTCAGCGATTTCTTCATTGCTAAGCCCACGTGCAACCAGCAGCGCTACCTCTTTTCTGCGAGGAGTTAGAGTCCTCACGCGGGATGCATCCCTGTCTGCCACTGCCGCTCCTCTCAAACGGGTACTTTAACGATAAAATAATCACACAGCCCACACAATACTGACACCTGCCAGCTGCGCGTGGTTTAAGCGCGCAGCTGGCTCCGCCTGAGCGAGGCAGCTAGTGCTCACGTACGAGGTAATGAAATACGGTGAGCTGCAACCGGACATGCTCGGCGCCCTCAAGCCCACAAGCAACCGCAACTCGGTCCAACAGGGCTCCCACGTCCGCCACTCGCATGCCCAACCTGCTTGCGATCACTCGGTTATCTACACCGGGCAAAACAACGAGCAGGTCAAATACGCGCCGCTGCCATGGCGACATGAAGCGGACCGCCCTCCTAAAACGCCGCAGTACTGGCATTCCACGCAGCTCTGTTAGCTGCGTGTCGGTCAAAAGCGTGCGAATGACGAATAGGGCGAGAGTGGTACGTTCATTAAGCTGACCCGTTCGCCGTGCAACCGCTGCAAGGTATCTTGGTACTTCACTCTCGTCAATGCCCAACTCGCGAGCAATTACCGCATCGGTTCTGCCGCTTACTAGGCGTATAAGCACCCTTCCTTCCATCCTCGAAATACTGCCTTGCGCCTTAACCATCGTCTGAGGCGCCCCGGCCCGGGCCTGCCGTCTTGCAAGTAGGCAGACAGTGACAAGGATAGTCCTGGGGTTTTCGACCACCAAGACACCCAATTTCTTTGCTATTGCCCTCACCATATTATTGGCAGCGTCCTTATTGCCATTGCCGAGTTCTTTATCTGTGGCGCCGGGATTATCGGCCAACTTGTTCAAGAAAGCCAGTTGCTTTTCGCTGCACAAGTAAAGTGTGTCAAGGGCATGAAGGATAAGCGGGCTAGAGGCCAGCTCATCGAGTCGCCGGTCATCTCTGTACGTTGTTATAAGGTAAGCCGCTAACTCCTCACGCGATCTAACGTCTGTGGCTCGAAAAATATGCCGCAAATGAGTCTTCACCGTGTTAATAGTAAGCGAGAGCTGCTCACTGATCTGGGCGTTACTTAGACCGCCCAAAACCAGATGCGCTACCTCTTGGAGGCGCTGACTCATTGAGTCAGAAGACGCACCGCTACCGTCCACTTCCACTCCCCTCAAACGGATAGTTCAACCATAAGGGAACAAACCTTCGAATGCAATATTATGGCAAAAATAGTTTCTGCCGGCCATGCGCTTTCGTTCACGCATGGCCGGCTCCGTTCAAGCGGGGCAGTCAGTCTTCGTTTGCAAGATAGCGGTATACGGCGAGCAGCAACCGGGCGTGTTCACGCCGGACTAGACCACACGTCACAATAGCCCGGCCAATGACGGCCCGCACGTCCTCCTGGGACACATCAAGCTGCGCAGCAATAGCCTGGTCGTCAATGCCGGGCTTCGCAACAAGCAGCTCGAATACTTGCAGTTCCCGGGGCAGCAGGCTGTCAGCCATTTGTCTAAACCGCGCAACTGCCGGTGCTGCGCGCCACTCGGCCCGCTGCTCCTTAGTCAAAAGCACGCGGACGGCAAAGAGCGCAAGCGATGTCCGTTCGTCTGGCAGTGCCGCCCGCAAGGCGACATCGCGTATAGACCTTTGCACTTCGCTTTCTTTTATGCCTAATCCACTAGCGATCTCTTCATTGGTCCTGCCGCTAGCCAGCCGCACCAGAACTTTCCCTTGAAGCGCCGAGATATCTTCTGCGGTCAGTACATCCTCACCCCTCTGGGCCCGCCATCTTGCGAGCAAACACACAGCAATTACCATGGCCCTCGTTCCCCGTCCTCCAATCTTCAGCGGAGCTGCAAGCCTTCTTATTTGCGTACTAGTAGACGACTTGCTGCAATCGCTCGTTCTTGTGCTCATTGCCTCAGGGTTATCAGCTAGTCGGTTCAGAAAAATGAGCTGATTAATGGTGCAGTGACGGAATAGCTCAAGTGCATTGGCGATAACCGGGAGGCTCGCCAGCCCCTCAAGCTGCTCGCTGCTCATGTACCTCTTTATAAGGAACGCCACCAACGCCTCACGCGTACTCACGCCCGCCAGCCTAAAAATTTGCTTCAAAGAGGCTTTGGCATCTGCCTCGCTCATGGAGAGACTTTCGCCAATTTGCCGGTTACCCAGACCTTCTGCGACCAAGAGCGCAATCCGCTCTTGCAAGGCAGAAAATTCAACGCGGCCCTTGCTGTTATCCGCCACTTCTACTCCCCTCGAACGGATAGTTCAACGATAGAAGAATATCAGTGACGGTGCAAGCGCCCTACGCAACTGGCAAGCGCAACGTAAACGTCGAGCCCTCTCCCACCTCACTCTTGGCAATAATTGCGCCGTTAAGCGCCGCCGCTGTTTTCTGGGCGATTGACAAACCCAGGCCATTGCCCGCAACCTGCTCTTTAGTCCTTGAACTATCAGCCCTAAAAAATCGCTCGAAAATGTGAGGCAAATCATCGGCGGCAATACCAGGGCCTTTATCTATGACTGAAATTAAGCCGTGGTTATCCTTACGTTCAATGCGTACAGTGATGACAGTTTTTTCCGGGCTGTATTTTATGGCGTTATCAAGCAGAATACCAACAAGCAGCGCCAGATTCTTTTCATCTGCCATAACCTTAACTTCGGTAAACTCTTTTTTGAGCTCAATGCGCTTGGCGTCGGCGAGTGGTTTAT
>DATIBT010000067.1:0-3552 GCA_035457345.1 Saccharimonadales bacterium (SeqCode) | reverse complement strand
GCATATGGGCCTGCAAGTCCTCGCGCCAGATGTTAACCAGTCGTTTGCCGAATTTGCCGTGGTGCCAGATACTAACCAAATCCGTTTTGGTATGAATGCAGTTAAAAACGTGGGCACTAACGCCGTAGAGGAAATTCTGCGAGCCCGCAAAGAGGGCGGTGAGTTCGCAAGCCTAGAAGATTTCTTAAAGCGTGTCAACGTACGCATTGTAAACCGTAAGAACCTGGAGAGTTTAGTTAAAGCTGGCGGGTTTGATAGCATGGGCGACCGTAGCGAGTTGCTGTTTAACCTCGATAATATGCTCGCCTACGCCGTGAAAGTACAAAAAGATGCTGCCGAGGGCCAGACTGATTTATTTGGCAATTTGCTCGACGAAATGATTGCGCCGCTTGCGCTTGAAAAGTCACCCAATCAAATTGGTGACCATGAGATGTTGCAGTGGGAGCGCGAGTTGCTCGGGCTGTACTTGAGCTCGCATCCCCTCGACAAATACGACGCCTACTTTACCGAGCAAACCATGCCCATTGGCAACCTCACCAAAGAAATGGATAACAAGGTGGCAACGGTAGGCGGTGTGGTTATGGACTCGCGCAGCATTGTCACTAAAAGCGGCAGTAAAATGGCGTTTGTAAAGCTCGAGGACAAATCGGGCGAAATGGAAATTATTGTGTTTCCTAAATTGTTTGAAGAAGTTGGCGACAAGCTCGCGCAAGACACCGTGCTTAAAATTAAAGGCAAGCTCAACGCCAAAGACCGCGACGGCCGCATTATGGACGACCTCAAGATAATTGCCGACGACATTACGGTAGTTACCCCCGAGGAGCTCACGAATTACAAGGCGACCGGTAAGAGCATGAAGTCACCAAAAGCATCGGCCAAGTCACTGGCTACAGATGTCGGCGGCGTGAAGGTGACCTACAAACCGGTGGACGAACTGCGAGCGCCCGCGCCACAACCCGAGCCGGAAGAAATAAAGCCGCGGCTGTATGTGCATGTTAAAAATCCAGACGATCACGATTCGCTGCTCAAATTAAAGCAAACATTTAATAACTTCCCTGGGGCTCATGAAGTAGTGTTGGTACTGGGCCTCGATAAAAAATCCGCCATGCGTATGCCTTTTAAAATTGAGCCGGCAGAGGATTTACAGACGAGTATTGCTGGCCTGCTTGGACCAGATTGCGTTGCGCTAAAGTAGGATTGCCTTGACGGGCAGCAACGGCGAACGACCACCGTGGCTGCCCGTTCAGGGCATTTTCAGGTGACGTTGACGAGTTGTCTGAAGGCTACTTCGCCGAAGATGTGGATCAGTCCATCGGGCTGACGGATCAGCCAGTCGCCCACGTACGCCCGTTCCTTACTGGCGGAGTTGTTTGGGTCGGTCAGAACCTGCTGGTTTGTGCCTAGTAGGTCCTCGGCCCTGAGCTGATATGCCTGCCAGGGGCGGTGTACGTACATATTACGTTCGCCAGCCGGGGCGTACATGATTTGGAAAGTGGCATCGCTCACTGTTGACTTGGTCACTAGTGGGCTAGCGTTGTCGTTGACAAACAGGCAGTAGAACGGCCCAGTTTGCTCATCCACACCGGCCCCGTTATGGCCTTCTCTTGCGATGTGCAGTGTCACATCGCCCGGAAGGTCCACCCGTTTGGCAAGGAATGCCTCCCAATCATAGAGCCGGACAGGTCTTGCTCGCTCCCCGTCGAAGACGATGAATGGAAGTTCATTTGCAGTCAACTACCTCACCTCGTTACTCGCTACCCGTCAAGTGGGTAAACTATATCATGCAAATGCTATTTTATAAAGCCAGCGGCAGAGGTAAGTATTGTGGCCGCTATGGCGGCAATGACGGCTGTATCAAGGGCCGGATGAACCAAGATAAAGTGTCGGCTCGTCTTCCACCCTCGGCGCACTAGTTGCCAATGTGTGCCGGCAAATCCGAGCGAGCTAACGCCGACCACGCCGATGCTGGCATATAGTGCCCAGTTTGCTTGGCCGCCAAATAACGCCTCGAAGTTGGTTACTTTTTTAGTTTGTTCGGCGGGTTTGGTGGTGACAGTTGCGACCGGGGCAGGTTTTTCGACTACTGGCTCCGGTGCCGGGGTGGGCGTTGGAGTTGGTGCTGGGGCTGGAGCAGGGGTTGGCGCTGCAGCAACTGGCTGCGGGGCAGGTTGTGCTGTCTGCGGCTGGGGCGTGGGGGCAGGCTTTGGCGGTGCGGGAGCCGCCGCCGGTAAGCCATAAAACGCTACGACAACAGTATTTTCAGAGCCTTGATACGTCTCGCCGTTCGCAATGCCAAACCCCACCTCCGTAAAATTGCCAAGCACATTGGCGCGGTGGCCAGAGCTGTTCATCCAGGCATCTTCAATTTGGCTGCTGGTATCGAACCCGTAGGCGAGGTTTTCGCCAGCGCGCGAGTATTTGTAGCCTGCATTATTAAAGAATACCCAGGGCTCAACGCCATCTGGCGTATTGTGGCTCCAGTAATTCTTGGCGATCATATCGTTGGCCTTGGCCTGGGCGCCGTTGTTGAGCTTGCCATTGAGGGTGAGCGCGCCTAGCCCGTTTTGGGCGCGGGAGGCATTGGTGGCGGCCAATAAATCGTTAATAGAAACGCTGGTGGCGTACGACAGTACTTGTCCATGCTGCACTGTTGTGGCGGCGGTATTGAGGTGTGATATAACCTGCACGGCCATTAGCCCAACTATGAGCACACTAAAAGAGTACAGCCTTAACACATGCAGGTGGCGGAGGCTGCGCTGCGTTGGTTTTGCTTGTTTGCGTGCGACCGGTTTTTTGGCCTTCTTTTGCGGCATTGTACGTTTAGTATGTCCTAATGCGCGCGTTTACTCAACTCGTATAACGCAATGCCGGTGGCAACGCTGACATTAAATGATTCTTTTGCACCACGCATAGGAATTTCAACAATGACATCGCACAGGGTGAGCAGGTTTTGCGCTATCCCATTTACCTCCTCGCCAAGCAAGAGGGCAACCTTAACGGATGGGTTGAGACTGGGCAGCATGACTGAGCGTGGGGATTGCTCAAGGGCAAGCAATTGATACCCCGTGTCGCGCAGGCGGGTAAGAATAGGGAGAGGATCTTCATGATACTCGGTTGGCACTGCTGTCTCCGCGCCGAGTGCGGTTTTGTGGATTTGCTTTGTTATTTTATCCCGCAGGTGCGGTAAGCGGGTGTCAGGTGTCTGAGTAGGGTAGGGTGTGTAGCCGGTCATAATCACCTGGCGTACCCCAAATCCATCTGCGGTACGCAAAATAGAGCCTACATTGTAGGTACTGCGGATGTTATGGGCGATCACAACAATGTCCATGCTCCTACTATACCTGGCCGGTTTGCGGTAGAATAATGCTAATGGCTACCGTTGACGACACGCGGCGCTTTCGCGACACAGAAGAGGCCAATACCCGCAACCGCGCGGGTTTGCTCGGCTTGCAATACCTTGATACGCGCGGTTTTACCGAGAAAGCCGAGCTTTTTAAAGACGTACTGGGTATCGACGAAATGCACCGTGGCCACATTGTGCCGCTCAACAAT
>DATIBT010000066.1:0-4390 GCA_035457345.1 Saccharimonadales bacterium (SeqCode) | reverse complement strand
AAACTAAAGCTCAATGTTGACCACGAAAACCTCAAGCCGGAAATTCGCGAAAAGTTACATACCGCGCTCGATAAAACCCTCGAGGTCTGGTTGAACGGTGTCGAGCTGGCCCTGAGCGAGTTCGATGCAATTGACCATCTCCCAAGCCGCATCTTGCTGTGCGGCGGCGGGGCAAGCCTCGCAAAATTGCTGGAGGCGCTCGAAACCCGCGATTGGTACAAAACCCTCCCCTTTACTCGCAAACCCACAGTGCAGCGGATTCAACCAAATGAAGTCGCGGGCATTACAGATACGACAGGCCAAGTGACTGATCATACATTCATAACCGCAATGGGACTCCTTAGGGTTGGCTATGATACCATGGTTGGTAGTGCTGAGACCGGTAATAACCTGCGCGACACCTTTAACCGGCTACTAAGCAGCTAGGCTCTATCATGAATAAAGACGTTATTTACATAGATATCGAAGACGATATAACCGCCATTATCGGCAAGGTAAAAGCGGCTGGTACTAAAATTGTTGCGCTCGTGCCGCCTAAACGGATTGGTGCATTGCAGAGCGCGGTCAATTTGAAGTTGCTGCAGAGGGCTGCTGGCTCCGCCGATAAGCGCATTGTGCTTATTACAAACGATCATTCGCTGTTAGCGCTCGCCGCCGGCCTTAAGCTTCCGGTCGCTAAGAACTTACAGAGCCGTCCAGAGATTCCGCAGATGGCCATGCCTGAGGCGCCAGAAGAAGAAGTTATAAACGGCCAAGAGCTGCCTGTTGGCGAGATTGAGAAATCGCTTTCCTCAACTGCCAGTAAAACCGCACCTGCAACCACCTCTGCCTCGGCTGCCGATGCTATTGCCAGCAAAGTAGATATTACTGACGCTACTAAAGAACCGCCAAAACCTGATCCCAAAAAAATGCCCGCCGCAAGCAAGCTTAATAAAGGGAGTAGGCTGAGCATTCCCAATTTCGACACCTTTCGCAAGCGCATATTTGTTCTGGGGGGTGCAGGCGTATTACTCATAGCCTTCTTGGTGTGGGCGATTGCATTCGCGCCACATGCAACAGTTACCATTGCCGCCAAAACCACCGCAGTAAACATTGACCGAACACTTACTCTAAAGCCAAGCGCGCAGGCCAGCGACCCCAACAACCTCACCCTTAAGCCTGTCGTGCAACAGTTAAAAAAGTCAGTCGCGACAGAGTTTACCGCCACGGGCACAAAAGATATTGGCGAGAAGGCCAAAGGAACGATAACAGTTTCCAACGGTAGTAGTAGTGATGGCGTAACGCTGCCTGCTGGCACGGTATTCGTATCGGCTGCCGGACCCAAGTTTACCAGCAACACTTCGGTCACGGTACCAGGCGCCAAAGTAGTGCTAGGGAGTATACAACCTGGCACTGCCTCTGTAGCGGTCACTGCCTCTGACATTGGTCCAGATTATAATCTCGACTCCCAAGGCTATAGCGTACAGGGCTACAGCGGTCTTGGTGCCAGCGGTCAGGCCATGAGCGGAGGCAGCAAGCAAACCGTTACTGTGGTCTCGCAGGAAGATGTAGATAAAGCCAAGGCGCAGGTTGCCACGCAAAATATTACTGAAGCAAAAAATGAACTTAAGAAGCAGCTCACTGGTGACGTCCTCGTTATAGAGGAAAGCTTTACCAGCGAAACGGCCGCCCCGAGCGTTAGCCCCAACGTTGGCGAACAGGCTAAAACTGCCAAGCTCACTAATGAAACAACCTATACCTACGTTGCTCTCCAGCGCAGCGAAGTAAAAACCATTCTCACGAACGCCGTTAACGACGTCATTAAAGATAAGAACGACCAACAGGTATACAGCCTGGGTGAAAATAAGATTGTATTCCAATCATTTGAAAAGGCAGATGGCGGCAGTTTTAAGGCACATATGCTGACTGCGGGGGCGGTGGGGCCGAAGATAGACGCTAAACAGCTCGCCAAGCAGTTAGTTGGCAAGCGGTCGGGTGAAATACAGGCACTCATAATGGCAATTCCAGGCGTGAACGACGTGTTGGTACAATTCTCTCCATTCTGGGTAACAACCGCGCCGGGTGCAGACAAAATAGAGATTAAGTTTTCGGTCGCACCTAACTCATGAACGATGCGCGCGTTTACCTTGGCTTAGACATTGGCGAACGACGGATCGGCTTAGCGCGTGGCGACTCAATAGGCAGAATTGCACAGCCGCTGCGGGCGCTTCCAGTTGATGGCCATGAGGGAGATTATTTGCGGCGCATTATCGCCGACGAGGGTATTCAGGAGCTTGTCGCCGGCTTTCCTCGTAACATGTCCGGCCAACCCACCGACCAAACCGCTTATTCGCAAGCGGTAGGCAAGAAGGTGCTTGAGCCCCTTGGTTTGCCGCTCCATTGGCAAGATGAATCCCTGACCTCAATAATGGCCGAAGAACGACTGCTCGCACGTGGCAAACCCTACACTAAAGGTGACGTCGATGCCGAAGCAGCCAGTATTATTTTGCAGGATTTTTTGGACAAACTATGAACGACGTTACTCCTCCACCGCGCGGCGGTTTGCCGCGTCCTCCCGAGCGTCCTCCCGTCCGCATGCAAGGAGTTCGTTCGGTACCAAAAGCCTCGCCGCCACAGCCCGAGCCAAAAGAGCCAGATCCGTTGCAGCCGCTCGATTTACCCACTGCTGCCATGCCTACAAAAGTGGACTTACCGCATGCTGGGCGCCGTTGGGTAAAATGGTTGATCATTACGTTAGTGGTGCTGGTCTTATCGGCTATTGCGGCGGGTGTCGCCGGATACTTTTGGTACCAGGATGCCCTGAAGGCTAAGTCAGACAGCACGGAATCAGTTCGTTTTACTGTTGACCAAGGCGAAACCGCCGACGCTGTCGCAACGCAATTAGAGCAGAAAGGCATCATAAAGAGCGCACTTGCTACTCAGATCTATATAAAAATAGCGGGTAAGGGCGACATCAAGGCCGGCAATTACCTTTTCTCCCCAAACCAGCCGCCGGCAGAGATATTCCAGTGGCTTAGCGAGGGCAAGGTTGACACCTTTAAAGTTACTGTGCTGCCCGGTATTACGCTTACTGAAATTAAAAAAGACCTGCAGAAGTACCATTATAGCGCCGAAGCTATAGACGAGGCGTTTGCCAAGCAGTACACCCACCCTGTTCTCGAAGGGAAACCCGCGGGCACTTCTTTAGAAGGATACCTATACCCGGAAACCTACTATGTCACCTCTGACACCACAGTGGAACAACTTATTGGTGCCGCGCTTGACGAATTCCAAAAACAGATCGAAAAGCTCAGCCTGCGCCCCATGCTGGCCCAAGAGAGTTTTACTTTGTATCAGGGCATCACCCTAGCGTCCATCATAGAGAAGGAAGTCACCAACACAAGTGACCAGCGGCAAGTAGCGCAGGTCTTCGAAAAGAGGCTCAAAGAGGGAATGGTGCTTGGGTCTGATGTGACCTACCATTACGGCGCCAAATTACTCGGGGTGGCCGCATCGCCAGATGTAGATTCCCCGTATAATACGCGCAAAGTGACCGGGTTGCCGCCGGGCCCGATCGCTAACTTTCACATAGATGCCCTTAAAGCAGTGGCAGAACCCGCCCAAGGTGATTACCTCTTCTTTGTAGCAGGAGACGATGGCGTTACTCATTTTGCTCGCACAAATGCAGAGCACGAAGCCAACATCCGGCAATACTGCCAAAAACTCTGTTCAACCTTCTAAGCGTTCCCTAAGAGTTTTACACAGTAATAAATTGACATAGTTGTCAATAGGAGTTAGAATTATTACATACACTTTGGAGTACGGCGTGGTGGCCTTGCGACCAAATGTGTTCTTCCCAGTCGTGTCGCACGAGATGCTAACATCTTAGTAATAATAGGTAATAGCATAACGGTCGACACATCTCCTTTCCAATAAAAAAATGTGGAAGAAAGACACGACCGGAAGTATAAGAGACACCCTGGTAACAGGGCTGTCCGGAGACGCATATTAGTGGCAACATGTTTCAGGGTACGACCCTGAATAAGACGGCGGGCGCCTTTTCACAAGGTCAAACGTTGTCTGATATTGCAGCAAAAAACGCAACTCGATTGCGCAAAAAAACTAAGCGCCTTAACATGGCTCTCCTTAGTTCTCACGTTGCAGTAGTCATTGGTATTGTAGGCATTATTGCCTTTGGGTATAAGCCACCGGTTGAAGCTTCTTCACCGAGCCTGGCTGCCCAAACTGCTTTAGAGAAACCTAATACATCTGTAGACCAAATTGCGGCTGCTACCGTTGCTTCAACCGTAGCGCAGTCGCTTGATATGTCGGTTCAGGATAACGTACAAAACCTGGCCGTTTCTTTGAATGCTAAAACCGATTTAGCCCAGACCGACAATAACTTGTTAGC
>DATIBT010000065.1:0-8119 GCA_035457345.1 Saccharimonadales bacterium (SeqCode) | reverse complement strand
ATTGTGGGCTGGATTATTGGGATTGTTTTTGATTTTCTGCGCGTTATGATTAGCGGCAAACGTTAGCTAGACACTACTTAGCCTCAGTATGCGGCGTTGTGATTTTTGCCGCCGAGGCCGCCTCCTCTTCGTGGCGGTGATGTATCTTGCCGTGTACGTCTATATAAATTTCATCCAAATTATTAAGATCCTCCTCTCCTGCTTCGAAGGAATCGCTAGAGCTTGCGGCATCACGTTGAACTTTCAACTCAGTAGGATGGGCTGTCGGCGTAGGGGCTGCAGGCGCAACTGGGCCCTCCAACGCTTTAGCTTCCTCCACTTTGGCCTTCGCTGTGTGAATAGCATGCTCGAGCTGAGTTGAATCGTGTGCCGTAAGGTCATTGGAGCGCGCAGCAGGCTCCGCATTCTCAAATGATATGTGTGCGCCCACACCACGATTCTGGAGAAGAGAGAGGTTTTTGTCGGTTCCAGGAGTTGGTTTGGGTGGGCGTATCTCTGACACTTGAGCCTGTGACGCAGACGGTAGCGCTACTGGTTGCGTCGGTATGGCAGCTGCCACCGGTGTCTCGTTCAGGGGTAGAGCAGGCTTTGGCGCAGGAGTCGGCCCAGCCGGCTGGGCAGGCAGCACCTGGCTAACCGTAGGCGGCGTTGCTATGAGCGCCGGCTTTGGAGTAGGCGCTGGCTGAGGCTTGTTGATAGGCCCAAACTGCTGCTTCCGCTTAGCCAGCCACTCATCTAAAAATGAAGACCCAGTACCACTCCCAGGACGAGCAGAGGCTGCAGCTGTATTCGTTATATGGCCACTATTATTAGCCCCACCGGCGCTACGCATACGATCCATTGCGGCTTGCCGACGACTCTCACGCTCACCCTCCCCCGCTCGTAAGCGCCCAAAGATCTCTTGTTCGACCACCTGCTTTGGCCGGCCGTATTTGGCAGACGAAAGACGTTTTAATGCCTGAGCAAGCTGTTCATTTGGCTGTCCTAATGGAGGTATTAAAGACATACTAAATGGCGAAGATGGCACGTTATTAATCATGACTGATGCCACAGCTTCGAAGTTAGGAAGACGAGTGAGATCCTCGGCATCGAAAGTTGGGGTAAACTTCTTGGACATAAGCTCAGCATCAGTAGTACCAATACGCCCTGATATGACCGTGCCGACGTTACCAATGATAGCCTCGCGAATCTTATCAGTTAACTGGGTCATGAACTGGTTAGCCAATACCAGGCTTAGGCGATACTTACGAGCCTGGGATAGGATAATTTCAAATGATTCAGTAGCAAAGTTCTGGAACTCGTCGGCATAGAGCGTAAAATCAACACGCTGGTCCTCAGGAATGTTAGCACGACCCATGGCCGCAGCCTGGAATTTCATAACAAAGATCATACCCATAAGTTGCGAGTTCAACTCACCCATCTTGGAAATATTAATAAGAAGCACTTTTTTGTTGTCCATAATGTCACGCAAATTAAAGCCGCTCTTTGTCTGCCCAATAATGTCACGCATCATCTCGTTAGACAGGAAAGCACCAAACTTACTGACGAACCAACCCAATACTTCACTCTTGTGATAGTCACTCGTCTGCGCCATTTCTTTGTTCCAAAAGTCGAGAACAGTTTGATCCTTAACGTATTTAAGCTTGGACTTTGCAAAATCGTTGTCATTAAATACCTGCGGGATATCAATAAATGAGGCACCCGCTGGATCGGCCATTATAGTGAGTGCGGCGTTGCGGAACCAGTGCTCATAACGCGGGCCAATGATGCCTGTATGACCTGGGTCGTATAGTCGGTAAAGCATGGCAATTGCCTCTTGAATAAGGAAGTCTTTTTGGTCGTCTGTTTCGAACTCGAAGAGATTGAGGCCCACTGGAGTATTTGTCATATCGCCAGGCGCAAAATAAATAACATCCTCTACCCGTTCACGCGGCACCATAGCAAGTAAACGCTCAGCCGAGTCGCCATGCGGATCAAGAAAGGCAAAGCCCTTGCCGTCTAGCATGTCCTGCAGTGCCAAGTTTTCGAGCAGACCAGACTTACCTGTACCCGTCTGACCAATGATGTAAACATGACGACGTCTATCAACATCGCCAAGCCTTATTTCTTTCTTCACACCTCTGAATAAGTTGTAGCCGAGTAGCATACCCTTATCTACCATTTGGTTGGGACCATCCACCTGCTTAGAAGCCTGGCGCTGCAACTGCGAAGTCGGCGTGTTGCGTTGGTCGGGAAAATGAAAAACTGTTGCAAGTTCGACACTATTCAGAACATTGGTTTTGAGCTCTTGCGGGAAGAACCTAAAGATAAAAGATGTGACAAACTCCTCAATATTTTTTGAGACTGAGAATTTAAAGCCGTTCTTGCTTGGCGAGTCAAACAATGCAAAAGCTGCAACAATATTCTTAAGGATTGCCTGTGATCTGGCCGCAGTGTTCGATGATGCAATAACCCGCACTAGCACCTCGTAGCCCGGATGGCGCGTCTTATCCTCGATTGCGTCCACAGTGGCTTGCTCAAGAGTACTCAGTTGTTTGTCCTCTGGCTTTGCCTCCTTGCTCTCTGGGGGCTTCCATAGCGCTTCAGCAACATCTTTAAAGGATAGGAGGGAACTTCCTTTTAGACCTTTATCTTTACGTATCTTGATCGTCTTGGCGAGCGAAGATTTTGTCCATTTCTCATTAGCAGGCCTAAGCAGGATTTGGACCCCCGCACCGTCCTCGCGCGTGAGCGAAGATAGCGCATTAAGAATTGCCTGCATAGCATCTCGTTTTGTTTCTTGATAGGTTGCAATTGGGTATGCAAACTCCTTCTTGAGGGTAAGTTCGCCACCGATAGTACCACTTACCTTCCCGGCTGGATTGAATATGTTGTATTCTTCACCCTCTTCCAGCCGAGCAGTAGGGTATGCAGCAAGTACTGCCTGCTTAACAACATCCATAAGCACGAGCGGGGCAACCAGATAGTAGTGAATGAGCCCTTTGTTGGCAACAATCTCAAATGAAATATGACGCTGGCCATACAGCCGGCTTTTGAAGCCCTTGGTCGCTGTGCTGGCTATGATGTTATACATGATTTGAGCCTGGGAGATAGCCTCTTCAACTACCTCACGTGAGTCGCGCGCACCGACTTCGATATCGTCACTAGAGGGAGGTAGATGAATGAGTAGTGGCACCATCTTGAGACCTCGTTCATAATTCTTTGCCTCGCGCAGGATCTTACGATACTGCCAATACGCTAAGTACAGAACCCCGAGAAGGATCCCTACTCCGACCACAATGCCCACAACAAGATCGATCATAGTTTGCTATTCACTACTTAGCTTTATTTCTTTGCCGTAGCGCTTTTTAATATAATCGGCCTGCAGTTTGCTAACTTCCTTCTCCTGCGTATACGGATCGGCTTTAGTTTGAGCGACGATCTTCTTGGCCTTGTCGACCCACTCTTTTTCTATAACATCTTCATCTGAGGCTACCAGCGGATTGCTTTGTGCACCAATTGCACCTTGCGCAGCAGGTATTTGCGGCGGCGATGGCAAGGTAGGCATTGCAGGAAGTACGGGTATAACAGCAGCAGCCGTCGCTGGCTGCGCGGCAATTTCATGCGTCTCTGCACTCACAGGGCCCACCTCAGGCGTCTGTCTGGTAGCTTCGGCCGGTGTGTTTGGCACCTCCGGTGTGCGATACGCGCCCGTCTCAGGCGAGGGGCTAGCTTGTGGCGACTTCGGCTCCATAACTAGCTAAATTGTACCATACGAACAGGGCACGAATAAGCTATAAAACCTCTTTTCTACCCCGTCTAAGTACATAGAAACAACCGACAACCAATAATAATACGACCAGTATAATATCCTTGATCTCAAGTTGCCCGAGAGTATTCAAAGCTAAGATAAAGACTGGGCCCAATCCAATAACGCTCACCAAATAATAAACCGTCTTCGCAGGTAGAATCCTTTTCCAACCCAGAAAGTTAGTAATTTTTAATGACAATATACTAATGGCGTACAATGTACTGGTTACGAAAAGATATATGAGCACAAAGGTCGCTAGAACACTCAAGGGGCCGCTCTGTAAGGGGCTAGTGACATTCAAAAAAATAAAAAGGGCAGCACCCCAAATAAATGGCAGGCCGTATGTGGCAAGTAGTTTGATGTGTTGCGTAGCAAATAGTTTGTCGGCCATCCTGCATCAAATGTAACAAAAAGAAAAGCCAGGTGGAAATCCGCTCTATATGTATGACTTAAATAGCGCTTCCAGCCTGGGCTTCTCTACTGACCGCTCTCTTTCGAGAGCATATTTTTGAATTGTTGTCGTTCTGCATAAAGATTATGCTGAACCACGGTTATTCGACTGCGCGCGGTTTGGCGAGTTTCTTGCAAGACCTAAGTCTTCTTGCGAGTTTATCCGCCAAACCGCGGCTATCGAATTAAGTAAGGTGCAAGTCACTGACTTAACAATTTTTAGATATTTTTCTATATTTTTGTTTTATCAATAACTTAGTTATAACTTAGCAAATTTATTCATCAATGTCAATGGTTATGTTTATTTCAATATTGTAATAATATCATCGTACATCTATAGTCATGTAACTTAAACATCATAATCTCATTAATTTACGTTGTAAATATGTATTTTTAAATTCACTGTCGTCACCCTTAGGCGTACTCGTAGGCTCCTACTTTTAAAGCTCTATGAAATATATTTCAATCATTTGCAAAGGTTCAAAATCATGTACCCACTTGTTCGTATGGTGCACTATGCCGTGCTGCGCAAACAACAAATAAGCGCCGCATGGTGCGTATTGGCAATTTCCAAAATGAGCATTGCCTTTGCGAATGGCATACATGTATACATTCGCAAAAAATACGTGGAGAACGTGAGCTGCATATATCAAACGCGGATTGTACTCGTTAGCGGCGAATGTAATTCACTTAACATTCCATGGCGCAAAACCAGACCGCCATGTATGCGTGAGCGTACGACAGCGACCTAGGCAGCTCAGCCAATCGCAACCGTGCGGAGCTTTTATGTAACAGCACGTTCACAGTCTTGCTTACTCTCAACGACCTAGCGCCACAAAGTTCGGGCTTGCTAGGCTCGTTGCCATAAACAGCACAGCCGACCGCACGACATAAAGGCAGCACGAATATAAAAACACGCGCGCTTGCAAAGTTGCATGGTGGCATACCGTCTACCAACTACGACGTATCCCCGCTGCCCACTGCCCATAAGCTCGACAGTTTCATGACGATTGACCTTGCTTTTAGACGTGTGTTCAGCAAATGTAAGGCTTTTCCACAGTTTTTACACATTACAAAAATAGTTGTTGACACACCCTGTTGACCCGTCTATTATAGGGGTAGCACTTGAATAAAATTAGTGCTCAAAAACAAAAAACGAAAATACGAACAACGGCTTCTCGCAGGCCGTTGTTTTTTATCTGTCCAGTGGTGATAAGCATAAGAAATACGATTTATCAGGCAAAAGAAAAAAGCCCAAGCGTGATGCTTAGGCTTTTTTCTTGGTGGAGCTGCGGGGTATTGCACCCCGGTCCGTCTGGTTACGACCTACTTCTTCTACAAGCTTATTACGTTTGAGAATACTTCCTGCTACGAGAAACGCACAAACGCAGAAAGGGTGGCGATTGGCTTAGCCCATGCGGCTCGCCGTGCCTGCCATGGGAGCGACTAGCAAATATAACACTCACTACCCGCCGGCCAGTACGGAAGATAGGAATGGTTACCTAAATTAGGCAACAGCCGCAGCGAACTGAGGAGCTGCAAAAGCAGACTTCACAGTGTCAACCACGCGGCTAACGAAAGATTTGGCACTTATAGTGCTTGCTGCGGTAACGGTGCAGCGACCGACTTGCGAAGCAGATTGTAAATGTTCCATACGTCGAAGCTTATTCAGCCCCATCACCTGTGGATTATATCACTCTTGTACTCCCCAGTGAAGATGTGGCATACTGCCGTGCCATGATAGCAAGAGTTTTTTCTGCAACTGCCATAGGGTTTGAAGGCGAGCGCATTGAAGTTGAATGCGACGCATCCAACGGCCTCCCCACTCTCCTCATCGTGGGGCTCGGTAACAAAGCAATCGACGAAGCAAAAGAGCGCGTGCGTAGCGCCATTAAAAATTCCGGGCTCGATTTCCCTCGTAAACGAGTGACCATAAATCTAGCACCAGCCAACCTGCCAAAAGACGGCGCGCACTTCGACCTCGCAATTGCCATTGCCTTGCTTGTTATAAGTGGACAGATAAAACAAGAAATGGTAGATGATATGCTATTCGTAGGAGAGCTCGCGCTAGACGGCGCACTGCGCCCTGTGCGTGGGGCAATAAGTTATGCCGAAACAGCCCAAAAAAATGCTCTAAAAACAGTAGTTTTACCGAAACGAAACGCACAACAAGCAATGCTGGCAGAAGGCATTACAGTGCTACCTGCAAGCTCGTTGCGCGATGTATTTTTACATCTCACTGGCCAAATCAAACTTGAGCCAGAAATAGAACGCCGCAGCCCATATCGAAGATTCACGCCTGCACCGACAATCGCCGATATCCGTGGTCAAGAACAAGCAAAGCGCGCAATAATTATTGCAGCAGCAGGCCAGCACAACATACTACTGAGCGGCCCACCAGGGGCTGGCAAGACAATGCTCGCCCGGGCGCTCTTATCTATCCTTCCCCCGCTTTCTAAGCGCGAGACCGTAGAAGTTACCAAGCTTCATAGTCTTGCTGGTGGAATTTACGAAGATGTTATCGTGGACCGGCCCTTCCGTGCTCCACACCACAGCAGCAGTCACGTAGCATTGGTTGGTGGCGGACCAAATCCGCGGCCTGGCGAGATTAGCCTTGCTCATAGAGGCGTACTATTTTTAGACGAACTACCGGAATATAACCGTCTGGCGCTAGAAGCTCTCAGGCAACCGTTAGAAGATAGACAAATTACTATAGCGCGAGCACATCACAGAGCACTATATCCAGCCGACTTTTTGTTTGTTAGCACGCGCAACCCTTGCCCGTGTGGCTATGCTGGCGACAAGGAGCGTGAATGCACCTGTTCGCAGATGCGCATACTCCAATACCAAAAGAAAATTTCTGGACCACTACTGGACAGGATTGACCTAGTGATAGATGTCTCAAGGGTTAAGCCAACGAAACTATTGGGAACTGCATCAACCATTGGCCTCAAAGAAGCACAGGCCGCGGTGAGTACCGCTCGCGCCAAACAAAAAATACGTTTTGGCAGTGCAGAAATGACAAACGCTCACCTGGATAGCAAAACAATACACGATGTGTTGCTCTTAGATGCAACCGCGAAGCAGCTCATCGATACTGCCGCGCAGACACTCCACCTCTCGGCGCGTAGTTATTTTAAAACGTTAAAAGTTGCGCGCACCATCGCCGATATTGAAACCTCAGAAACCGTAAATTCCAGCCATATTTCCGAAGCCCTGCAGTACCGGCCCCGTCTTGATAGCGTTTAGAGTTGAAAAACAAAGCCACCTCTGCTACAATCAACCATCGAATAGACAAGTAACGCAAAAGTAAGGAGCAGGTTCTATTAGTAAATCGGTGCGAATAAACGAAGGCATTACGGCTTCGGAACTTCGCGTTATCGGCCCAGATGGAAGCCAATTAGGTATTCTTTCGAGGGCTGAAGCACTTTTAGAAGCAGAGCGTGCCGGCTTGGATCTCATTGAGGTGTCTCCCAATGCCGCTCCACCTGTTGCCCGTATAATCGACTGGGGTAAATACCAGTACCAGAAGACCAAAGAGCAACAACGGAGCCGTCGCAATAATGTCGCCGTCGAGATCAAACAGATGCGCTTAGGTCTCAAGATTGGCACACATGATCTAGAGATTAAGCTGCGTAAAATTCGTGAATTCCTAGCACAAGGGCATCGCGTGAAGATCATGGTATTCTTCCGCGGACGAGAAATGGCTCACCAGGAACTCGGATATGAAATGCTTAACCGAATTACAGATAGCCTCGAAGACGTTGCAATTGTCGAACAAAAGCCTATCATGGCTGGTAAGAACTTAGGAATAGTAGTTAGGAGTACTGTAAATGCCAAAACTCAAAACACACCGCGGCACGGCGAAGCGGGTAAGGA
>DATIBT010000064.1:0-8449 GCA_035457345.1 Saccharimonadales bacterium (SeqCode) | reverse complement strand
CGAAGCAAGTCGGCATCAGCCAGAGGTGGCACCGCTAGCTGATGATGCAGACCGTATCAGTGATCTGGTTGACCTGGCTGGTGTGTCGCTCGCCCGACTGATGGAACTAAGCGGAACGGCCCTCGATAAAGCGATGGCTCGCATTCTCAAGGGCATCGACTCCGGCGCTGACATACTCAGCTCCTGGTCGAGTTACGCCGACCGTTAGAAAGGCGATGCAGCGTCCGTCCAGCTAGTTTGTTGGGCGGACGCCCTGCTTCGTTTGTTGTAAAACTTTGCTACTTAACCAAAACGTATTGATTACGCGGAACATTTTTGTAACTTTATAAAGCTGCATATCAAACGCTCTACACGACCCCCAGGCCAACCGGCTTGGGGTGCCGGCAACGTCTTCTCCTGCCAGAGCTGACCCTGGCTGGCTCGTCGCGGTTCGCCGCTACGCCGTAAGTCCTGTCGGCCCGAGCCGATTGGACAAGATGGCATAGTAGTAACTCTCTGTCAACCACTGGGGGGCAAGAGCAGGTCCTATTGATATGCAGCAAAAAAAGATGGGCGGCCCGAGGTCACATTAGGGCCGCCCATCGCCGAACCATTTGCATGTTATTAAAAAATATAGTCAAAAACAAAAGCGGGCGGGCAACCCATAGGTCGCCCGCCCATTGCTTCCGCTGCCGCATGCACTCATTACTGCTCTTTGTTGCCGATGGTGAGCGTCAAGACGTTGCCCTCGGCGGGCTTGGCCTTCGGCGCGTCGATCCACGGCTCGGCTGGCTCGATCTCACCCTTGCGGATGAGGTTGAACAGCATCACGGCGTCCTCGAGGGTCGTTGCAACGACGCGGAGCCGCATATGCTCCTTGCCGCCGTCCCCACGCTGGAACTCGTCCACGATGGCCTGGGCGTCGTTGTCTGGATGCTTGTAGACACCTCGCGGCATCAGGAACTTCGGCGGATCGTCATCGCGCCAGGACCGAGGGAAGTCCTCGTACATCTCGACGCGACGGATGTTCAGCCCGGCCTCCTTGGTGAGGGCGGTCGGCACTCCCATCAGGAAGTGATCGTACTCGACGTACGTTCCTTCCTCGTTCTGCCTGAAGTTGAAGCCGTGGAGCCTCTTGCCGTAGGAGGGCATGTGACTACTGTCCTGCTCGAGCTGGCGGAAATGCGCGCGGACGGCATCGACGACTTCATTATGGGCATTCATATCAATGTAAAAACGGATGTACATCGTCATCTCCTGTTCGGGTTCTTCATCGTCAGGTGAACGGTAAGAGATGTGGTGCGGGCAGCGCGTGCTCAAAATGCTGTGCGGCAGCGGAGAGCTAGCTAGAAGCCTTTTCGTAAGTCTTCCACTTAGCTCTCCACTGTAGATTTCAAAGATCAATATTTGTAAATAATAACATTTATTTTTTGTATGTCAATAATGTACCAGGGATATTGCTTCGGCCCGCAGCAACCTAAAAAGATCACTGCGGGCCCGGTGGGCCAGGGCACTAGCTGTCCCGAAATGGAATGGCACGAGGGCTACAGAATGGCACGCGCCTCGGCGCAGGCCTTGGCGTAAGCCACGACAACCGCATGCTCCACTGGCAGAGCCCCGGCGAACGCCGCCAATCCGTCGATGTAAGAAACGACAAAATGCCGCACCTTATTACCGCCAAAGGAGCGTATGTAATGCGGCAACAAGCCGTCATCACTCCACCTCGCCACCGTCTGTTCCGACGTCTGCGTAATGCGCACCACCCGAGCACGAGTGCACGTCACTACAGGTGAACGTCCACCCTGCAGCTTTTGTTGCAACCACTCAAACCCAGGCTGCAGCGTAGTGAATCGTTGCTCCCAAAACGAGAATTCGTCGTAGGGTACGATGCGCGTATAGCTTTTTCTGGCAGATGGCGCTCGCGAGGAGAGCGTTCGTATGACCCCTCTGCCAGCCGCAGAGGTCACGGTACCCCTAGTGATACCTAGCCGCCGTGCCATTTCACTGAGGGTGATACCGTCTGGAGCACCATACCAAGGCAGGCTGGGGACCTTCTTAGGATTAATCCGCAGGAGACCTTCCGGTCCCATAAATGCCGGCACCCTCCCAACCAACACTGCCTTTCCGAGCTTATCTGGCGACACATTGAGCCGTAGCGCCGCTTCAGACACAAGCTCACACTCCAAAACGGCCCATATTATCCGATCGGCGTGCCGAGTAGTAAGATACCGAGTACCGTTGATATTAACGGTTGCTATGCGCCCTTTAGCTACCCAATTTCGTATAGTGGACGGCCGTAACGTAAACAGCTCATGCAGCAAGTAGGCGAGAGGTACAACCTTGCCACTCTTCACCAACGTATCGAGACGATCGAGTATATAGCTCAGCTTTTCCGCCCGGCGAGGACCATCTTCCAGCGTAGCGTAACGATGGGCAAGGAAATACAACCAACCAAAATCGGGGTCATACCGCCTTTGTTCGTCTAACGCCATAACGCTAAGCAGCTCGGCCAGCTTGTCAACGTATTGCGCGTCAAAACGCACCCGTCTTCCGACGACAACGGTAGGCACTATGCGTTCGCGCACCATATGATCGGCGCCGTCAATGCTAATGCGCTTTGCCATGTCTCCTTTGTTATAGGAGGGCAGCTCCACAACGCATCCAAACTGTAGAAGTGCACGTGACTCTTAAAGTATAGCCGCAGCGCGCACGCCCGCGCAAAATCTGCTCACCCACATTCAAGCCGCTGCTACTTACCGCTCAAATACTTGCCAGCTACACTCAGTGCAAACGAAGGCAAAATAATAAAAACGGTCATAAATAAAAGCTTCGAAAGTAGTGAATTGTCTTCGGGTTGTGTCAGCACTACTAAAATTCCCAAAATACCAAATACGACAGATGCACCAATAAATATTCGCGTGGCTATTTTTTGCATAGTACTAGTATAGCAATGGAGGCAAAGGGGAGGGTAGTAGGGCTTATCGGTCAGAAAAAATTGGGTAATTTAAATCTTTGGCTTAATATGAGCCAACTTCTTCAATTTAATGCCGACTGACGACTGGGATATACGCCTGTCGACTTGATCTACGTAGGCTTTTGCGTCATTCACTGGCTTATTTGGCGCGTAGCCGAAACGTGACTGCCTGCTCATATATATGCGATCGAATTTTTCGGTAAGGTCGTTAAATTCTTCTAGAACCTGGGCGTCGCCGTCTTCTACGTTATCAACGGCACCCTTTAATTTCCTTGCGGCATTATTAGCAAAGTCGGCCAAAAGACGCTGCTTATTTGATCTAATCTGCTCAATATCGTTCCAAAACGAAGCGTTATTGAACTTGATAGTCTCATCAATTAGCTGGCACTTGTCATAAAAATCAGCTATTGCATCCCATGCATCGCGATCAAAATCACGGATAAATAGGTAGTTGTTTGCACTCCAACTCTCAACGGGAAGCAGACGCAAATCGTTGGGTAGAGTAGGCGGGTCCTGGTTTAAGCTTTTTCTAATCAGTTTGAGCTTTCGCTCTGCGCTTTGAATCTCTAAGAGGATAATATTTGCGATTTCACGCTTTCGGTCGCGTCTCTGAATTCTATAAAGAATGTACGCAACAGCCCCCACTAGCAACGTAACAAAAGCGACAAAAAAATTAGAGTCGAAGAACTGAATTAGTAGGTCCATAAAGTAATAGTACTATGGAAAAAGGTTGACGCATAGTCAATGTTTTTTTATGGTTTAATCTTAAGAAGCTTGCATGTTAGTGCCGAAACATAAACCAGCACACAAATCAGGGCGATACGCTCCAAAAAGCCGCTCGGGGCACCCGCCCACACCATACTGTAGTCCAGTGCTACTAATACGGAGCATGAGACAAATGCAACGATAGTTACCCAGGCAGAAACTATGGAATATATATTCCAGCGTCTGCCATAGCGTTTAGCCGATACGAAGCATAGCGCTATTAATGAGCCGAAGAGTAGGAGCGCTGCTACTCCATGAATACTGTCAGCCACACTCCCCGTCGATGCCGCTACGCCAGGCGGGTAACCTAAGCCGGGATCTTGCTTAAAGACGCTTGCAACTATAAAACCAACTCCTGCCGCTGCCACGAGCCGGTGCGGCCACTTGGCTCTCCGGCCGCTAACGATGGCATGTTTTATGCCGTATGCTGCCGCCAAGAGCCCTATGCCAGTCATGGCAAGATTCGCCATCCCAAGCCACCCTCGTTCCCCAAGACTGAGATGGCTTATCCATTGGCGCCATACATCGTAGTGCTCCCTGGTTGCCCCGTCTACGGTAAATATACCGATACATAACAGGGGCGTGATCACACCCACCCATAACGCAGCCCTGGTTTGGTGTGTTAGATAGATGGTCTTTTTTTGTTTCATAAATACCTTTCAGTAGTATACTAATAGTGTATTTGTTTTAATGATCAAAGTAAATATGTCTACAGATTCAAAAAACGAGCTCGTAGCGGCAGTCATGCGGTCCGGGGAGGAGATAGGCATTGCATCGACCCATCTTCATACGGTGGCAGCAGAGCTTCTAGGGATTGATATCGGCGCGATGAAAATAGTGGCCTACTTGCGACACACCAATTCGGCGACAATGACCGAAATAGTTGGTCAGTCCGGCCTGACGCCCGGAGCAGCAACAGCACTCGTAAAACGCTTGGTTCAAAAAGGTTTTGTTATTCGAACAAGAGACGCCATCGACGGACGTAAAGTATGCGTGCGGCTGGCCGCTGAAAAAATAGCGGCTATAGACACTGTCTATCGGGCATTCATTACAGATGTGAACCACATGTTCAACTCATTTTCGGCTGCCGAGCTGCAAGTTATACAAAAATACCAGCAAAAAATGACAGATGTCATGCGGCGGAGTAGCTCACAATTGTCCCACGCCCCCGGTACCGCAAACCAAGAGAAAGAATCTAAACATTGATTCGAAGGAATATAAAGCTTCATGCATATTGACTAAATTAATTTATATGTTAAAATTATAGTTGTTCGTCACCTATCGTGGAGGTTACTGTGCGTACCATCAAGCTCGATGCATTCTCCCGTCTGCTTCAGGACTACCTGGATGCCGTCGGGGACGACAGGCTGGAGCTGGCTCTTCGCATCAGCCACGTCGCGCACGGGCAGTTGCCCGAGGCAAATGTGGTCTTCATCTTCGACGACGGCCACCGTACCGATGTACGGGTGGAGCCGGAGTACAAGTTCTCGCCCGATGCGGTGGACCACTTCGCCCTCAGCAGCGTCACCGACATCTACCTGAAGATCGTGGAGGTGCTGAGGCTGCCGGGCGACCTGGGCATAACGGCGGTCTACGACAATGCCATCGAATCCCGCAAGAACGGATGGGTCGTCCTGACTACTGAAGGTGTCCGCGACTTCATCGCCGAGTACCGCTCGAAACTCTGACGAATGCGTCCTGGCCGCCCCCCAACCGGACGGCCAGGACGAAGAATGGTATTATCTCAAAAAAGATGCCTCAAAAGCCGAGGTATCTTTTTTGCATAATTTTGGCAAATAACTTCGTAGGTAGAGAGTGATCTTCAAATTAGTCATGATACAATCGTGGTAAATGATTACGCTTACCAAAGATCGCGTATTGCCTGCAATTTTTGTCCTGTTAGCAGTTGTGGCTGCGGCTTACTCTGTATTCATCATACAAACCCCTAGCTCATGGCCCGGCCCTGACGCTTGGTTCCGCTGGCCATTAGCTATGATTCTGGTAGCCGCCGTTCTACAAGTTGGTTCGGCAATATTAATACTGAAAGGCGTGCAACGATACAAGTCCCGTTTGCGAACCGCGTTTGCGTTTATAGCGATTGCGATGGTACTGGTTGCTATTGCCACGGTCCAAACGACTGTAGTTAGCGGCTATGCTCTATGGGAGATGCCCTGGGTCAAGTACGGGGGTCTGAGTTATCCGTATTTAATCTCCGCCATCATCTTGTATGGTGGCACTCGGTCGTTTGCTCAGTTAGTGGACGTTCGGGGGCGGCTGACACTATATCGAGTCGTGCTACCGGTTGTGACTATTGCGTGCATTATATCAACCATGTTGCCGCACGCCGCCTCGCCACTGCCAGAGCCAGTGTTTGATTTCTTGAGCATCATAAACCTATGGACAGCTTTGTTAAATCTGATAGCGGGCAGCGTCCTGTGGCGAGTTGCCGGTAGTATTGGCGGTTTCTATGCGCGCGCCATCGCTTGGTTGGCATTGGGTATAACGATCGGCGGCATCGTGACATCGATAGTTTGGGTTAGCCCATTCTTCGTTGCGGACCTGCAAAATCCAATAGGTATAGTAGTAAACGCGCTCGGTGCCGTTGCCGGTATCTGCATGCTGACCGCTGGGAGCTTATTCACCAAATTGGAGAAGATCTAGCATGGGCTTACTGTCGCTGTTGTTCAAACCGGATGAGCCGACACAAGTCACTACTATGCTAGATTTGGTTATGCAGACTGCCAACCTCGTTTCACGACCTCGCGACGTGGACGTTTTGTTGGATAAGATTAGGGTCGTGAGTTCACAGTTGAAGCCAGGCGAGTCCTTATCCCCTGAACAAGAAAAACAACTCGCCTTGGTCTATCTTCAACTCGAACAATACTTGATGACCAAGGAACCGCTCCGCGAGTTCAAGCAAGAAGAGTTGCGCCAAAAGATACATGATGAACGACTCAAGGCAATGCTTACCGAACTTACGGCGGGTTCGTCAAACAAAGCCTGAGACCCCTAAGCTGAGTACACAGGTCTTAAAGCCTTTGCTCTGGTATCGCATATTTTTGCCTAAATAGCTATACTATGTTTTGTTGGGCATAATCTCACCTAGAAGGGAAGAACCCATGCACCAGAAGGCAAAACTCCCACGCCGCTGGCCGTGGTACCTCGCTATTGGTGGGCTGACACTGCTCTTTGTGTTCGCTGTTCAAAGCGTTGCCATTGGACTCACGTCGATGGAAGCATGCTCGAAACTGGAGCTCATCAGCGTCTCCACGGCCATGGCCTGCAAGTGGCGAGTGTGGACCGATCCGGCTGTGTGGGTGAACTGGCGGTTAATGTGGATCGGAGTCGTAGTTGGGATCTGTGTTGGGCTCGCGCTCTGGAACGCCGCCGTCCTATCAAGATACGGGCTCGGCGGCAGATCCCGCGACGCCCACTCTATCAGCGCCGAATACCGGCCGATCGTCTTAGGGCTGGTGGGATTCACATTGCTCGCCCTGTTCGTCAACCTAACAAACATATTGGCTGGCGTGTGAGACGCAACTGTCCAAAAGGCCCTGCCGACTGTCAGTGGTTGGTAGGGCCGCGTCCATAGATGAGTACCTGCGCCAACAGTCAAAGAAAATAGTCGTGACGTTGGGTCGAACCCGATCTATGGTATTGTTATTACTATTGGCAAATCAGAGAGGTTGTACCGTGCCCCAAGCGTCTAAAAAACGTAAGCGCCACCGCACCAAAAAGGTGCCCCCACTCAGCTTAGGCAAGCGGTTAGGTAACTGGGTTTTGCAGCTTTTATCCCGTGCGGCCATGGCATTGCTTCGCTTCCTGTGGGAACAGCTCAAGTGGGCAACGGCCGTTTGCGCCGCAGGTGCGGCTGCGTACGTGGCTTACCGCATAGGGCTCCCATGGTGGGTGAGCAGCATTCTGCTGTGGGTTGGCATTTTCATTATCTTGGCGTGGGGCCTCCGCCTGCTGTCGATGCTATTCGGGGGCGGTGGCAAGGGCTACCACTACGAACCGCAGTACGACGACAAGCCCAAGAAACGTGGCGAGACCTGGCGCGAACGCGAAGAGCGTGACTGGCAAGATATGCACGACGCTTACCAGCGCGAGCAAGAAGACCGCTGGTCGTAACCCCCCACTGCCAACGCACAGCCACCGGGCGAGGAGCCTGGTGGCTGTGCGGTATCCTGAATACCTAAAGCTTGTAGTGCGGTAACCCTATACGGCTAGAATTACCTGTGCACTTTCATTAATTCTATCTATAATAAACAACGACTCTTGCTCCCGCTTAGAAGGTTATGGTGCAATGAGGATCAAACACAGGATTCGCGCATACCTGCTCGCGCTCGCTCTAGTTGCAGGTAGTGCAGCGTGCGCATCGCCAAAGTCGGCACCCACTGCACAACCGACGATCGGCGCATCGCCCGCCGCCAATGGCTACAGTTACGGCTACGGCACGTACTATGTAGCAACCCGTCGCAGCGTGCCACCTAACTGGGGCAACGCCAAAACGTGGTATGCCTACGCGCAGCGCGACGGTTACAGCGTTGGCGATACGCCTAAAAAGGGCGCCATTGCCTGGTCTGGCCGCGGTCTGTATGGCCAGGTGGCCATTGTCGAAGAAGTCAATGCTTCCAGTTGCGTCGGTACTGCCAAATTGCACGACATAGCCAAAAGAAAGGCTCACCATTTCAGGCTAGACATACAGGTAGCATACAAGAAAAATGACAC
>DATIBT010000063.1:0-2923 GCA_035457345.1 Saccharimonadales bacterium (SeqCode) | reverse complement strand
TCATGCTTAGGCCAATGTCTTCGGTGAGTGTGTCGGTATCGTAAAAGCCGACTTGTTCCAAAATTTCGCGGCGATAGGTTGAACCAACGCCACCAATAATACACTCTGAGTTGGTGACTGAATACGCTTTTTTAGAACGGTAGCCAATCATATGTTCAAGCACTTGCAGTAGCGACAGTACGCCTGGTTCGCGAATGATACGCACATTGGCGGCAACGCCAGCGACGGTTGGGTCTTCGAAATAACGCACGGCGTTGCGCACTGCCATAGGGTGCAGGACGCAGTCGGCGTCGAGCGTCATGACAAGATCACCCTTGGCGTAACGCTGGATTGCCGAGTTAAGAGCGCGGCCCTTGCCCACATTTTGGCGCTTGTAGCGTATAGTTAGGTCAAACTTGGGATGCTTTTCGGCAAATCGTAAGATGACGCCGGCAGTATTGTCGGTTGATGCATCATCCATAACCACCACCTGGAGGTTTGGGTATTTAACCTTAACCAATGACTGTAGCGTGCGCTCTATAACCTTTTCTTCGTTATGCGCAGAAATAACAATGCTCACTTTTGGCAGCTTTTTATTGCTGCGGCGTATGAGTGATTGGCGCTTGAACTGTTGAATGTCATACAGGTTGGCGCTCACAAGATAGAACCCAATGTGGAGGGTATTTATGATGCTGGCACCCATAAAAATCCAGAACATCCAGAAGACTAGGTCGTTCATGATGCTTGCACCTCAACAAAATCGAATGTCATAAGTTTGCGGTTTTGACTCCAGGCGCCACTGCAGGTTTGCAGGGTAAGGACAGCGGGGCCGGAGTAACTTAGAACGCTAATGTCGGAAGGCTTCACGTCGACACTGCTACGGAATTGATACACAAAGACGTGGCCGTCGCTTGTGACTACCTGGGCTTCGTCGCCTGGCTGTAGCTGCTCGAGCCGCTTAAACACGCGGTCGGTGTCGTGGCCATAAATAAGAGTGCTGCCAGCCTTATTATTGGCGAGTGAGGTGATGGTGGCAAATTGGGCCTTGTCATTGGTGAGGGTCCAGTCGCCAGTTTTTTCATTATAGTAACCATCGATAACAGGCAGGGCGATGTTGCGTGCGGGCACGATAACTCGCACCGGCTTGCCAGCGATTGTTGGCTGTTCATGGTTATTAGGTGTGCTGTTGTTCGTGATACTCACCGTCACGGGAGATGCAGAAAAAGTGAATGGCCAGCGAATTGAAGAGCTGCCAACAATAAGGGCGGCAATGATCAGCGCGCCACCAGTGAAGTATAATTTCCACGCAAGATTCTTCTTCATAATTTCCTTTGCTTTATACGCAAAAGAGGCGGCTCCTATCCCGAAACGAGATAAGCGCCGACCCTCTGTAATTTGCGTAAACTACGTAGCAATTAAGCTTGGTAGTGTTTCTTTGCCAGCTGGCGAGCTACAGTCGTAGCGACGATAGCAACACCAATAGCAAGGGTGATAACAGCAACGATAGAAATAACGTCACCGCTAGTGTTTGGGAGCACAGGCGCGCCGCCCATGCCACCCTGGATGTAACCAGTTCCCATTGACTTCACTCCTTAAAAGTGTTGTTAGTACTGACTCCGGCATAATACTAAATAAAGTTAAAAAAGTCAATACTTTCTAATAAGATTGTTAATATTGCAAATAAGTTTGATAAGCTATAATTTGTTTCAGACTGTTTTAAGTTAGTGGGGCTATACTGAGGTAAAGTAAGACAGGACTACCATGCGATTACTACTTGTAGAAGATGAACGGAAAATTGCCAACGCCCTTAAGCGCGGTTTAGAACAGGAGTCGTTTGCGGTCGATGTATGTTTGAATGGCGAGGATGGCATTGCTATGGCGCTCGACGAACCATACGACATTATGGTGCTCGACCGCATGCTGCCGGGTATTGATGGCCTGACTATTTGCGAAAAAGTGCGCGAATCAGGCAGCAACACGCCAATCCTTATGCTCACCGCCAAGGATGCTATCTCCGACCGCGTGACAGGCCTTAACAGCGGGGCTGACGATTATCTTATTAAGCCCTTCGCCTTTGAAGAGCTGCTGGCTCGTATTCGCAGCTTGTTGCGTCGCCCGGCTCAAGTTATCTCGCCGGAACTGAGCTGCGCAGACCTTACGCTCAATACACAAACGTTTGCCGTTACCCGTGCCAATAAGCACATAAATCTAACAAGCAAAGAATTTGCGCTGCTTGAGTACATGCTGCGCAACCAAAATAAGATAGTGACTAAAGATACTATTATCGCTCACGTGTGGGATTACGACGCTGACATTCTCCCTAATACGGTAGAGGTGTACATAAGCTACCTCCGCGCCAAAATTGACCGGGCGTTCCCTGATGCTCCGCCATTAGTACATACACAACGCGGTTTTGGCTATAAACTAGGAGTGTAATGCGTTTTACGCCATATTTACGACTCACCATATGGTACGTCGCCATTCTTATGGCGCTCAGTTTGGCGTTTAGTGTGTGGGTGTATAACGAAACGATGATGGAGCTAAAGGCCGGCTTTAACGGGCCGGTCGCTCAACGACTGCAAGATAAGTACGGCCCCTTGCCGTATGAGGTATGGCTGCAGGTTATTAATCAGCAATATCACGACAGCCAGCAGCGCTTGATAGGGCAGCTCATCTTTTTGAACGTTGGTGTGCTGCTGGTGGGTGCTGGGGCAAGTTATTGGTTGGCAAAACGCACCATGCGGCCGATTGAGGATGCGCTTGAGGCGCAAAATCGGTTTACCGCAGACGCCTCGCACGAGCTCCGCACCCCCCTGGCCGCCATGAAGACCGAAATAGAAGTTAGCTTGCGGGATCCAAATCTGACCAAAGAAGAAATGCGCGAGCTGCTTCAGAGCAATCTTGAAGAAATTGACCGCTTGAGCGAGCTGGCTACCGGCTTACT
>DATIBT010000062.1:0-6118 GCA_035457345.1 Saccharimonadales bacterium (SeqCode) | reverse complement strand
AAAAATACACTGGTTACAGTAGCCGGTGTATTTTCGTATACAAATAATTTCTGAGTGACCCAGTGCGAGTCATTAGTAGCACAGCGAGCGGCGGCAGTCCTGGTGGTTCGTAGGACCGCCGCCGCTTGCGCTGCTTTTGTTACCTTGTGGTGCGTGCGCTGGTTACGCCGGGGTCAGTAGCGCGTCGCGTCGCTTGAGCCAGTGGTCCAGCTCCGTGCCGATCTCGTACGCGATGAGCTGCTTGGGCCGGCCATGGTCATCGGTTGCGTAGACCACATGACAGCTGTCACGGTCGTCGGTGTACAGGGTGTCGAGTTCACCCAGGAACCCGGCTCCACCCGGCTCGTCCGAGACGCGGATGAACAGCAGGAACAGGTTATCCGGCATCTCGCGCATGAGGCGCCGGACTTCTTCCTGATCCCCAAACACGCCGGGCGTCAGAATGATCGCGACATGCGTCCCCAGGACGCTCTCCGCGGTCCTCCGAGCCTGCTGCAAAACCGGTGCCAGAAGAGGGCGGGTGCCAATCCCATAGGGCCGCTCCAATTCATATGCCGCACCGGCTTGAGCCGTTGAGGCGTCGCCGATGGCCTCGGCGAATACGTGCACAGGCACCTGGCCGTCATCGTCGTAGTGACGGGCTTCGACCAAGGCCTGCGAGGCATACACTCCCATCAGCCCGGACTCCCACTCGCCCTTTGCGACGGCGCCGCTGTCGACGTAGAGGGTGACCAGGGTCGAATCCTCGCTATTTTCGTCGTCCAGCCCTTCCTTTGCGGCCGACGGCCAAATGCGGCCGGCCACATACGCGAACAGCAACGAACCGCCAATCCAGGCCAGCGCGACACTGATCGGGACGTGGACGGGCTCCTGGCCGATGAGGGGCATGAACCACGTGTTGCTGATGATCAGCTTGACGCCGATCGCTCCGCAGATGAGGCCCAACCCCCAGTTCAGCCGGGTGATGTACTTGGCCATGTGCCCCATCAGGAAGTACATGGGCCGCAAACCGAGCACCCCGTTGATATTGCCGGCGATGGTCACGAACATGATGCTGCTGAGCGCGATCGCCGTCGGGATGCTGTCGAGCGCGAACATCGCGTCGACGCAGCCGATGATGGCGACCACCACGAACAGTACGGTCGCCAGCCGCTTGCCGCGCTGACGGATGAAGAACTTGCTCCCGTACGTGCGGTACGTGACCGGCACGAACTTGTTGACGAGCTTGTACGACCACCGCTCGGTGACGTCTTTCTCGTCGTCGCCGCTGAAGATCTGGCTGTAGCCCACGTAGAGCATGTAGCCAGCAACGGCCAGCATGGCCGGCGCCGCCTTCACGAGGACGGCCGTGCCCACCAGGATCAGGCTGACCCGGAGCAGGATGGCGATGTTGATCCCCCAGTAGAGCGCCTTTTGGTGGAGCTCCCTGGGAACACCGCACTGCTTCAGGATGATGAGCATGATGAACAGGTTGTCCACGCTCAGGCTGTTCTCGCTCACGTAGAGCCCGTAGTACTGCATGAGCCCGTTCAGGCTGTATTCGGGGAGGACGAACGCCACCCCGAACAGCAGGTTCAGACACATGAAGAGGGCGACTTGGAGGCCGCTCTCCTTCACGCTGAGTGCGTGGAGCTTGCGGTTGAGGACGAATCGGTCGAGGAGCAGCACAAAGAGTACGTACCCGACGATGATCATCCACTGAAGCGCCGTGACGGTCGTGTCCACCATGTGGCCGACCGAGGCACCCTCGGCGAGGATGTCCATGTAGCACCTTCCTATTCGGAAAAACAGGGACGCGGAAAAACCTTTCTGCTTGGTAACAATTGTCGCTACTCTCTCCGCTAAGAGCAAGCGCCAGTTTCACAATAAGTCGTACAACTGGCGCCGGCTCCAAACAGATGAGTAGACTCACACTGGTAAAGTGCGTTCTGCGCACGTGGCGCAGATATGCTCGCATACAGTACCACAATAACTACTGTTTAGCAATATCTCATGTACCAAAATGTTGACACATACACATAAGTTACGTATAGTTAGTTCTACCACTACGGTGGGACGTAAGACCCTGCGGCTAAACTCCGCAGGTTTTCCACGTCAGCGCCCGCACGGATGCGGGCCTACTCTGGAGGAAGCATGACCAACAAGCTGGACGTCAGCGGAGCCGTCATCATCGTCGACAGCGCGACGCTGGAGGACGAGCGGCAGAACGGCACCGTCGACAAGGTCGTGGCCGCCGCCACCGAGGCCGTGCGCAAGTACGACTCGGACGGCGAGGTGCCGGTGCACCACGTCGACAGCCTCGGCGCGGCCGTGACCAAGGCGCTGGAGCTGGCCACCGCGAGCGAGGACCGCGACCTGGTCGTCATCATCGACGACTTCGACACCCGCGACGACGACACCGCCGCGATCAAGGACGAGCTCGTGGCCGGCCTCGACAGCGGCACCATGATCGTGTTCGCGGTCGTGACCGACCAGCCGGGCACGGTCGACCGGAAGTTCGGCAAGAGCGTCGACGACGGTCACGCCAGGGAGGCGCAGGTCGACGTGGTGTACACCTTCGAGGAGGACATCAACAAGGTCTTCGGCCGCGAGGTCGACGAGTTCCTGGCCGGCGCCAACGCCTGACGGCGCCCACCTCCACCACCGCGCTAGCACCGACGCCGGCGCAACCCGATCTCTGGGGAGGAGATCCAAGGGTGGTACAACCGTAATACCCGCAAGGTGAACGGCGCTCCCCGCGGGGGCGGCTCGGTCCGAATTTCGGACGCGAGTCGCCCCCTCGTTCATATCTAGACGTTTTTTATTTTGACCTCATCTAAAATGACGATGGCCCGCGCGAGAAGTCATCGTCCAAAATGCCAATCATCTCTGACACCAGCCGCAACTCTCCAAACGCAGGGCGCTGCCCCCGTCTCTGCATGCGTTCAAAATAAGGATAAATCTGGCGCATAACCTCCAACCTAGCCGGTGATACCCCTGGGTTATAAGTCAGATACCCCTTCATATTTTCAGAAACCAATGTCCCAGCACGGCTCAGGCCGCCAACCGGCGGTGTAATTTTCGTCTCACGCCAAAACCATGCACCGCGAGCTGGTCCGGCCCAAGTTTTGCGCGCAAGATAGGTGTGCATGCTATCAGGTAGCCCCTCCTGGCCCAGCTCAAGCGTGCGAATAATTATTTCGGGCGGTGGGTCTGCTTGCTGAGGATCCGGAACGAATTCACTCTCTATAGTCACTGCCTGCGTATCAAAAAAGCCATACGACTGAGTTATGAGCCTGGGAAGGATAAAAAATCTATCCTTAAACTCACCAACAATCTCCCCAAATTCTCCGTGGGGATCACTCAGCCGCTCACCATGCCGCTCTAAAAAATCGTAGAAACGGCCATAGTGCCTTGCATATTCCATTTGGATTGCAGTTTCTGGATTAAGACCGTGCTCGGGACCGCTCATGACGGGTGATATTACAGGAATGCTGGCAATATTGCCAGCGCCTTTGACAATCAGAGATAAAACAGATACAATACCAAGCAATTATGAAACAAGCTATTCATCCAAACGACTACCGCCCTGTTGTGGTACAAGACCCGGCCGCCGGCTTTGCTTTTTTGACTAAGTCGACCGCTAAAACCGACAAGACTATTAAATGGGAAGATGGCCACGAATATCCTTTGCTCGAGGTATTCATTAGCAGCGCTTCTCACCCGTTCTACACCGGTAAAGAAACCTTGGTTGACACCGAAGGCCGCGTAGACCGCTTCAAGGCCCGCGCCAAAGCTGCCGAAGCTAAAAAAGAAGCGCTCGCCAACAAAGCCAAAAAGGCGACCGTTCGCGCCGCCAAAAAAGCCGAAGCCAAAGACGCTAAATAACTACAGGCGGATACGCCTACTCCGAGGGTGACTTGAAATGGCAAAAATCCAACTAAACCTGGACCAGCTAAAAGCTGAACACAGTGAGCTGTTGGATTTTTTGTCGCATCCAGACGCATTCAGCGATCCCAGTTATACAAAAAAAATAAAACGCAGTAGTGAGCTTGCCAATGTTATTAGTTTAGTTGAGCGCCAGCAAGAAGTAGGCAAACAACTCACAGAGGCCGTTGAGCTCTCCCGTGGCGATGACGAACTGGCGGAACTGGCCAAAGAAGAGGTGCCCGAGCTCGAAAAAGAATACGCACAAATAGACGACAAATTATTCGAGTTGCTCACGCCCAAAGATCCTAACGACGAAAAAGACGTTATTGTTGAAATTCGTGCCGGTGCTGGCGGCGACGAAGCCAGCCTGTTCGCCGCCGAGCTCTTCCGCATGTACGCTCGCCTCGCCGAACGCCGGGGCTTTAAGACTGAGCTTATCAGCGAAAGCCCTTCAGAAGTTGGCGGCTATAAAGAAATTATTTTTGGCGTCAAAGGTGACGACGTGTATGCGACCCTCAAATTTGAGTCTGGCGTGCACAGAGTACAACGCGTACCAGCAACCGAAAGCCAGGGGCGCATTCATACAAGCACCGTCACCGTTGCCGTCTTGCCAGAAGCCGAAGAAGCCGATGTGGTCATTAACCAAAACGACCTGCGCATAGACGTATTCCGTAGTAGCGGCAATGGCGGCCAAAGCGTCAATACCACCGACAGCGCCGTACGCATCACCCACTTGCCCACCGGCCTAGTAGTGACATGCCAGGACGAAAAATCTCAGATTAAGAACAAAGACAAAGCAATGGGCGTACTGCGCGCTCGCCTGCTTGCCATTAAAATTGAGGAAGAACAGGCAAAACTGACTGCCGAGCGCCGCAGCTTAATTGGCTCGGGTGACCGCTCAGAGAAAATCCGCACCTACAACTTCCCGCAAGACCGCATTACCGATCACCGCATTGGCTACAGTCGCAGCAATATTCCCGGCGCGCTTAATGGCGATATTGATGATCTCATCGAGAAACTACAAGCCTACCAACGAGAACTGATAGCCCAGGGCGCAGAACAAACGGCATAACATTATATTATATGACTACTGTTGCCGACTGGCTTGATACGGTCACGAAGCGGTTTGCCGTTGCAGGCATTGCGACAGCTCGGCTTGATGCGCTCGTATTACTAAGTGACGCTCTAGGCAGAGACAAGTCGTGGCTGCTAGCGCATACTGATTTTGTGCTTGAAAAACCATTACTGACAGCACTTCAGCCAAAAATTGCGGCGCGTGCGGCGCGTGCGCCCCTTGCCTACATTCGCGGCTTCCAAGAATTTTATGGCCGCCGTTTTAACGTTGCCCCCGACGTTTTGATTCCGAGGCCAGAAAGCGAAACGCTGATTGAACTTGTAAAAGGGCTCAGGCCAACGGGCGCACTCCTTGATGTTGGCACCGGTAGCGGAGCACTAGCCATAACGATCTCCCTTGAAATTCCAGACCTCAGCGTTGAGGCAACCGACATAAGCAGCAGCGCCCTGAAGATTGCCAAAAAAAATAATGACCGCCTTGGTGGCCGCGTGCGATCCTTTTTTATGTCCGACCTGCTTAAGAACGCCACTGGTCCATACGACGCGATTATAGCCAACCTACCGTACGTTGCCCACGACTGGAAGCGGTCACCCGAGACTAATGCGGAACCTGCCATAGCTCTCTTTGCCGACGATCACGGCCTAGCACTCATTACTACCCTTCTTACTCAACTGGATGGCAAATTAAAAAAGGGTGGCTACCTGTTACTAGAAGCAGATCCGCGCCAACACGCTACCATTGAAAAAGCGGCGCGCCTGCACGGATTAGTGCAAACGGCCGCTGAAAGTTTTGCGCTCTGCTTTACGCGGCGCGGTACATCTGGATAGTGGTAGAGCTGGGGGGCGCCTCCGGGACCGCGCCCCCTCCTTCCCTTCTGAGCCACCGAGGTGACTCACCACGACACAAGGGCTGTTCTACATAAACTACAGCTCCGGACGGCGAGCACCAGCGGGCGGATCGATTACCCAGGAAGAGCTGGAGGAAGCTCTCCACATCTGGTGCATCATGAGGGGCCCACCCTCACTAGCCGCCCTCTGAAGAAGGCCCTTACATGTGAATGCACAAACACTAGAGCCGGTGGGGCGCACCAAAGTGGCGCGCCCCACTCCTTCCCCTAATGGCTCGCAGACCAAT
>DATIBT010000061.1:0-8256 GCA_035457345.1 Saccharimonadales bacterium (SeqCode) | reverse complement strand
CTCCCTAAAGATGAGTTTGCTCGCATAACGAAGGTTGCCAGCCTGTTTGCCCGCGAGTCTGGGGGCAGTGTCACTCTGAACGCGGATAGCGCCGGGGGTACATTGAGTATTCATTCGGTGGCATCGCAACTTGGAGAAAACACATCTGAGGCCGAGGCCGATGTAACTGCCGACGGTCAAGTAACTCTTAATTCTCGTTATCTGCTTGAGGGATTAAGTTGTATCGACGCCAAGCCTGTGCGCTTTAGGTTTAGCGGTAAACTTGCTGCCTGTGTACTCACGCCGGGCGAGGGCGATTCGCCAGACTATCAACACATCATCATGCCGCTCAAGAGCTAGGAGGCCTGTGGCCGCCTATCATTCGCTTCAGTTACAGCATTTCCGCTCGTACAACGACTACGCAGTTGAGTTTGATACGGGCGTCAATATTGTTGTAGGCCCAAACGGAAGCGGTAAGACTAACTTACTAGAGGCGCTGTATGTACTTTCTACGGGCAGCTCATTCCGCGCCCAGGATCGCGATATGCTCAAGCGCGGCGAAGAATGGTTCCGTTTGGACGGCAGGTTTGGCGAGGAACAACGCGTTCTAACGTACCGTGTGGCGGGTGAAACGGCCGACAAGCAATACGTCCTGGACGGCGCCAAAAAAGCCCGTCTGACGCACCAGCATCGCGTTCCCGTGGTATTGTTTGAACCCGACCATTTACGGCTGCTGCGCGAATCGCCGGCCAAGCGTCGTGACTATCTGGACACCCTGCTTATTAAACTTCATCCGGAAATTTCTTGGGTGAAGCATCAGTTTGAACGGGTGCTCACGCAGCGGAATGCCATGCTAAAGCGCCGATTGCCGTCCGCTCAGCTCGAAGACCAGCTCTTTGCTTGGGATTTAAAATTTGCCGAACATGCCGAACAGCTAGTGATGCGCCGCCGGCAGCTTGTTGCTGCGCTGCAGGCCACGGCAACCGACATATATTCGGCGATTGCCCGCCGTCCGCACACCGTCACTGTTATATACGAGAGTAGTGTACCGAACGAGGACTACCGTGCCGGCCTCCTTAAGTTGCTTGCTCATCGGTTGCCGCGCGACGTCGAGCGGGGCTTTACAGGCGTTGGTCCGCAGCGCGATGACTTTACGCTCTTGTTAGACGGAGCTCCTGCCGCCACTAGCGCGTCCCGGGGCGAGATGCGCAGTTTGGTATTAACTCTCAAAATAATTGAGCTCAGATTGCTGGCGGAGCAATATGACGCCACTCCCCTGCTTTTGCTTGACGACGTGTTCAGCGAACTCGACGCCGCCCGGCGCCAAGCACTTGCGGAGCTGGCTAAAACCTATCAAACACTTATTACAACCACAGATGCAGACGCGATTATTGAGCACTTTTTAGACGGCTACAAAATCATCGCCACTGAACGCGCGTAACTAAAACTGGGTAAATGTTATTTTTTCTTTGTCCGGGTCGAGGTGTTCAAGTCGCATCCAGTCCAGCGCTTTTTGCTTGTTTATTTCGTACTCTTTTTGCACCCGGGCTTGGTTGTCGGGCGTTGGGGTTGGCGTGTAAATGGTGATAGTAAAGGTGACGTTTTTGTCAGCGTCGGTTGTGTAATCAATTTTATATTCTAGGGTTTCGCGCGGTAGCGAGCTTAAAATCGGGTATTTGTCGGTTAATTGGTCTTGGGCTTTGGTCACCTCGCCGCTAGCATTTCGTTCGAGGGTCATTTGATCTTCTGGGTGATCGAGCATCCACTGCTTAGCTGCATCACTGTTTGCGCCAAGAATTATGTAGACTGTTTCAGCTTTGTTCCACGTTGCAGTGTCGATTTCTTTGGTTGCTTCCTGAAAATCTTGCCTCGTACCCTTAAAGGTGTGTTTTCCTTTGTCTAGGCTGATTTTGCCGGCCCGTACTTCTTTGCCGTCAACAGTAAGTGTGGCGTCGCTTGGGACGACGGCCACATCGAGTGTGACTTTGTTGGGTGGATTACTGATCAGTACTACGATCAGGAGTAATGCAATGACGCCCCCCACCACGATAAATAGAAGTCGTTTATCGGCTAGTAACTTTTGCATGTTCACTGTTGGGTTCCTCCTGCTGGGTTAGCTGCACCACCGGCTGGGGCTACGAGCCGGTACCATTCAAAGCCGTCGCGGTCATACATGGGGCCAGCCATGGGTGCGCGCTGACATTGTGATGCAGATGCGGTGTCACCATTCATGCCTTCGACCTTGCCGATGTAGAAGAAGGTGTGGCCATCGCGAATGGCAATGTCACCACCCTGCAGCTTGTTGCTCGGCACTTTAATATATTTTTTGCCAGGGCCGGAGTTGGCGCGCAGATAGGCGAGCTGCGTGCCGGTTGGACCGTTGCCTTTGTTGTAGTCTGGGTCGGCCCCACTCTCTCGCATAACAATAGTGACGAATGCACCACAGTCAACACCGGAACCATAACATGAGTCACCTTTGTATTTAGAGCGTTTAACAGCCGCTGCATATGCGGGTTTTTTGGTGGTTGCACTTGCGTAGCCAGGGCATGGTGAATGGTTTGCTTTGCAGTAGTCGGGCCATGCGTATTCTTTAATTTTGTCCATGACTGCCTGAAGGCTGCCGTTGCCGGGTGTGTTCTCACCAGTACCGCAGCCGGTTGTACTGCTGCCTGAGCCTGTAGGCGCCGCACCGCCAGTGAGGGAGATAACAAGCGGCACTGGTGGCGAGCTATTCCAGAGTTGGTCAACCAGCTGTTTGGCACGTCCTTCGTGCTTGTTGTAGGCATCTGGGAACGCAGAAACCTGTACGGTTTGGGCTGCAACACCTGGTTTAACAGAGGCGTCGTTATAGTTGGGCACTTTATTAAGCAAGCCCTGCTTTAATGCTCCGGGTTTGGCGAGGCCCGATGGCAATTTCGCTCCTGATGGCGTACCGAAGAACGCCTGTGCTGAATAAGCTACGGCAGTAGTTGACTTGGTTGAACCCATAATCTGCCATACAGTGTCTTTGGTAATATCGCTGCCAAATGTACTCCAGCCAGTGGCGCGTTGCTGAAATATACCAACCGAGTCGTGGTCGCCGCCAGTCGATGGAAGCCCGGCAGAGTTCGGGTTTGACGTGGATAGATTCTTCATGTTTTCGCCGCCCTGCTGGTGGCCGTCGTTTGCCCAGTTATTGAAGCCTGATTCCTGCATAACGGTCATGAATGCAATGAGCGCGCCTTTTTGGGTAATACCCATGGTCTTAGCCACGCCAATGACCGTCTTCATGTTGTTCTGCTGGGCGCCGCTGGGCTCGATTTTGCCACCAGTATCTGGCGCCGTGCCGCTCGTACAAACATCGCCTGGTATGTAATAGTTAACACCCCGGTTAATAAGGTCCAGTAAGTTCGTGGCGGCAACCGGCGTTGCGCTTTGGATAGCAAACAGCGCACCTAGTAGCAGGATGCCCGCCGATTTGATTATGTTGCCAATGCCCTTTCGCCGTTTCATGCTCTAGCCTCCTGCATATGTTGGGTCATATTTATACCGTGCGGTTAATACGTCAATGACAGACGAATATGATTGGCAGATATTAACCTGACCCTTGGGTTGCTCAGGGCACTCGCCTTCTGCCCTGGCCATTTCGGCGGGTACATTTGGCGTTTGGTGAATGGTGTCGAGCGGAATGCCAATGTGTTTTTGGCCGTCAATGTCAGAGCTGTTAGCACTGGCAGCCTTAGCCGGCCGTGCGCCAATAGCGGCAATGTTTTGTGGTGCTTGCCAAACTGCTCCGAATATACTCTGTACAAATGACGCCACATTTTGCGTTGCCTTTATTGGAATCGGTGATTGCATGGCGGCGACGTTGATCATAGAGTTTGGCAGTGCTTTATCGAATAAGCGCTCTTGGAGTGGCCGCCAGGCCAAGCTTGCCTGCTGGCGCCGGGCATCGGCTGCAAGCAGCTCGTTATTTTGCTGGGCGGTAATTTCGATGCCGCCAAACTGGTCAGTCATTACTTTATTGTTGGTGTCCTTTGCGCCGGTTGCCAAGCAGTTCATGAAATTATAGCTCTTGTCTGCTTCATCGCATACGGGTAATGTTTGTGAGCTCGAAACACCCAGCGTTTCTTCTATAAAGTCAGTTATGCCAATCTTATCGAGTACATTACCCAGGAACCGGTTGGCAAGGTTGACCAGCGGGAAGTGGGTCGCGATTTCGATAATAATACCGATCGGCGTGTACTCGCGGACCGCTAGCCAAAGTACCATGGCCGCCGACAGGCCGGCACGGAAGACGGGGCTCGATTGGACAATATCGAGAGAATACTTAAACGGCGCTTTTAAGACGCTATTCACTTTATTCTCCTCTTTCATGCCAAGGCCGCGCGATGTATCGTCGTAGGCCACGTAATTAAAGGCCTGCGAGTCTTCAATACTTTGGTAATTGCGTGAGATGAGTGAACTTGCTTTAGGGCTCATGTCCCCCGGAATCATTTGGTTGATAGCACTGAGGTTCCATGTCCAGAGAGCTCCCGACTGTTTTTGTCGCATCATAACGGGCAGTTGTTGGGCCTTGTCTAGGAGCGCTAGGGTGGTCATAGAGGCGGTAATATCGAGCCATCCGAGTATGCCAAGGGCACTGTCTTTCAGCTTGCTTTTGACATTAGCCTCTGCTCTGTCGCTAATGGGGACGGTGTCAAAGTTGTTGTCGGGACCAAGTGCTTCGAGGTTTTGGTCGAGTGCTTTCTGGGCTGCGGGTTCAATACCTGCATCTTGATTGCTTTGAAACTCAGGTTCTGCTTGCGGGTCAACTGGCTCGTCTTCCTCATTACACTGCATGCCAATGGTGTAGCAAGCGATTGCCCGCTTTAGGTTTGTCATGGCGACATTGGCGATCGTCTTGACCTTATAGGAAATAACCTCTTTAAGTTGCGCCGAGTCAACCGCAGTTTCGCCATTGGGTACGTACAAGCCGGGAATATCATAATACGTTTTCATGTTGCGGGCGACTTTGGTGTGCTGCGCCCAAGACCAGGCATTTAGTTCTTCATCGATCAGGCGCTGCATATCTGGGAAGTGGCTTTGTAAAATGCCTTGTGCCTGGGGGGCGGTCTTTGCATTGCCGAGCACCTTGCCGTTTTGCACAATATCAACACCGCCACCCGCGGCTTTAAACTCCAGCCCGTACCTACTTTTAATACGCTCCTCGAAGCCGTCTTTCTTCATGGCGTCGAAGAGGTTTTTGAGTTTACCTTCGGTGACGACACCATCAGAGGTGGCGGGAAGTACGTGCGGGGCGTCTGGCCCGGCCTTGGCGAGTTCGGCCTGTTCTTTCTCGTGTGCTGCTACCACGGACGCTGCCCCACCGGTTGCGAATCGTCCTAAAATAGAGGCTGATCGCTCATTTACTAAAATCGATGCCGGCCCGAGGAATTTTTGCGCGGTTTGCACTGTTGAGGCAATAGGTTTAAGGGCGTTTAAGAATGCTGTAGCCAGTAGTAATACGGCAACAAGGCTAATAAGTGCAAAGCCAGCGAATCCTTTGCGGTGCTTATAAATAAATGCGGTTGCAACAGTGCCGATGATAATAGCGACACCTACGACAGCACCAATACCAAAGGTCTCGCCACCGGTAGTTACCGCGACGGTACCACCCGTAGCTGTACCGGCGGCTACCGCGCCTCCGGTTGCTGCACCGGCCGCGGCCCCGGCACCGGCCGCTCCTCCTGCTCCAGCTGCACCTGCACCCGCTGCAGCACCGCCAGCGGCTCCTGCGGCCGCTCCGCCTCCCGCAGCTCCCGTACCGGCTGCACCTGCGCCGCCTGCTCCAGCACCGGCTGCACCTGTTCCGGCGGCAGCACCTCCAGCACTTGCTCCACCACCTGCTCCGGCCCCTGTGCCAGCCCCAGCACCCGTTCCAGCTGCACCTGCTCCAGCACCGCCTGCTCCGGTTCCAGCTCCCCCGGCTGCACTAGCACCACCCGCTTCTGTGGCGCCAGCGCCAGCGCCAGCTGCGCCTGCGCTGGCTCCACCAGTACCGGCCCCGGCACCTGTGCCGGCCCCTCCGGCCGCACCTTCACCGGCACCCGCTCCAGCGCCTTCGCCTGCAGCACCTGTGCCGGGTGATGTTCCTTGGCCACTGGCATTCGCAGGAGAGTGTCCACTGGGCGTATCAGCTTTGCCCTCGCGTAGTTTTTCGAGTCTCTCTTTGGCCTCTTTGGCTCTGTCGTAGTCGTGTTTAAGGTCTCTATCTTTACGCTCGCGTTCCGGTTCGTGCTGCTCCATTGGCATGGGGGTCAGCTCGCCTAAATTATCAGGCGCACGGTGTTTGCCGGTGTACTCGCCAGCATGTTCAATACGGCCGGTGTCACCGCCGCCAACAAATCCCGAATCAGGGCTGTTCTCTGCTTGCCTTAGGTTCCTGGGGTCTCGAGGGTCTGGCATAGTGGCCTCTATTTAATTTAGTTTTACGGGTTTGCATAGCCCGGCACGGGCGGTTCAGCTTGCTGTTGCGGCGCTTGTTGGAAAATGGCCTGCAGTTGCTGTAACTGTTGTGGATTCGTAGTAATGAGCGATGTTTCGGTTGGACTGGCAATGACCTGAATGTGCACGTGGTTCGGACCGGCAAAGAACAGACCCTGGCCAACTGGGAATTGGGCCAGACGTTTCTTTTCTTCCTCGGTCAATTTAAAGACTTCTGCTAACACGTCCACCGCCGATGTCGATTGCTTTAATAGTAGCTGCATTGACGCGTTTGCGACAATAGCCCGGCCCATTTTGCTGCCCATAAAGTCTTCCACATCTTGGCTGATAGTAGTGAGACCAAGGTAATATTTGCGGGCGCGTTTTGCGAGACTAAACAAAAAGTTGGCGGAGTCGTCGTATTTCATGAGCTGCCAGGCCTCGTCTACAATGAGCAGGCGCTTGCGTTGGTCGCTGCGGGTTTTGTTCCAGATGTAGCTTAGGACAATGTACATGGCCACGGGGCGGAGCTCATCTTCTAGGTCGCGTATGCTGAATACGACCATCTGGTTGTTAATATCTACATTGCTTTGTTGACTGAAGATGCCGGCAAAAGTACCGGTGGTGTATTTGCGCAGGCGCTGGGCAAGTTGGGGGCCACTACCACCCATGTGTAGCAACGTTTCGTACAGGTCCCCAATGGTTGGTGGCGGGCTGTTGTGGGTGAGCGGGTCACTGGTAATACCGGCGCGTGCGTAGGTGTCAATGAGTGCCTGGTCGAGATCAGACTCCTCTACCGGATTAAGTGCGGGCATGTTTACGCCACTGGCCATCATTTGGGCGCCGCCCATCATGAGGCGCAGCAGGCCGTGCAAGGTAATGAGGTTGGCGCGCAAGGCGTCCTGGGCTTCGTCATTTTCAATAACACGGGGCAGGTCGAATGGATTAATGCGCGTTGGCGAGTTAAGGCTAAGGTGAATATATGCGCCGCCCACTGCTTCGGCCAGGCGCTGATATTCGTTTTCTGGGTCGATAATAATAATCTCGGTGCCCATCATCATAGCGCGCAAGGCTTCAAGCTTCACGGTAAACGACTTACCTGCACCAGATTTAGCGAAGACCACCATGTTGGCGTTCTCAAGGCTAAACCGGTCAAAGATAACCAGGCCGTTGTTGTGCATGTTTATGCCATACAGTACGCCCTTTTCCTGGGTCAGGTCGGCGCTGGTGAATGGGAAGCTGGTTGAAAGCGCGCCGGTGTTCATGTTGTGGCGGATCTGCAGCTGGTCAGCCATCTGAGGAATGGTACTGTTGAGGCCCTGCTCCATCTGGCTGCTGGCGACTTTACTGAAGACAAGTTGCTGACCCAAAATAGTTTCAATCTTGTGCTGAATAAACTGGAGTTCATCTAAGCTGTCGGCGTAGACGGTAATGTACAGACCAAAGCGGAAGAAGCGCTCGGCGCCAACCTGCAGCTGGTCACGCAGTTCTTCTGCGTCCTGGATGGCGGCTTCCAATCCCGGGTCGCGGACACGTCCCCGCTCCTGGTTGATGCTAATGCTGGCTTCAAGCTGGCCCACCTTCTTGCGCAGGTTGTTAAGCACTACTTGACTTTCAACGGGGTAGACAAACATGCTGACATCGATAACCTCGTCGATGTTTATAATCGGACTCAGCCAGCCAGTATAAATTTGGCGCGGATAACCATAAATATACAGCGTACGGGCATATTTGGTGCCAAGCCTAAAGTAGCTAGCCTGAATCTCAAGCGAACTTGGCGCAATGACATCGCGCAGCGTGGTAATGCCTTTAAGGAATTCTTGCTCAATTTCA
>DATIBT010000060.1:0-25368 GCA_035457345.1 Saccharimonadales bacterium (SeqCode) | reverse complement strand
CTCAGCCCGAGGGCGGCGCGCACCTGTTGCAGGTGGCGCCGCCCTCGTGACAGGAGTGGATGGCCTGGCCTCTGCGTTACAGAAGCTCAGGTGAGGGACGGTCCCTCGGTCAGACGCCGGTCAGCAGACCGCGCCGCACCGCACTGGGCAGGTAGGTGCCCAGCTCGTTGTTCATGGCGGCGGCGACCGCCTCGTCGGTGGCGTTCCGCGGGTCGCCGATCTCCACCTTGTCGACGTTGTCGATGTAGCGGAGCGGCAGCCGGCCACGGTAGGTTGTCGGGTCGACGTCCTCCGGACGGGGGTCCTTCGGGTGACGGGCCGTGTCCATGTCGTCCAGGTCCTGAAGGAATTTCTTCCCAGCGGAGTCGTTGCCGACGTAGACGAACTTCACGAAGATGCCCACGTAGCTCAGGCGGATCAGCAGCTCCATGATCTTGATGGGGTCGGTGATGCCCGCGGTGGGCGCACCGTCGGTCACGATGACCAGTTCGTAGACCGTGGCGCCGGCCAGCGGTCGGAGCTGGTGTGTGGGGATGTCCCACTCGCCGGTGCTGCGGCCGGTCCAGGTCTTCTTCGGCTTGATGTAGTCCAGGATCCGCTTGTCGTTGAGCGCCTGGGCGGCCATCTCCACGCCCACCAGGATGGCGGCGTAGAGGTTGGTACTGCCCAGACGCGGCACGGTGCGGTTCACGAAGCCCACGTAGGCCCGGTTCCTCAGCGACAGGTCCTCGACCTGTCGCGCCTCGGTGTCGAAGTAGCCGCACTCCAGCGTGTAGGTCTTGTCGATCGGGGCGAAGTAGCCCGCGATGCGCTCCGTGGTGACCTGGACGGTGCCGTCCTGGTACCACGGCCGCATTGAGACGCTGGAGTCGAGCATCACGCCGCCGGCGAGCCTGCCGTCGCTGATGTCGAAGCCGACCGCCTCGTTGGTCTTGTCGATCTCGCCCAGCGCGACGCGGACGCGCCGCAACATGGCCTGATCGTCGCCGACCTCCTTGGTGATGTCGCCCAAGGCGATTCGTGCGCGCGAGGTTCCCATTAGGGATTTCCTTCCATTCAGCACCGTTTTGTTGCTAGACATAACAACGGTGCACCACTCCTTGTGGCTGCCAGAGAGTATATAATGAATTTGCTAATTTTGGAATATAATTTTCAAACGTTGCTAAAGTTTTTAAAAGTATGTATAATTTGCCCAGCTCGGCAACACTAGAGTTGCCGACAATCCCAAAAATGGGACGACGCGAAGGAGTGATGGACATGGCCTCGCGCCTTGTTCTGTCCGACCACGAGCTGGCCAAGATGGGCACCCCCGTTCAGAAGGGCGTCCGTCTGCCGCTCGGTGACATCGACAAGCAGCCCCGCCGCATCGTCGGCGGCGGCTGGGACGAACTGAAGATCCAGGGCGTGAAGGTCGATCTCGACCTCGTCACCCTGCTGCTCACGGTCGACAACGACGTCGACAACCCGACCGAGTCGGGTTTCTACGTCGCGAGCCGCGACCGCATCGTGCACTACAACCCGAGGGACCGCCGCATGAAGGTCCGCGACGCCTCGGGCGCCGTGGAGTACCAGGGCGACAGCATCGACGGTTCGGAGAGCAAGGACGAGGAGGACGAGACCATGGTCTTCGACTACTCGCTCCTGCCCCCGGACGTCGCCGGCCTGGTGACATTCGTCAACATCCACAAGCAGGGCGACTCGCCGGACTTCGTCCAGGCCCTGACCTTCGACCAGATCGACCGACCGTTCGTCAGCTCGTGGCCGGAGGGCCGCCCCGACCAGAAGCGCGTCACCAAACTCAACGACGGCCGCTTCGCCGGCACGGACACCATCATCGTCAAGTTCGACTGGCGCAAGCCGGACGGCACCTGGGAGGAGGAGTTCGTGGAGCAGCACGTCGCGCACCGCTCCGAGTTCCAGGGCCGGCCCAACGCCGGGTTCCTGAGCGCGGTGGCGCCGTACGGCGTCGGCTGATCTCGCACGATCAACGACTCACTTCAACACGTCGAGGGGACGCTGGCGGTATGCCGGCGTCCCCACGCGAAGAATTTATCAATTAAAATACAGCTCAATGCGAGCTGTATTTTTATTGCGATGGGCGGTGGCGGCGCGGATCGAATGGTTCGGCGTTACGGTCGGCAGGGGCTGACTCTTCAATAGCTTGAGGTCCACGGTGGGCTCGAGGGTCAAAGCCACTGGCTGTCTCAGTAATTGCTGCGGCACCCAATCGACGTCTTCGCAAGTGGCGGCGCGGATCAAAAGGCTCGACTTCAGGCCAGGCGGCAACGGGATCTTCGGTTCTCTCCTGTCTGCGTCTGCGTAGGTCGCTCGCATTAAACCCTTCACCCTGGGGCTGGGCCGCGGCCGCGGGCGGTGGGGTGATTTTGCGCCCCCGTAACGCTGCTGGATTAAAGGGTTCCGCAGTGGTCGGCTCTGCTGGTGTAGGTAAGTCTGGAGTGGGGGGTGCCGGCCGCAAGGCAGCGGCATTAAAGGCAGGCGCAGTAGTTATTTGTAATGGCTGTGCCGGTGGTCGCATAGCTGTAGACGTTGGATCAAACGCGTTATGTGCATTATGAGCAGGCTTTAGCCGGGGCTTAAGGCGGAAGAACGAATCTCCGGTCACGGGCATGGCGGTGTGGACGCCGAGCGCAATAAGATCTTCAATAATGCGAGTTAGATCCCGGTATGCCTCCCTGCCAGGCTCAATATTTGGGTTGAGCCGGTTATTCCATAGCAGATCAATCTGTCGCAGGCGGCGCTCAATATCGGCTTGCTCACGAACCAACCGTTCTTTATAACGGCTATATTCAGCGGGAAAGAAAACCGACCCATCGGTTGCCTGCTGCATAGTGGGCAGTGACATAATAAGTAGATGCTCAGCAAGAGTTTTTGTGCTAGTAAAGAGCTCGGTAGAGACGGGGTTAACGCCCGGCTCCGGCCATTGAATGTCAAAAGCAAAGGTCTGACCTTCTAGTAGAAAGTTCTCGTTGGCCATTACGGCTTCGCGGTACTCAAGCCAGTCTTGTGCACTCGTGTAATTAACAAGCGCCATGTTTGCTACGTCGCTTGGGAGGCGGCCTTTGTCCTCATTACTTCCAACCAAGGTGTGAGCCATGGCTTGACGCGTTGAAGCCAACCACGTTACCGCGGCCGTCATTTGCTGTCGTTCGCTCGATATCCACAGGTGATACCCTTCGGCATTTGCTTCAAGGGTGACATGGCGGAGATCGTCTTGGAGGAGGGTATATGGATCCCAGTTGGCGTAACGGTACGCTTCAAGTGGGGTATCTTCTATGCGTACTCGCGAACTTTCTTCGGAGCGTTCACCAAAAAACTTCATATCAGAAAGTTACAATACTATACTATTAGCGAGTATGCAAACTAATCCAGCTGCTTCTGAACTTTCATTGCCCGCGGTCGCCGACTAGCAATCAGCGCTAGCGTTATCACCACCAATCCGCCAATGCCTACCAAGAATTCAGGCGGGTGAACGTCATATAGCTTCAGCCACATAATTGTGCCTAAGAAGGCAATAGCCCAGTGAGCACCGTGCTCAAGGTAGATGTATTTACTGAGTGTTTTTTCTTTGACCAGGTATACCGTGAGCGACCGGACCCATACGGCCCCAGCGCCGAGACCGGCCATAATAAGGATGACATCGCCGGTTAGGGCAAAAGCGCCAATAACGCCGTCGAGCGAGAACGACGCGTCTAACACCTCAAGGTACGCAAACGCAGTAAAACCGGCTAAACCTGTTTTAAGGGCACGGCCGCTGGTGGGCGAGTAGTGCTTCTCGAACACCGCATCCATAAGGTCCAGGGCAATATGCAGGGTAATGGCACAGCTTGAAGCAAGCAGCACCGCGTGCTGATCGTGCGGACTGACCGTAAAATACAGCAGTAGGGAACCGAGCAACATAATAAAGGTAGTGACGTTATCGTAACGCCCCAGTTGGCCAAGGTGGCTTTCCAGCCAATCAAACCAGTGAGTCTTCTTTTGGTAGTCAATAAAGTAGCTCAGGGCAATAAGCAGTAGGAACGCGCCACCGAACGCGCTAATCGACGGTTCGGCCGTCTCAAGATAGTGAGCATATGTTTGACTGTCGTTAAGGGCAAGCTGGAGGACCTCATTGAATCCAAGGTGAGCAGTCAACATAACAATAAGTATGGGCAAGATAAATCGCACCACAAACACGGCAATAAAAATGCCCACGGTCAAGAAGAGTATGCGCCAGAAGTGAGACATGGTCATGAGCACTTTACTATTGATGACGGCGTTGTCGGCGCTAAAGGTTGTTTCCAGGGCAGTCAGAACGATAACGGTAAACAGAGCGCCCCAGCCGCCCCACCAAAAAATACCGCCCCAAATTAATAGCGTGGCGGCAATCGCAAACCCAAACGAGCGAATAAGTTTCATTACTGATTAGTATACCAGAAACAACTAGGCGCTATGACGACTAAGATGGTTGGAGTGCCGGTAGTGGCTGTTTAGGCGAGTCATAAGACCAATACGACGCTGGCGGATATGATTAGCAGGCGACGGCCGCTTAAAAGCGGTGAGCGCTTGGAGCCCGTCGCCGGGTTGTGCATGGCCGCCTAGGTGATGGGCGAGAGCGCGTTCGGTGTGCGCTAGTTGTTGTTCGGTCGTGGCGGTAGTAATGAGTTCCATATTTGTTTTGTGGGGTTTGTTTAATTTATAGCATAAGCATAAGTATTTTTCAAGGGGCGGCGAGGGAGGGCGTTGCGTTCCTTTTCAAAGTTATTAATAGATAGTATAGTTTTTTTAACTCGACTGAGAGAGAAGGTGATGCTTTATGCCGAATCGGCTAAAGCCTCGTCAGCGGCCTGTCATGCTGCCACCTCCGCCGTCCGATGATGAGATTCGCCGTATGTTGGCATCCCAATTGGTGGGCATGCGCATTGTGGGGGGTTTCTCGGTCTGGCAGGTGTACGACAAAATGGGGCTGCGGCCCTGGAGACGCCGTGTGCGTTGGTACCATGGGCTGTGGCACTGGGCCATGGCGTGGTACAAAGTACCGCGGGCGGTGCGGAAGTTGGAGCGGGAAATGGGTGAGGCTCGTCTTTCGACCCTCCAGCGATACTCGCGGGTGGTCGATAGGCGGCTTGAGGTGACAATCAGCAGGAAGCGGGTGCCGCCCCTGCAGACACTCCAGCAACGCGCCGCCGCTATCAAACGGCGCAAACGGCTGGCTGCCGGCTGGCGTCCTCGCAGGAATCCCGCCACTTATTGACGGCCGAGACGGAAATGCCCGGGGTGCAGTGCAATGGCGCTGCATACCCGGGCTCGTTTTTTGTGCAGATATTGAAAGAGGCCCGCAGGAAAGGGCGCGGCAGGGAAGGGATGGCCCTTCCTGCGGCCTCTTTCATGCGGGCCTTAGCCCCCTTCGCCCTCGGTCATAGGGGTCTGGGGGCGAATGAATTCGCCGTTGAGCAGGGGCTCAAACAGCGACTCCAGGGCGCCCTCGATCCACGAGAGCCCCAGCTCGACGATGCCTTGCTCGACTAGCCAGTCGACCAGCAGGGTTCGCATGCTCAGCGCCGTTTGTGCGCGCCTTTCGGCAACGGCCGCCGCCTGGAACCTCACCGCCAGGTGCAGGAGCACCTGCGACGCCTCTCGGCGCTGTTCGCTGGTCGCCTCGTGGCCTTCGAGATCGAAGGCCTTGTCAACAGCCAGCTCGCAGATCTTGAGCGCGGCTTCCCCGAGCTGATTCAGTTCAAGGGCGACGCGCAGATCTTTGTGGATGCGTTCTTTCTCCTGCGCCGTCAGCGGTGTGCCGGCGAGGTCGGTGTGGAAACGCGAGAGCCGCTTCAGGATCTTTTCGATCCGCTCGTCGAAACTTAGTAGCGGGTCGGGCCACAGCGTGACCGTGGCCGCGATGATCTCGATCTCAATGGCTGTGAGGTCGAGCAGATCGTCGCGGGCCGCGTCTGCATCCCTGGGCGACAGCATGGCTGTCAACAGCGCGGTGCGCTCCGAAATGAGCGCGTCGAGCTCGCCCGGCGCCGACTCCGGCTCGTGCCGGTTGGTCTCGTTTGCGGCCAGCATGCGGGCGATTTCCCGCCGCACAATCCGGCCAACGGTTCCTGTACTCAATGCCCACGCTCCTTATGCGTGTTGACGATAGGGCTAATATATTTTACAAGAATTTTATTATTTTAGCAACCACCTCTAGACAAACAGAGGCGAATCAGATACACTAAACGGGTATTCAAATTTAACGACACACTCTGATGCGCGGATAATCCTCCCGACTACGGGTAAGCACAGAGGAAGGAGAAGGATTTATGGCAGTCGCCGTAGATATTAAAGACCTGCTGCAGGCAGGCGCCCACTTTGGGCACAAAACAAGCCGCTGGCACCCTAAAATGGGCCAGTACATTCACAGCAAGCGCGCTGGCAGCCACATTATCGACCTGACAAAAACGGTTGAAGGCCTTGAGGCCGCGCTTCCGTTTATTACCAAGTCGGTCGCTTCTGGCAAGCAAGTACTGTTTGTTGGTACTAAGCGTCAGGCAAAAGATATTGTCCGTGCTGCTGCCGAAGAAGTAAAAATGCCGTTTGTCACCGAACGCTGGATGGGCGGCATGCTCACCAACGTGGCTACTACAAGCGCCCGCATTAAGCACCTCAAGAGCCTGGAAAGCCGCATGCTATCTGGCGAGCTTGCCGGCCGCTATAACAAGCTTGAGATCCAACGCTTCCAAGAAGAAATTGACCTGCTCAATCAGAAATACGGTGGCATTAAAGACCTAAACGGCCAGCCTGGCGTTGTGTTTGTAACAGATGTTGTTGCCGACGAAAACGCCGTTAAAGAAGCTCGCCGCCTGAAAGTTCCCGTTGTTGCCATTGTTGACACTAACGCTGACCCGGCCATGGCTGACTATGTTATCCCGGCAAACGACGACGCAATTAAGAGCCTGCAACTTATTACTGACTACGTAAAACAAGCTGTTGCCGAGGGCGTTGCCAGCCGTAAGGGCGCAGGCGACAAAAAGGGGGAGTAAATGGCAGTATCACTCGACGAAGTTAAAAAACTCAAAGAGCTCACCGGTGTTGGCTTGACCGACGCCAAGCGTGCCCTAGAGGAAGCCGAAGGGGACTTCGACAAAGCCCTCGCCGAAATGCGCAAAAAAGGCCTCACCAAAGCTGAAAAGCGCGGTGAGCGCGAAGCTAGCCAGGGTTTGGTAGAAGCCTACGTGCACGGTGCGCGTATTGGCGCCATGGTAGAGGTTAACTGCGAAACCGACTTTGTAGCCCGCACTGACGACTTTAAAAACCTTGTGCACGACATTGCTATGCATGTTGCTGCCAGTAACCCTGTTTACGTTAGCTCCGAAGACATTCCTGCGGACGTACGCGAAGCCAAAGCCGCCGAATTTACCGAGAAAGTAAAAGCAGAGGGCAAGCCAGAAAACATTGCTGGCAAGATCGTAGAAGGCATGCTGAGCAAATATTTTGCTGAACAGTGTTTGCTCGACCAACCCTTCATTAAGAATCCAGACGAAACGGTCGGCACCTTAATTAAAGGCTCTGTTGCCAAGCTTGGCGAAAACATTGTAGTGCGCCGTATGGTGCGCTTTGAACTTGGCGTAACAGAATAGTCCAGCGCCGAAAACAAAAAAGTCTCCTTGCATAAGGAGATTTTTTTGTGCAAGCTTGGTGTATGGTTTAACCTGCACCTCAAGGAGATGGAGTGAGTGAGGGAAACCGGCTGATTGCCGAGAGCGAACTTCGTGTGCCGTTCCGTGCTAGTAGGAACTCGTTGATTAAGTGGCGTAACGCTGGGATGTTCGACTCTGACGTCAGGCGAAGGATTAACGGGCTCGCGTTTGGCCCCCTCAGTCATTTTTATTGGGATACCACGTTAGACGCATTTCTGCGCGAACACGCCTTTGGATTTGGCGAACATCCGATCCCGACCATCGTCGAACTGTTAGATAATCCGAACTTGCTGGTGACCTTTACTGACGCCGCAGATGTGCTCGGTATTACTTCCACACCGCTGGGTCGTCTCTTGAAGGCCGGGAAGCTCGCGTATATTAGGTTGACGCGCAGTAAAATTCTCGTGACGGCCGAATCCTTGGCAGAGTGCGTTGCAGAACGGGCGGGGGTCGACTGGTTGAGCCCAGCGCAGGCTGCAAGGGTGCTCTGCATAGGGCGTGGCCTGTTAGACAGGATGATAAACGCCGGCCATTTGGCCGTCAAACCGAACGATGGTGGCCGGGATACGAAAATCCTGCGCACGAGTGTCCTGGATTTGCTGGGCGAGGAAGGGCGTCTGCTCCCGTCGTTCGTCGATCCGGAAGCTTGGATGACGCGGCGCCTGAGCCAATCCGAGGAAGTGCTGTCGGTGAGTGATATAGACGTCAAGCGTAACATGGACTATGGCAGAGTGCGCGACATTGTGCAGTCCAAGCAAGTTCCTCACATTCGCACCATGGGCGGCAATGTTCTTATGTTGGCCAGTGACGTGGATAGGTATTTTAGGTGGAGCTTTGACCAGATTGCGGAGCTATTTGACGTCCCACGCGGCACCGTACGCAGTTGGGTGGTCAGCGGCTTCCTGTGCGGAGGACATCAGGATCGGTTGCCTGGCCAGTGCCCCGCACTAGACTGCCTCGTTGCCTATGTTGCGGCTAATTCTAACATCAACGACGAAGCGGCCGCCGCCAGTTGGGTTGCGACACGCATGAACGGCAAGGTCGACCTGGTGAGCGGGGAAGAGCTCGCAGACTTACTCGTTGGCGCGGATATTGCCCAGGTTGAAGCTTTGTGGGAGAGCGGCGTACTAATGGGCGTGCGCCTTCCCTCGTATAAGGGGCGCCGAGAGCTTCGGTTTTTGATGACCAAGGTAGCCGCTTACATACGGCTGTGGGAGCGTAAGCTTGGCGGGGACTATCATCGTCCCATCGATGTGGGGTAGTGGAAAGACCTGGGTGGCGTGGCAGTAGTGTCGTCGCGCCACCCGTGAAACTTGTATATAAAAAGACCCGCCTGAGCGAGTCTTTTTATATAGATAATACGAGTCGTTGCCCCGGCGCTGCACAGAAATGAGTGTGCGGCCGGGGCTTCCGACGGTGTTACTTTGTGGCGGGCGCCTCTCGGTTGCGGAGGTAGACCCGAGCCGTGATCGCCGAGTTGCCCAGGTCGAGCGGCGTGTTCGGGTCGAACTTCGCAAGCTCCTCCTTCACGTCGCTCGCGACCAACAGACAGTAGTGGCCGGGCTCGTTGTAGAGGTAGAGGCCGGTGTCTTCATCGGTCAGCAGCGTGTCGCAGGTCACGAGGGCCCACAGGCTGCCGAACCGCTGGTTCAATTCTACGTTCGGCCTTGCCAGGAACCGGCCACTGAACAGCGGCAGTTCGCCGACCGTGTTGGCGGTCGAGTTCGGCCGTACGTTGTCATTGAACACCCGGATACCCAGCACCACCCACTGGGGTGGACGGGGGCCGGTGACCTCGCGGGGTGCGGATGCCTTCTGCGACGCCTCCGGGTCCGAATCGGACCAGACAAGCGGTATGAAGGTCACCAACGCGGTGGAACCGATTAGGGCCAGCGCGATAGCGACGTAGAGGGCGGTGTCCGATTGCGGCCACCACACGTAGGTGCTGAACGCGCTGCTCATGCTCGTACAGGCCACCAGCCCAGCGATGAAGCTGCGGCGGGTGTATCCCATAAAGGGCATGCATACTGCGAAGATGCTGATGAGAACGCTGACCACCGCGCCGGTGATCGTCATCGTTTGTACGGGGTCGTTCCGGAAGGCGGCGATAACGGCCGGCAGGGCGCACACCAGGGGGATGAACGCCAGGATCATGCGCGCGGTTCCGCGACGCTTGGGGTTGGTACTGTTCATGTGCCACGCTCCAGTAACAGAGTGTCGGATAAACAAAATAATACCATATTTCTTTAAATTATGCAATATTTCACCCAAGGGGTAATCTGTTATTATGGTACGCAAGGAGTTATGAATGTTCGACACAAAGCCTTATGAAACCCGCATGCAGCAGGCGCTGCAACACTTTGAAGATGAAATCAAAAAATTGCGTACTGGCCGCGCCAACCCTGGTATGCTTGACGGCGTTATGGTTGAGGCATACGGTAGCAAAATGCCGCTCATTCAGGTCGCCACTATTACCGTACCTGAACCACAACAACTTCTTATTAACCCCTTTGATCCAACTAACCTGCAAGCTGTGGTAGCTGCTATACGTGACAATCAGACGCTCGGCCTCAACCCAAGTGACGACGGCCGCGTGGTGCGTGTAACTATTCCGCCGCTCACTACTGAACGCCGCCAGGAGATCGTTAAGCAACTCAATGCCAAGATAGAGGATGCCCGCGTTGCTTTGCGCAACGTCCGCCATGACGCGCTCCGCGACGCCAAAGCTAAAAAAGAAGCCAAGACGCTCAGCGAAGACGACGTAAAGCGCATAGAAAAAGGCCTAGACGACACCATGCGCGACATGCAGGCTAAGCTCGACACAGCCAGCAAAGCAAAAGAACACGAAATAATGACGGTATAAGAGATTGCCTCAGTATGGACACCGAGCAGCCAGTCATACCGACACACATTGGGTTTATTGTTGATGGCAACCGGCGCTGGGCAAAAGGGCATGGGCTGCCCACATACGAAGGCCATTTAGCCGGCCACAATGTATTAAAAGAGATTTTGCCCGTGCTTGTCGACAGAGGGGTGAAGTTCATTACCTTCTACGTCTTTTCGACCGAAAATTGGAAACGGTCGCAAGACGAAGTTGGGAGGCTTATGAACCTGGCTGTTCAGGTACTAAAAGATGACCTCAAAATAATTGCCAACCACCAGGCCCGTGTACGGGTACTGGGCACGCGTGAAGGCCTTTCTGATAAAGTGCGAGAGGCGATTGAAGAGGCCGAAGAAAAGACGAAGCATTTCAAACGATCCACTGTAGCTTTTTGTTTTAACTACGGTGGCCAGGTAGAAATTGCCCAAGCCGCGCAGCAATGCGCGAATGAAGGGGTAGAAATTACGCCTCAGACAATCCGTGAGCGGTTATACGCCCCAGATATTCCAGATATAGATTTGTTGGTGCGTACTAGCGGCGAACAGCGCCTCAGTAATTTTATGTTATGGCGGGCTGCATATAGCGAATTTTTATTCATGGACAAAAATTGGCCTGACATCACACCCGCAGATATTGATACAATAATTAATGAATACGCTAAGCGCCAACGCCGGTTTGGGGGAAATTAACTAGATGGACATTGCAATATTTATACTGGGCATACTCATGTTGCTGGGCTTAATTGTGGCGCACGAATACGGCCATGCTATCGCTGCCCGGCGAAATGGGGTAGAAGTAGAAGAGTTTGGTGTCGGGTTCCCACCGCGCGCCTGGGGTAAAAAAGTAAAGGGTACGCTCTATAGTATCAACTGGTTGCCGCTAGGCGGTTTTGTAAAGCTGAAAGGTGAGCATGACGCTGCTACAGGTAAAGGCACGTACGGCGGTGCAAGCTTGCTGGCTAAGACAAAAATTCTGCTTGCGGGCGTGGTGGTGAACTGGCTGATTGCCGTATTTATCTTTACCATTCTGTCCCTTGTGGGCATGCCAAAAATCCTCCCAAACCAATTCGCCGTGTCAAACGACACGTACACGAGTGCGGGTGTTGTCCGCGCTGGTGAAATCACTAAAGACTCGCCAGCGGCCAAAGCCGGTATTGTAGTTGGCGACCAACTGCTGGCATTTAATGGCGACCCAATTCCTAGTGCTAAGCGGTTTGCCGAGCAGACCGCAGGCGCCGCCGGACAAACCGTGCCGCTGGCATACAAGCGTAACGGCCAGATAAACACAGTGTATGTTACTCTCAACAAAGATAATTCGGGCGGCAAGGGATACGTAGGCATTGGGCCCTCTGAACAATCGACGCAGCGGGCTACGTGGTCCGCGCCCATTGTAGGTGCCGGTCTGACTGTGCAATTTACCTACGAAACATTTAAAGGCCTAGGCACGACTCTTGCCGATTTGTTTACGGGCAAGTTCCAAAAAGCGGGCGAAAACGTTGCCGGGCCAATCGGTATCGTCAATATCATGCAACAGAGTAGTAGCCTTGGTCTTACTCCTGTGTTGTTCTTGATAGGTATTATTTCGCTCACCTTGGCAGTCATGAACGTCTTGCCGATTCCTGCGCTCGACGGCGGTCGTTTATTTGTAACCCTCCTGTTTCGTGCGCTTAAAAAGCCACTCACCAAGGAACGGGAAGAGGCTATTCAAGCGACCGGCTTTGTTGTGCTAATGATCTTGGTGCTGGTAATTACTTTTGTCGATGTCCGTCGCTTCTTCTAGGGCGAAGATTACAGACCTCGTCCGTCGCGGCGGCTGGGGACCTATTGAGGCTGTTATTCAAAGTTACCTGGCATATAAAGTTCCTCAGTGGTTGCTCGTTGATATTACGCCGTATCTCTTGCCGCTTATTCCCTTTAGTAAAAACGTGCAAAGCTTTGTAATGTATGGTTTGTTTGAGCTTCTTGTACTACTCGCAATTTATGGCGTAGCAAGACTGTACGGGGTGCGGTTTAGCGAACTCGGCTTACGTAATTGGAAGTCGGATCATTTGCTGTTGGTCGCGGGCGGATTTTTTGCCTATTTTGCATTGTCTATCATTGTGCGGGCGCTCGTTTCCTCCTTTATGGAAGTGCCCGATACCAATCAAGAGATTGGGTTTGTAAATCCGACCAACGGAGAGATGGTCTTAGTTTTCCTTATGCTGGTGTGTGTAGTGCCTTTTGCGGAAGAGGTGTTATTTAGGGGTTTTTTATTCAAGGGCATTCGCAGCCGTTTTTCATTTCTCATTACAGCCCTGACAGTCAGTGTTTTATTCGCGGTAGCACACGGTCAACTCAGTGTGGGCATAGATGTGTTTGCCCTCAGCCTTGTGCTATGTTACTTGCGCGAAAAAACAGATAGCTTGTGGCCCGGTATACTATTACATGGCCTCAAAAACGCCGTAGCCTTCTTGTTGTTATTTGTTTATAATGTGGGGTAGTTTATGAAGCGGATAGTCCCACAGTTTGTTTGCCCGCGCATTCCGGCCCCACGGCCGTAACTTTTATACCCAATTTTTTATTGAACCTTAAACGAGTACAACTATGCGAATCTCTACGCTATTTGGGAAACCAAGTAAAAATGAGGGTGTTGATTACAAAATTGACTCCCACCGTTTGTTAACCCAAGCCGGCTTTATCCGCGAATCGACTGCGGGCCGCTACTATTTGTTGCCGCTGGGCATTAAAGTCCACGATAAAATTGAAGCAATTGTGCGCAAGCACATGAACGCGGCCGGTGCACAAGAGGTAGTAATGCCCGTTCTGCACCCGCTCGAACTGTGGCAAGAAACAAACCGCACCACGACGACTGGTTTTGAACTGATGAAAATCACTGACCGCCGGGGCGCAGATTTTGCGCTGGGCGGCACGGCCGAAGAAATGGCGGTGGACTTAGTCCGCAAGTTTAACATCAGTTACAAGGATTTGCCGTTCAACATCTATCAGTTCAGCATGAAATTCCGAGATGAAATGCGCGCCCGCGGCGGTCTGCTGCGTGTCCGCGAATTCGTCATGAAGGATGCCTACAGCTTCAGTACCGAGGAACAGTTCAAAAAGATTTACGAGGCGATGTGGAAGGCCTACGTGGCTATCTTTGAAGAGCTGGGTATGAAGGTTGATGTAGTCGCCGCTGACAACGGCTACATTGGCGGTGAGTATTGCCACGAATTTGTATCTGAAGGCGAGAACGGCGAGAGCCGCTACTTTATTGACGAGAAAAGCGGATATGCCGCCCACGAAGACGTTGCGACATTCAAAATTGATGACAAAAACTTGGATGACCGCGAAGAAAAAATGGAAGAACGCAAAGCCGAGCGCGGTCCAACCATGGAAGATGGCGTAAAGCTGCACGGCCTGCCATTGTGGCAACAGATGAAAGACGTGCTGTATTTTGACGAAGCCACCAAGCGTTACGTGCTTGCGGTTATCCGTGGCGACCTGGACGTCAACGAAACTAAGCTCATGCAAAAAGCAGGCGCCTGGGATCTGCGGTCTGCCACTGAAGAGGAGATCCGCGACGACCTCGCTAGCGAGCCTGGTTTCATCTGCCCAGTCAACTTTACAAAGAAGGGCAAGGAGACCGGTTTCCCTGTAATAATTGTCGCTGACAAAAGCCTGCGTACCGTCAAGAATATGTATGGCGGCGCGAACCAAAAGCATCTCGATTTGACGAACATCAACATCGACCGCGACTGGCAGCCTGACCTTGAGGCTGATATTGCCATGGCTGCCCCCGGTATGCTCAGCCCGGATGGCGGCAAGCTGGTAGAAAAGCGCGGCATCGAAGTTGGTAATATTTTCCAGCTTGGTTATCACTACACAAACCTAATGCACGACGCCGAATATACTGATGAAAAAGGGACAAGGCAAAAATATTATATGGGTTGTTACGGCATTGGTATTGGCCGTACGCTCGCGGCGATTGTGGAAGCTCATCACGACGATCGCGGGATTATTTGGCCTAAAGCGGTGGCGCCTGCTTCTGTTTATCTGGCGCGGCTTGGTGTTAGTAAGGAGACTACAGAAGTCGCAGACAAGCTCTACGAAACGCTTCTCGAAAGGCATATAGACGTACTTTACGATGACCGCGATGCTCGTCCGGGCGAAAAATTTGCCGATGCCGACCTGATTGGCGTGCCATACCGCGTGGTGGTGAGCGATAAGCTCGTTACAAGCAAAAAGTTCGAGCTTAAAGCCCGTGGCAGTGATACGCTTGAGTTGCTTACACAAAGCGAGCTACTTGCAAAATTAGCGTCGTAGCGTTAACATGTGTAACCTGTGCGTAATTTGTTGCACGTAATACAGGTGGTTGTTATACTGTCCGAGTCAAATCGAGAACGCTGCTCTGCGATGGTGTGGCCAGACATGTCGCCAGCACTCGGTTTACACCTTATATAAGTTTATTAGCCCTAACATAACGTAGGAGTACCAGTATGAAAAAGGCATATCAGCTGACCTCAGCTGGAAAATTAGATTTAGAAAATGAATTGAGCGAGCTTAAGGCTCGCCGCAGCGAAATCGCGCAGAAAATTGCCGATGCCCGCGACTACGGCGACCTGAGCGAAAACGCCGAATACTCAGCCGCCCGCGACGAGCAGGGCCAGGTGGAAAGCCGTATTGCCGAGATCGAAGAGATCCTGCAGAACGCCAGTCTTATTAACGCCAACCACAAGGCCCCAAGCAAAGTTGTGTTGGGCGTTAAAGTAGATCTCGAAGCCAACAACAAGAAAAAAGTAACCTACACTATTGTTGGTTCTGTAGAAGCCGATCCGCTTGAGGGCCGTATCAGCGATGAATCGCCAATTGGCCGCGCCCTTATGGGCAAGAAAGTAGGGGATAGCGTTAGCATTAAGACGCCAAGCGGCGAAGCTGGCTACACGATTTCGGCTATTGCCTAGTTCTTTGATTGCCGCAAAAAAACACCGTCCAGATTTTGGGCGGTGTTTTTTTGTTGCAATCATGACCAGATTGCGCTATAAGAATGAATAAGTCAGTACGCCCACAGAGGAGGCTGAAGCATGGTGGTTCGGTTTTACCACCCCGAAGGCGATCATGAGGATGGCGGCGGGCGCAAGTACTTCGAGGATGACAATGTGTACTTTTCGGAGAAGGGTCTGCCCGGGCGCTACCAAAAGGCCACAAGATTCGTGTTCGTCGTTGACGTTCCGGAGACCGACGGCGTCTTCGGCGACTATGAGCACGACGGCGCGCGCGGTCACCACAATGGCATGCGCATCTGGGCAGAAGCAACTACCTACGCCGCTGCGCGCACCCTCTACATGAAGATGGGCGACCGCGAATGGGCTCGTGCATATCAGCGCAGAAAGGCTGCGCGTCCGCGCCCGGATGGCGATCATCGCAGTAGTGATGCGCGTCCCCCCGCCTCGCGGGTGGCGACATCACCTCCTCCCTCGCCGCCCACTACCATCCTCGTGAGAGTGGAAGTAAGCGGAGGCGTGGAAGTGACCGGTGTGCTGCCGGTAGGTGACACAATAACCATTCCGGCTGTGGCGCTCGAGCCACCGACCCACGCGAAGACCAATGGCCGCCAGGTCAACGGCCACGGCGCGTCCGATGCTGAGCCGTCTGACGGCGCCGGCGGTGCCGACGAGACGCCGATGGTAACTCAGGCTTCGCCTGTCATCGCCGTCAGCGCAACGCATGTTTCATCTGTTCCCGCTCCGGCGGGTGTGCCCCGCGCCACTGCTGCACTCATGCGGTCGGTCGGCCAAGGGGCAGGTCGCAACGGTACGAGGGCAAAAACCAACTGACGAGTGCAGGGCGGAGAGAAGTGTCGGAGCAATCTGCTCCAGAAACACACCACTTCTTTCCGCCTTGCCGGAGAACCGCCAAAAGGGTGGTTTTGTTTTTTGTAAAGTTTATTGTATAAATAATGTAGTCAGTTTTCGATCTGAGGAGGCGCAATGCTTTCTGTGTACGCGTCAGACCGCGATATGGAGCGTGGCGGGAAACCGCACGCCACATGGATCGGACTGCCAACTATTGACGACATCGTCACCGGCTACGGCAACAGCGGTGTCGCTGGCATCGTCCTGGAGGTGGTGTTGGGCACACCGCTGCCGGCGCATCGCATCAACACTTACATCGGTGAGGACGGCGTCGTGGGAAGCTACGATGGCAAGGCCGTCCGCATCTGGGTCCAGGAGCGGCTCCATAGCCACGACTACAAGTTCCGGACACTGTGTCAAACGGTCATCGATCTCTTCTTCGCCATCATTCACGGTCAGGCCGTGGGTGAGCGGCCGCTCAACAGTGACGCGGCGTACTATGCTGGGACCGCTCCCGCTCCTGTGCGGCCGTGGGCGCCCCCCGGCAGTGACGCGCCAATCCCAATGGCCGGCCGGACTGGTTCCGCTGCCGGCTGCTGACGCGAACGCGGGATGAGGCGGCACAATGACGTGCCAGCCTCGTCCCGCGCGATCTGTTTTGTGATACTATAAACACCAGTTATGGCAACACTCAAAGAACTGCGCGACGAGCGCCTCAGAAAATTAGACGATCTTAAAAAGCTCGGCATCAACCCATACCCAGCTCGCGCCGACCGCACGCACACCCTGCAGGCGGTAACTGATGATTTTGAAAAGCTAGAAGGTAAACAAATTACCGTGGTCGGCCGCATTACCAATATCCGCAAATTCGGCAAAATCGCTTTTGTCGTGGTTCGCGACGCTAGCGGCAGTTTGCAATTATTTTTAGGCGCCGACAAAATGGACGGCCTTAAGGCAGGGGACTCGCAGCTGGCCTTCGAGCAGCTGCCACTTCTAGATTCGGGCGATTTTATTGAAGCCCACGGCACCGTCATCAAAACCAAAACCGGCGAGATCTCGGTAGGGGTTAAGCGCCTGCGCCTGCTCACCAAAAGCCTGCGCCCGCTGCCAAACAAGCAAGACGGCTTTACTAACAAAGAAGAGCGCCTACGCCGCCGTTATGTGGACACAAATGTTAACCAGGACGTCTACGAGCGCTTCCTGCGCCGCAGCAAGTTCTGGCGTGCGACCCGCGAATTCCTGCAGGACGAGGGTTTCATTGAAATCAACATTCCCGTGCTGGAAAATACTACTGGTGGCGCCGACGCTAATCCGTTTGTGACCCACATGGATGCGCTCGATCAGGACTTTTACCTGCGCATTAGCCACGAGCTGCCACTTAAGCGCCTGCTGGTGGGCGGGTACGAAAAAGTATTCGACATTGGCCCCCGTTTTAGGAACGAAAATTATTCAGACGAGCACCTGCCCGAGCACATCGCCATGGAATGGTACTGGGCCTACGCTGACTGGGAGAAGGGCATGGAACTCACCGAGCGCCACGTGCGTGCTATTGCCGACGCGACCTGGGGTACGCGTAAGTTCAAGTTGTTAAACGGCCAGGAAGTTGACCTGGGCAAAGACGGCGAGCGCTTCCCACGCGTTAGCTTTGTTGAAGTGATCCGCGAGCATTACGGCATCGACGTCTTCAATACAGATCTGAAGGAAGTCCAAGCTCAGCTCAAAAAGCACAAAATCGAAGTAGAGAAGGCGGATAACATCAGCCGCGGCATCGACAAACTCTGGAAGAAAGTCCGCGTGACCCTGCCCGGCCCCGCATTTTTGGTAGACATCCCGACCTTCCTGCAACCCCTCGCCAAAACCCAGCCTGGCAAGCCCGAGCTGACAGAGCAGTTCAACCTGATCCTGGGCGGCACCGAAGCCTGCAAGGCATACAGCGAGCTCAACGACCCAATCGACCAGCTCGACCGCTTCCAGCAGCAGCAAGCAATGCGCGACGCCGGGGATGACGAGGCGATGATGATGGATATTGATTATGTGGAGGCGCTGGAATACGCCATGCCGCCGGCTTGTGGGCTTGGATTCTCCGAGCGCTTGTTCTGGATGCTCGAGGGCGTCACCGCCCGCGAAGGGGTGATCTTCCCGCAGCTTCGCCGTGAGCTCGACGAAGTGACCAAAGCTATTTACTCGTAGGCTTTTCACGCGGCTGCATCACAGCTATAATGTTATCTGAATTAAGTAATCGGTGGGTGAGGTTATTGCATGGCTTCAACTAGCCGTAAAATTTATTATTTTCAAGCTGCAGCAGCTGGCGACGTTAGATTTAGCGACATGGTCAAACAGGTGTGTCGCCTCGAGATGAGTGATCGCACAATATTGCATGAAGGCCAGCAGGTAATTGTCCACCTATTCCGGCAGCAGGATATTCTTGCTGGGGTAGTGACGATTTTACGCGAGGAAGGTTTGCCGGCCATTGGCAGGCGCAACTCAATTGATATTCGTGATATTGAGCTGGCAGAAGAGGAGGGAATCCTTGAGGCGAGTCATTTTGTCATCATGCCGGATGCTGAGATCGTCTTGTTTGAATACAACCATTACGGCCCTAAGGTTGGTCTGTTCTTTCACGCCATCAACACTATATACCGTGAGCGGTTTGAGCCTAATGCGCCTGGCGCGGACTGGGCATACATCAGCCGTCGAGACGGCTACGAACGCTTAGGTGACATGGCAGGTGTCAGTGGCCTGCAAATCAGTATGACCAATCTGCAACTTAGTAACGCCGGCAGTTATAACGAAACACTGGAGAGCCTGGAGCATCTTGGCGATTGGCGAACGGCAAATATTGAACTGAAACCCGAACCGCACAGTCGAACAATTATACTGAGCATTGCGGAATTTGTACGCAAATTCTTCCCGCATGGCCAGCAGGATCTGCAAAACTATGAAAAATGCCGGGTAAAGGCTATTAATGCAACAGGTGGTGTTGAAACGATTGATCTGTTGGCCGATAAAGTGACCTCCCAATTTTCCGTTACGCGCTTAGGCAGATCACGCCAAATCAACACTTCTGATCTATTAAGTAAAATGCAAGAGGACGTAGCCGACTATGCCAGGCGTCAACGCATCACCACACAGGCTTAGGGCGTTAGTTACGCACATATTCGCGTGGTCTGGATGGTGCGTACTACTTGGGCTGCTGGGACTAATCTGGTATCCAGGCATTATTCAGCTTATGAATACTAGCCTTTTGTATCAAGGCCTGGTCACGTATGCTACAGGTGCTATGGTTGCGCTTTTTTTGTCAATATTTAATCTTGATACGGTGCGCGCCAGGGCGTTACGCGCTAATGTGCATGCTCGTACCTTTTTCTATATACTTTTGAGTGACTTGTTAATCATTGCGCTGGCAGGTGTTCTTTTGGTGCCGCTCACAGAGGCGCCTGGCAAAGCAATGAATCTCATTGGTTTGGTGGTTATGCTTACTTTTTCTGTCAGCCTTACCCGCATGATTGCCAAATTGATCAGGATAATACTCTAAATTTATTGCGCCAAACGCTATCGCTTCAATCTGGGGATTGACAAAACCCCAAATCCGTGCTACATTGTAATCACCAATCGTTTTCTCTTCACAAACAAAAATTCGGTAAACAGCTGCCTGCAGTAGCTTAATAAGTCGCTATGCAGGGCTAAAGCCGCGTTGTCGCCTCGAGAGGGGTGTTTATATCGGGATAATAATCAAAACCAGGTATAGACGCGTTGAAAAGACGCGCCAATGTGCCGCTATCTAACGACCCCGTCTTATGTCGAAGGACTCAAGACTGCAGAAGATAGCTCATGCGGATAGGACGTTTATTGTTTGCTTGACCTTCTAAGCGACCTCTGGGGAAACCTGGAGAGCCTCTGGCTGGAATGGCGGCAGTGGACGGTTCGCCGCCTGTTGGCAGCTGTTTACCGAGTTGCATCAATCCTTCCTGCTCTATGTTTGAGCAGGCGAGCGTAGGAAGCCCCACAATGAGCACAAAGAGGCTCGGGACCACGCATCGTACCAGAAAGAACAGATGCTGGATCGTGTGAGGAAATTATTGGCCTGCCAGTACGCAGGCAGGTTGGCTTATAAGCGCGGCCACGTAGCGCTTTGCACTTTTGCGTACAGAAAACGATGACGACCTCACGCAAGTGGGGTCGTTTTTTTGTTTTCCACAATTTGTACCTTGAACTCCGAGGCAACCTATGATGTTATGCTGCGCATCGCCATGAAATAAGGGCGGATTGTACCATCTTCTGGCTGTCGCCCGGAGGAATGTCGGCATTAGGAGCGGAGATGCGTTTGTTGCGTAGAATTGTAATAGCGGTCACGGCGCTGGTGCTGGCAACGGGCGGGGTGGCAGTTGTTGCCCCGGCTTCGGCCAGCGCTGGCACGGGCGGCTGTTATGGTTCGGGCTGTAACGGGCTTGATCCAATGGGGCGTTGTGAAGGCGATGCAATCACAGTGCGGGCTATGGATGTTGGGGATGGCATGCTTGAGCTTCGCTATTCACGCTCGTGCATTGCGAATTGGGGCCGTTACACGCCTTACAGGCGCACCGTCACTAACCTCGCCATGTTGAATCCATCCGTAGGTATATGGGCAAGAGTGACGGTGTGGAACCCTGGCAAGCCGAGCTACGGCACCGCACATCATGCTGGTCTCAATATCTATGAGTCGACCTGGTCGTTCATGACGGACGGTAGGCCGGTCGCATGTACGGGTGTTGAGCAGGTATATGTTCGCCAGGATAGCGAGAACGAATCGCTCGGTTGGAGGTGGGGTCCCTGCTACTGACGTGAAGGTGGTGTACAATAACTACAATTTGTCTGGTCGGACGAGCCCAGCGTCCGATCAGACAACTCAACACTAAATAGGGGCAGGACATTTATGAATTCACGGAGAATGCTTGATAAGCCACAGATAGTAACGCTAGTATCAGCTCTTAGCGTAGGTATTTTAGCTTATTCGTTGGAGCACCTTGCTTCTTTGGCTGTAAGCTACCGTTTTTGGCTTGCGCCTATAATAATGCCAGTGGTGGCCACGGTCGGCGCTTACTATATGGTCGATAGTGTTCGCCGGTCAAAAATGCCTCGCCGAAACAAGGCTATACTATTAGCTATTCTCGTGTCCGGTCTGTTTATAGGCTCCATTATCTTGGGGCTTGTCGTGCTTAACCTGCGCATGAAAGAATTGACCTCTATATACGGTTAGTCGTGTGTTGAGTGAGTTGGGGCCGCGCGGCGACGGCCCCGGTGGATCGTGTCCTCCTCTCAGTGGGCGATGTCCAGAATCACATGCATCACTGCGCCTTGCCGCCATGTGCTGACCTGGAACGGTTTCTTGCTGCTCACGCCGATGGCGAAGGTGCATTGGCCTTCGTGCTCACCTGCGAACTTCACCTGCGCTACGCTTTTGCCGACTCGGCCTTTGAGCTCCTTGCCGGTTCGCCACGGCTTACGGCCGGGTTGGTGGCCGGCATGTGCAAAGCTCCATGCGCGGACAGTGAATTGCAGTGCCGCTTTGCCTGCGACGGGCACTGGTGCGCCTTGGCCATCGCTAGTCACGGTGTCGACGTACTCGGCGTGATAGCCGGCGCGTTCGGGGCCGTTGATGTCGAAGACGATCCGGTCGTAGCACGTGTGCGCCGCCGCACGCACGTTGTACAGCTCGGCAACAGCCATGGTTGCGTCGCTGACGGTTGCCGTTGACCACCGGGATGTGCTGCCGCACGTAGACGCGGGTTCGCGGGACGCAGTGATAACTGGCGCCGGTGTGCGGGTAGCGGCAGACGTTGCAGGCACGCTGTGAACAGGGGTCGCACTGGCGGGCACACCGCTTGTGGTGGTACTGCCAGACGGTTTGTCGGGGCTGCTGCAGGCGGCCGCAAGCAGCAGTGTGGCCAAGAGTAGGGATACTCCTCGCATGCTACACCTCCTCGGTTGGACATGCTTAGTGACATTGTACACCTGCGACTTGAAAGATATTTATTTGATGGAAACACACTGTGAGGAGATAATTTAATCACTCATCAAATGAGTGTGCGAGTACCTGGAAAGGTGACACAATGACTGACGCTCCGAGGAATCGCGGAAAGAACGTGCCGAAGAGGTTCGGAGGTATATGGAGGAGGTGCGCTTGCGCCGAGCGCGCGACAGCATTAAAGACATGCGCTCCGTGCATCTGGTAGCAGGTGGCCTCATGACGCTGTGGGCGGGTTGGGAGTGTGGACGAATAGGCACGGCCCCTGGCCTAATTTAATGCTTGCTGCGACTTACGTTGCTGCGTCGTTCTCTATGCTCCTGGTGTACGTCGCGTCAAAACGGCGGTGGAAAAATCTACCTCCGGATGAACACAGCCACCTTCTGAAGCGTTGGTTCATCTTGCTGTTTGTGGGTGCGCTGCTGATAGGTGTTGGGCTGGCGGCCGCAATAGCCTTGACGGACCGGTAGCAGCTCCACTCGCACAGCCGGGCTGCATATCTGTAGCCCGGCGCGTGCCTTGGTTATATCCGCACATCTTTTAGTTAACGCATAGCATCATTTTGCAACACATTGCAGTTTACTTAACTAATTGATGGGCGGGCAGAGTCATTCGACATACATTTTCCTCTGTCCGTTCCCAGAGCTGCTGATTGTTTGGCGGTTGTGGGGGCGTGTTAAAAAGGCCCGCTACTGTGCGGGCTTTTTTGTGGCGCTTACTTATTTTAGAAATCGAACAAATCGCCCAAAAAGCCTTCTTTTTTATGCTTTTTGTGGTGATTGTTGTGCTTATAATCATCGTCGTCGTAGTCGCGGCGTTGCTGATATGGTTGTTCATGGTAACGGCGTTCGTCACTGTGGTCTTCACGGCGCACGGTCTGAGCCGATGAACGCTCAATAATTTTATCGAGCTCCCCGCGGTCCAGCCACACACCTCGGCACTCCGGACAGTAGTCAATTTCTATCCCTTCGCGGGTTGTCATTTGTAGGGTTGTGTTGTCGTTGGGGCATTTCATATTACTTCCAGTTTATGAGACAAACCTGAAGGAAAGCTGTAGTCGTTGCCGGATTTACCTAAAAGATGTATCGTATGGTTTGACTGAAAAGTCTCCACCGAACGAGAGAGGTGAGTATGGAAGCGACCAAAGAGGTCGTGCTCATTGTTGAGCCGTTGCTCTGGTGGGCGTTGGTTTTTGGCGCTGTGCTCTACGGGCTGAGACAGCTCAGACGCTACCTGGACGGCCGGCTGGAACTGCAGCGGCAGGAGTTCGTGGCGAACGAGGCCGAGAAGGCTGTTGCTGTTGCCGAGCGGCAGCAAGCGCTCAAGCGGGCGCAGGACACGCACGACGAGACGGTGGGTTACGAGCGAGCTGCGCTGCGGCTGAGGGCTGCCAAGGCGGCGGACGCCGAGGCTCTTCTTCGAGCGCTTACGGAAGAACGTATTGCTGCCGAGCTTCGTGTTCTGGAAGCGCGCACCAAGGCCGAGGAAGAACAAGCGGCCGAGCACGTCCGGGCTGAGCACGCGCAGGCGCGTGAGCGCGATGGCGTATCGGAAAAAGAAGATGTCATCGAGCGGTACCATCGTTACCGTCGCACCTTCGCAGGAAGCGCCCAGAGTCCAAACAGTTTCGAAGCCTGGCTCGAAACCATGCGTCAACACGGTCAGCTCTGATCAGTACTGCACGGTGGAGCGGAGCGGCGGCACTCACGCCGCTCCGCCATCCCATGTCATTATCTTTACCGCCCCGCCGCGGCAAAGCAGGTATAATGCCATCATGCAATTAGGGACCCGAAAAATCATCTGGCAGGCGCTGGCCTGGCAGGGTGAAGAACGTTTTGAAATTATCTTTGACGAATCATTTATTCGTGCCAGCGGCAATTTGGCGGGCGAAACAGAAGAAGGGGAGGTTTATGCCCTTGCCTACACTATAATTCTCAGCCCAGAATGGCGTATCGAAACGGCTACCATTCAAAATGATCGTACGGGTAAGAATTTGCAGCTTACTCATCAAAAGAATCATTGGTTTGATGGGGCCGGTAAGCATCTTGCCGAGTTTGATGGCCTGGAATATATTGATATCTCACTTACGCCCTTTACAAATACATTACCAATAAAATGTGAAGACTTCACAAGCGAGCCAGGCCGCCACAAGGTAAGTACTATTTACATCGACCTTCCCTCGTTTGATTTGTATGCGACTAACCAGTTTTATACAAAACTTGGCCCATTCACATTCGCCTACGAAGACGAAGAGACGCCAGATTTCAATGCTGCCATTCAAGTAGATGAAGACGGTCTTGTGACTGATTATCAGTGCCTGTTTGAGGGCACGGTAGTCGGCGACGATTAGTGCGAGCAGCTAGTGTGTTGTAGGTAATTATTAATTATTTTATAATAAATTTCGTACGCTTTCAGTTTTACCCATCGAGGGGAGTAGGCTAGTGAGACGAGTAACCAGCGTCATTGGATTGGCGCTGACGCTCATGGTCCTGCTGGTTGTGCCCGGAAGTACGGGCGCGCCAGAGGTGGTTGGCGCGTCTCCGGTGGTGGCAAAGATCACCTTTACCGACGCAATCGGCAATCCGGTCGACCATGCCAAGGTCACTGATCTCGGCAACGGGTGGCTGTCAATCCCGAACGCACAACTTGTGGATGACAGCGTGGCTGGGGTGCTCGACCACGAGCAGCTGTTCGAGGCCGTCTTGGTTGCCCTGACCGATGTGAACAACTTACGCCAGTGGCAGCTCTGCGCCGCCGAACTCACGTATGGCGCCGAGAAGAGCCAGGCTAGCGGCGACGCGGTCATCAAATTTCCGCTGGACCGGCCGTCTCATTATCCGGATACGCCAGCCGACCTAACCCGCAAAGCGGGGCTGCACTATCGCTACGCCAGCGCTCTGTACAAGGCCGCCGAGCTAGCGGATGACTATGGCATCGAATGCACCAAGCCACCGGTCACCGAGTACGCGCACAT
>DATIBT010000059.1:0-13230 GCA_035457345.1 Saccharimonadales bacterium (SeqCode) | reverse complement strand
CTGAGCGGGAAGGTTTGCGAGCTTCCACCTGTTTGAGCTTGCTCGAAGTCGCTCGGATAGGACTGAGAGGGAACGAAGACAGTTTTTGTGACGGTGTACTCGTACTCTCTCTTGGTTTGGCTGTCGATCACGTTGATCGACCACCAGACTAGCTTGGGCGTCCCATCCGCTGATTTGTCGCACTGGAATCCGTTCGCCTCCCAGCCATCCAGATGGATATCGTAGGTATAGTAGGGGAACCAACCGGCGCCAACCTCGGGCGGCTCCAGCTTGAAGTTGCCGCCGGAGTAGTCCTCGAGCGTCAGCACAATGACCGACCAGGTTTGGAACGGCCCGAGCGAGTAGAACGGGTCGTCGGTCCAGTACTTGAGCTTGATGACGATCTCGTCGCCCTTAGTCCCGTTTATGGGCGCGAAGCCCACGAACGACAGCTCAGTCTTCTTGTAGACCGGATCGACCATTGGCCCCCAGCTGAAGCACACGCCACCCGAGACCTCCTGGCCGGTTGCCAGGACGGCGCGGGCTTCGTAGTAGCCGCAGCTGTCCTCTTGGGGGTTGACCACCAGGGAGATCTGGTCCATGCGACCGTCGCCGTCCAGGTCTGCCGCGCCCGCGTCAGGGCAATTGGCGGCGCCGTTCGGGCATAGCTTGGCCGTGTCAGCACGGGTAATGACCACCTCGGCCTTGTCGCGGTCGTTGAGTAAGTCGCCCAGCGCGTTGAACTGCGACTTGAAGTACGCGATGACCGGAGCCACCACCAGTACCGGCGCTGCCACCAGCGCCAGCGGGTTCTTGCCGAAGGTGGAAAGCAGCTCACTGGGCCCGGCGCAGCGCTTGAGCACCTCGCCGAAGTCCACCGTGCTGTGGTCGAAGATCAGCGAGCCGCAGTCGGCGTTCTGGAGCAGTTTGTCCATTTTGTCGAGGAGATCGCTCTGGCCCAGAATTGCGCCGTTCACGGCGTTGCCGCTACCGGCACCGAAGTTGGTCATGAACTGCAGCGCCAGCCGCAGTGCGACCTCCAGCGAGTACAGGCTTTGGGCCCGACCCTCGAACTCCGCCGAGAGCCGTGCCGTGCCGCCCTCCTTGGGCAGATCCACCTTGTAGGTGATCTGCTCGCCGGGGAACAGCACCGAATCCGGTCCCGACACCGCCCGCGTCAGTTGCGCCAGGCGCATGCGGAAGCTTGAGCCGTCGTCCAGTACGGTCATGCCGGTGTAGTGAAGCAGCAGCGGGTAGCGCCGGTGGTTGACCACCTTCAGCACCCGCACGCCGTTCTCCAGGCCGAAGCAGGTGAACACCGTGTCACGTGTGGGCTTGGTGATGGAGTAGCTGCCGTCGAGTGCGCCTGCCTCGTTTTCACACGTGGGCGGCTTGGCCTCGTAAAACAGATTCTCGGTCAGGCTGTGGAAGCTCTGGGCCATCAGGTCCAGCACCGTCTTCACGCCGCCGATGACCTTGCCGCCCGCGTCCTTGACGACATCGATCACCCTGCCCACCGCGACCTTCACGATGGTAAAGAACGACAAGTGGTCAGTCGTGATGTACGCCGACAGGCTGTCGGGCGACAGCCGGATGGCCGGCGCCAGGGATCCGTTGGCCTGCTTGCTCAGCAGCGGCGTCCATGGCCCCTCCGGCGATTCTGCCGTCAACGGGAGCAACATGTACCCCTCGTCAGGCGGAAACGCCGCGGCAAGCGGCAGCCGGAAGGCCGTCGCTGCAGGCAGCTTGCCCGGCGGCGTGATCTCGTAGCTGTGACTCACCGGTGTGAACAATTGCAGGTTGAGCTGCGGAACAACGTCGGCAGTGACGGCATGTAGGCCCTTGGGCAAGCTCTTGCCCTCGGCCCTCACGCCAGCCCCGATGTCACGCGGTTTGTCGCTAGAGCCCAACGGACCCCACACAAACAAGCCCGCAACCACCAGCGCCACCACGACCACAACGGCCGTGATAGCCGTGTGAACTCGTGTCCAGCGCATGGAACACCTCCTTTGTAATCCGATAACGTTAAATTTCTCGCCCCTTGGGGCGTGGTGCGTTGAAGCTAGGGCATTATATTAGATTTTGGTCAAATGGGCAATCCAGAGGCTAAGCAGTGAATAGTTATGTATGTTTAGTATTTGTGATATAATGCCAATAATTTACTTGACGCACTGTGAGACCGTATGACCAAGCATAAAGTTCATTTCTTTAAGATTGACCTTTTCAATGAAGAAAACGCAGAGATAAAGACGGAGTTTGAAGATGTCTGTAAAGAGGTCGTCAATCTTGAAATCGCTAAAAAAAGCCTAAAGATGTCAGACAGTATCTCTTACCGGCTGACATATTTCAAGGCGCACGGCGACCACTATCGCGGCAAGATAGTTAAGTACCGCAATAATCACATGATTATGGGGTCGCTAAATGACGACGAGCTAGAAGACTTAATGCTTGACGAGGGTAAAAAGTTTACTGAGGTAACACACTTTGTTTACTCACCATCGACAAAAATACTTACATTCGAATATAGTCAGAATGGCCCGCGTCATGCAATGTTTTTGGGTTATTTGTTTACTATTCAACGCAGCTATAAAACCGATCCCATTAGGTTTACAGGTGACTTATTAATGCATCCCGATGTGCTGCGTGAACTAAACAGCGATGTTGAGCGCATAAAATCTTTGACGGTCGGGTTGCCGGTTGCAAAATTGCATAGTAGCATGCAACAAAATAATTTAGTGGAAGGCTTGAAGGCTGCAAGTAAGTTTGCAAACACGGGACAGATCTATATTAAGCTTGTTGGTGCTAGGAAGCATGGAGATAAGACTCCTTTGATTTCTACCAACGAGATAGTGCGCGCCATATCCGACAACGAGATTGATCTTGGACTTTATGGGAAAGCGGAAGTTGAGGTAGTTAATGAGTTTGGCGACGCAACAATTAATTTACTCGAAAACAAGTTGGAAGCGACTAAAGAGTGGGATGTTCCAATTACTAGTGAGAATGCCGAAAGATGGTTCGATGATATTGCGGCTTTATACCAGGCAAATCATCCAGTACTGATTGAGGCGGTGAATGAGACTGCTTAATGGCTTGAAGCAATGGAAAGGCTATTATGCTCTGCTCGCCACTGCAGTGGGTGGCGCTTTAGGCTCTGTGCTATATATGGCGACCGTGCTTTTTGGTGGCTCTGCCATAGTAAATTCAGTGAGTGTTGTGCAATACAGCTTTATTACGGGTTTGGGCATAGCACTAACCTTCGCGGGTACTGCAGTCTTTGACATGCTGCCCAATACGACCAGTAGGAAAATCAAATGGATGCTTCGGCAGCCATTTATTTGGCAATTAGTCATATTCATCTTTGTGGCAATGGCAGCTATTTCTGTAATGGCAATTTTAAGACAAGCGATAGCCAATAACAGCCTTGTCGCCTCATTCGATATTGCTTTTAATCTTTCTTATACCTTATTTGGTTTTTACTTCCTGTACTGGCTTTTACGGGCTCTTTTTGGTCGTTGAGCGTAGTGCGGGTGCAATTAACCCTCGCAGATTGCAAACCCCCCACTTTCCGCGCATACTAGATATCACACCGTAGGAGGGGACTCTCAACTTGAATACCATTATATGTTCTGAATGTGGCGCGACTATTGAGATTGACAAGGCGCTGGAAGGCCAGATTGAAGCGCGTGTTTTGGCTGCCGAGCGGCATAAACACGAGCAAGAGCTGGCAAAGCTAAAGACCAATCAGGACGCACTCATAGAAAAGGAGCGCATGCGGACGGCTGATATGTTCCGCAAGCAGCTTGAAGGTGAGAAAGAATTGCTAAAGCAGCAGATTGAAGCCGATCTTGAACTCGAGAAAAAGAAACTCGCCCAAGCTGCGGCTAACGAACAGCGCAAGGCGAGCGCTGAGCAGGAAGCACTCATGACCGCGCTTAAGGCTGATGCAGAGCAAGCAAAGGAAGATAATAAGAAGCTGCGGCTGGATTTGGCCGAACTCATGAAATCACTGAGCGCGGAGAAACGCGCCCGGGAAAATGCTGAGCTGGAAGCGAGCAAAAAGCTAGCCGAGAGCGAAGACAAAATCCGCGAGGATGCCCTTAAGCACGCGGACGAGAAATATCGCTTGCGTGCCCTCGAGCAAGAGAAAAAGATTGCTGACATGCAGAAGTCTCTAGACGAAGCCCAGCGCAAAGCTGCCCAAGGCTCGCAGCAAAACCAGGGCGAAGTATTGGAGTTAGATCTCGAGAATCGTCTGCGTGAAGAGTTCCCCTTTGATGAGATTACCGAAGTCAAAAAAGGCCAGCGCGGCGCCGACCTCACCCAAACCGTGCGCAACCGCAGTATGGAAAATTGCGGCGTGCTGCTATGGGAAACAAAGAACGGTAAGTGGCAACCGGCCTGGATTCCTAAGTTCAAGCAGGACATCCGCGAGGCGAATGCTAATGTGGGCGTTATTGTCTCGCAGGAAATGCCGGGAGAGTACGGGGACATGCGGCACATTGAGGCAAACCTTTGGGCGGTTAAACCTATGCTCGCGCCGGTGCTCGCATCGGCCTTGCGCACAACCATCCTGCAAGTGGATGCCGCGCACCGCAACAATGAAGGTAAGGACGCGAAGATGGAGGCGCTGTACCAATTCTTAGTTGGCCCAGAGTTTAGGCACCGCGTTGAGGCGATCGTTGAGAATTACAGCATGCTTCAGGTTGAGATAGAAAAGGAAAAGCGCGCTGCTGCGTTGCGTTGGGCGCATCAAGAGAAAGCCATTCGTGCGGTTATTGATAATACGATTGGCATGTACGGCGACCTGCAGGGTATAACCAACCAGGCGTTGCCGGGCATTAAGACGCTCGAAATTGACGCTGGCGAGCAAAGCACCCTCCTATAGACTGACCGATCCACCTCAAACCGCTGATTATGTGCTACCATACGGGTAAGATAAGCATAAGCGAGAGGTGGATCTCCTATGTCATTTAGGGTAGATAAAGCACTCCACGAAAAGTGCGCCGTCTTCGGCGCCTACAACGTGGAAGAAGCGGCAAGAATTACTTTTTATGGCCTTTGGGCCTTGCAACACAGGGGGCAGGAGAGCTCAGGCATCGTCAGTTCGGACGGTGTTTTTTTGCATCGTCACACGGGGCCGGGGTTGGTGGCGAATGTGTACCGCGAGGAAGACTTGGAGCAGCTGGCTGGCAATATCACTATTGGCCACAACCGTTACTCTACGTCTGGTGCGGCTAACGACGCGCATAGCCAGCCGGCGTTATACCGCGATACTAAATTTGCTTTTGCGCATAATGGCAACTTGCCGCAGACGGACGAACTGGAGGCATTTCTGCAAAAGCGGGGAATTAACTACAGTAAGCTGAACGATTCGGGCATGATGGCTGCGGTTATAGAGGCTAATATGCGTCAGGGGATGAGTCTCAAAGACGCCGTCACCGCTGCGTACCCGTTGTTTGAGGGTGCGTTCTCCTGCGTGGCTATGACTGCCACAGAATTGGTGGCGTTTAGGGACCGCTGTGGCATTCGGCCGCTTTCCCTCGCCAAATTAAACGATGGCTACGTGGTTGCCTCCGAGACGTGCGCGTTTGACACTATTGGCGCCACATTCATTCGTGACATCAAACCAGGCGAGATGGTGGTTATTAACGAGCATGGCATTACCTCGCACCAAGTCGTACCCGGCAAACTCAAACTGGATATTTTTGAGTATGTGTACTTTGCCCGTCCCGACAGCGTTATTGAAGGAACGAGCGTGAATGGCGTAAGGGAACGGCTTGGTAAAGAACTGGCAAAAGAATACAAGATTGATGCCGATCTTGTGGTGCCCGTACCAGACTCTGCCATTCCGGCATCGCTTGGCTACTCACGTGCCAGCGGTATTCCGTTCGAGATGGCACTCATTAAAAACCGTTACATTCACCGCACGTTTATCCGCCCAACTGCCCAGCTGCGCGAACAAGACTTACGCATGAAACTCAATCCCATGCCTCAAGTACTCAACGGCAAACGGGTCGTTTTAATAGATGACTCAATTGTGCGCGGCACTACCACGCGTAAGATCGCCAGTATGTTGTACGATGCGGGCGCGAAAGAGGTGCACATTTTAGTGAGCTCGCCACCGGTGGTGTATCCGGATTTTTATGGTATTAACTTGCCGCGGCAGGAAGACCTCATCGCGTATCTTATGTCTGGAGAGGAAATTCGCAAGCATTTGGGCGTGGACTCACTGGGTTACTTGTCGTACGATGGCATGATCCGCGCCACCGGTAAGCCAGCCAGCGACTTTACTAGCCACTGCTTTGACGGCATATACCCAATTAGCATTGGCAGGCAACAAGAAGGAATTACCCAAGTGTCTTTTGCGCAAAGCTGAGCGTGCCCATGTGCGTTGGTGCGCCTGGCTACCCTCCAGGCGCACCGTGTCCGCTAGTTGAGATTGGAACAGTCGGGTAGGGAGTTGAGCGCCTCGCCGCCCCGTACCCACAGATACTGGGCGGCGGCGTAACCGATCGGGCCGTCAGTATGGATATGTTGTGCGGAACTGGCGACCATGCGTTCTGGCGGAACGCGCACGCCATACCACTGACGGCCGTCGCTGCCTTGCGTGGTGCAGACTACCTCTACTTCCGTGTCTGGTTGCGGCCAGCACGACGATTGGTCGCGGCTGCCATTGTTACACACGGCACTTTGATTGTAGGCGGTGCCGGTGAGGGCTGGCTGTGGATAGAGCGGCAGCCAACAGTTGCCGGGGACGCCAGGCGGTTGGCAGACGTCGCCTTTGGCTATTACGACGGCACGGGCCGAAGGGGGAGTGGGAAGAGTTGCCGAAGGGGTTGGCGTCCCTTCATTCCACGAAGCTGAGCCAACAGGCTTTTCGCTCCCCGAGCTACACCCGGCTGTTGCGGCGAGCATTACGGCCGCAATACACACTCTCGTGCGCATGGTCACCTCCTGGTAAGTGCGCTAAGCGGACTAGATAATAATAGCAAGCGTGCGGGCGTGTGTCTGTGAAGTGGTATATATTGAAATTAATATAATTTTATTGTATAAATAACGTTATACCTACAGTTTGGCGCCGAAAAGCGCCTGTCACACGGAGGTCAAGGATGACCGAGCGTACGTACGAGTTCATCGGACGGGTTAGCCGTCTGGTGTACTACGGGGTTTCTTCGTCGTATGTGTCCCTGTCCGCCTCATCGGGCGGTTACTTCGGCTTCTTGGTCCGCGATCTGCGGACGAACCAGCTGCTGTTCCCGGTGCAGGCGGGCTACGGATTCACCCTCAGCGCGGAGAATAACACGCCTATTATGGCCGCTTTCCCCGCGCTTCTGGGCAACGCGAGCGGCATGGCCCTCAATCTCTATCCGGAGTGCGAGGTTCTCGATCCCGGCACCATGCCCATCACGCACGTGCTGGAGGCGCTGCCCAACAAGGTGGTGAGCCTCACGGGGCTGCGCAGGCCCGGCGAGCTTTATCGGCCATTCCTGGCCGACGAGGGAGGCACGTTCACCTACGGGGGGACACGGCTGGACCGGATCGAGGTCTTCTACCGCTACCCGTTGGATCCCACCGACATTCCGGGCATACCGGCGGGTGCGGTTCCGCGAGGTGGGGAAGACCGCATTTACGCGACAGAGGCGCACTCGTTCGGCGTGGTCCATTTCGTGGATCGCGTCGAGATGGCGCAGCTCCTCGCTGCGGACGGCCAGGGTAATTTCGACCCCGCCAATGACCGCCACTGGTCAATTGCCTACCTCCACGATCTGGGCGAGAGACTGCTCGTCGACATCGCGTTGGAACCTCCAGCGATGTGACAAAACAACTGTAAGTGTAAGGCCGGGGGCGGTTCGCAGATGCGAATCGCCACCCGGCCTGCTTGCATTTTTAGGCCCTAGATAAACTACTCGGCGAGCAGTGCTTCCAATCTGTTAAGCTGACTAGAGAAGCCCTCTACCATACCCATCTTAACCAGCTGTTCAAGCTGCTCGGCGGTGTCGCACACACTGCGGCTTACCAACTTGGTTTTGCCGTTTTCCTCCACAAATTCAACAATGAATTTTTGTGTTGGCATGTTTTGGTCGACGGTACCTTCTGGATTGCTAAAGTGGTCGAGCGCCTCAAAGCTGTTCATCTGGTCAATTTTTGTAATCTCCATGAGGCCCCAAGATTCCTGCCCAAACCATTCGCCTTGGTTTTTGTCGACGCATTTCATGCCGTAATGAATGTGGCCGCCCACCTTAAATTCAAATGTTTTGGTAGTTGTTTGCCAACCCTCTGGACCCCACCATTTTTCGAACCAATCTTTATCCGCGTAGGCTTTCCAGAGCTTTTCTTTTGGCGCGTCAAACTCGCGTTCAATAATGAGCGTCTTGTTTTCTGTGTCTTTGGTTACTTTCGTCTCTGCCATGTCATGCTCCTTCTTTTAATAGCGCGTCTAATTTTTTGTAACTGCTTTCCCAGTTGCGGCGGTATTGTTCTAGATATTTGTCTGCTTCTGCAAGCGCTTCTCGGTTCAGCGCGACCATATATTTTCTACCCTCCTTGCGTTTATGGATTAGCTTTGCCCCCGCAAGCACCTTTATGTGTTTGGAGATAGCAACGAAGCTGACGTTATAATGGCTGACTAGTTCCCCTACGGACAACTCACGGTCTGCGACGCGCATTAAAATATCGCGCCGGATTGGGTCGGCGAGGGAGTGGAAGAGAGAGTCGAGAAGTAAATCATTAACCATTTGGTTAAATATTATTCTAAAGAAATACTTGCTGTCAACACGCGCAGGCTTATTTTGTTTTGAGTTTGTCTATGGCTGCAAGCACCTCGCCCGTACTAATACGTGCTTTATTGAGGCCGTCGCCGGCGTAATAGCTCTGGGTAGGATTGCCGCCAATAATGCGCGGCAATGCCGCCCATTCCATGGCAAGATTGGCGGCGAATTGCTCGCGGCTAATCTTTTTTTGTACAAACGCATGCGAGCCGCGCCGTTCCATGAGCGCTATGGCCAAGCGGTCTTGCAGCGCTTCATTGAACTTGGCTTGCGGGTTGATGCGCAGCTGCTTAACTAGCCCTGCAAGCGTCGTGCCCATAAACTGGTAGCGGCCGACGGCGTTGCTGGCCTTGCCCTGTTTTACATATTCTTGCTGCCAATGCATGACATCGGCAACGGTCATATCGGTAAATCGGATCTCCGCGTTACCGGCCCGCCCAAAGTAGGCGTTGTAGTTGCCGTTACTTTCGCCCTTGGCGATGGTGGTAAGGAGTGGTGTATACGCGGTTGGTTCAATCAATGGTTTCGTCTCTTGTATCATAAGTGCAAGAATGATGGAGCCTATCATAACTAAGCTCAGTGTCCGGCGTTTTTTGTGGCCAAGCTTGCGCCATGCGCGCCGGATAATCTTGTAGAAATGCTTTGCGTTTTTCATAAGCCCACTATTTAGCTTAGCAGTTTGAGGCAAGGGCTGCTAAATTTGTTGCCTGCCGGGAGCGGGAACCCGGCAGGCGCATCGTTGCTTGGTTACACAATGATTTGCGCTTCGGCGCAGCGCTGGCGGTACTCGGTCGCCTGTTGCTTGCTCACTCTGCCCCCGCCGACAAAGCGTACGAGCCCCTGTATGTACTGGGCAACAAAAATACGGTAATCCTGCTTGGCTTCAATACTGCTTACATAGTAGGGTAACAGGTCTAATTGCGACCATACCGTTAGTGTTGAGGGCGATATGCTGAGCCGCCTAAATGTCTGGCGAGCCGTAAACGTGGTTGGTCGCCTGTCACTGAATGCAATGTTTGCGTCCAGCCATTGGAACCCAGGGTTGAGACCTGTGCGCTTGACCTTTAGCTTTTCTATTACCTCAAGGGGTATGCGCCTGGCGGACCCGAATCCCACTGACTCGACGGCACCCACACAAATACGCATGCGGAGTGCCCCAATGTTAACGTTGAGCGCTGCCGCAGCTGCTTCGACGGTTAGACTTCCTTCTGGCTCATCAGTCTCCCATGCTTTGTGTAGTCTATCTAGGCTGACGGGGTTGATACGCACTATGCCGTCTGGCCCGCGCAGACCTGCTAACCTCCCTTGTCGGACTCGTACCCCAAGTGTGCTTCTGGCACACCCCAGCTTTTCGGCCGCTCGAGGCAGTGGTATATATTCGGTCATGAGCCGCACTAGCGCATTACCGTACTGCACACTGAGGTACTGCACGCGGCCGATCTTAATAACTACGATCTTGCCGTCACTAGCCCATCTTTCAACGGTCCTTCTGTCCACAGAGCCGCTCAGCTGGTCGGCGAGCATGGCCACAGTCATAACGCGACCATCCGCCACCATCGTGCGACACCGGCTATTGACCGACGCCGCGTGGCGCTCGCGGGCGCTTTTTGGTTTGTCGGGCGGGCAACTTTCGTACACTCGTTGGAGATAGCACAGCTCTATGAGTGCGACATCCCGGCCAGGGCTTCCATGACGCCGAGCGAGCCGTATCTTACTGGCTATATAGTCCACTTGGAGTGCGTCGTATAGATAGTATCGCCCTCTGGGTGGCAGGTAGCTAGGCAGTATGCCGCTGTCACGTAGGGGGATCATCTGGGCGCTCTCAATGTACAACAGAGCTCTTGTTTGAGCGGCGGTGTAAAGCAGTGTTCTGTTTTGTTGCTGGCTTTTACTCATCATTCTCCCGTCAGCGAACAATGCGGGTATAGTATATCACCATGACTATGGAATTGTTCCTGCGCTTCAGGCCTCTTTACATGACCCTGCAGTGCTATACTTAATGTAAAGAACAGGAGGGTAGGCTTTGGCGACAAAGGGGCAGCTTTCGCCCGCTAACTATGTGCATCTGCACAATCACACTCACTACAGTGTGCTCGATGGCTTGCAGAAAGTGCCAGCCATGCTTGACCGTGTCAAAGAACTTGGCATGAAATCGGTGGCGCTTACCGACCACGGCACTCTTAGCGGCGCTATTGAATTTTACAAAGAGGCGACTGAGAGGGGCATTAAGCCTCTTATTGGCATGGAAACGTATGTTGCCAGCCGGGGCCATCTAGATAAAGACCCTGTTAAAGACAAAGGTCGCTTCCACTTAATTCTGATAGCTATGAATATGCAGGGGTATGAGAATTTAATGCGCCTGTCTTCTATTGCCAACCTCGACGGTTACTACTACAAGCCGCGCATTGACCACGATTTGCTGGAGAGATACAACGAAGGCTTGCTCGTTCTTTCTGCCTGTATTGGCGGCGAGGTGGGGGAGAACTTTCGGTACGACCAAGACGCCAAGGCCTACGACATTGCCAAATGGTACAAATCTATTTTTGGCGACCGCTATTATATTGAAATCCAAGATCACGGCCACCCAAGCCATCCGCACAAATGGGATGAGCAGGTCAAGCTGAATAAAAAACTCCTCAAGCTGGCAGAAGAATTAGATATTAAAACTGTTCTTACTTGCGACGCCCACTATTCGCAACCCACCGACAAAGAGGCGCACGAGATTTTGCTTTGTGTGCAAACTGGCGCATTCCTAAGCGATCAAGACCGCTTTAGCCTGAAGGATTTTGACCTCTTTGTGGAGGATCCAAACGCCATCATAGAGCGCTGGGGCGCTGACCACCCCGAGCTTATTACAAACACTGGTGAGCTTGCCGACCGCTGCAATATAGAGTTCGAGCTTGGCAAAATTTTAATCCCTAAATTTCCGGTGCCAGAGGGGGAGAACGAAAAAACATATTTGGACCAATTGGTGTTTCAGGGGTTGGTTGGCAGGTATACTGAAGCCTCGCGTGAAGATGCCGCAAAATTGACGGTCGACGAAGCCCGGAAACTCCTACCGCCTAACGTTCTCGAACGCACAGATTACGAGCTAAGCGTGATTGATGGGATGGGTTTTAACGGCTACATGCTCATTGTGCAAGACTTTATCAACTGGGGTAAAGACCAGGGCATTGTGTTTGGGCCTGGGCGCGGTAGTGCGGCGGGCTCAATTATTGCCTATGCACTGCGCATTACCGACCTCGATCCGCTCAAGTACGATCTGCTGTTTGAGCGTTTCCTAAACCCCGACCGTATTAGCATGCCTGACATTGACATTGACATTCAGGACACCCGCCGTGACGAAGTTATTAAATACTGTTCCGATAAATACGGTGCTGAGCGCGTTTCAAACATTGTGACCTTTGGTAAAATGGCTGCTCGCGCTGCAGTGCGCGATGTTGCCCGCGTATTAGAAGTTCCTTATAGCGACGCCGACCGATTGGCAAAGCTCATCCCTCAGCCGGTGCAGGGCCGTCATATTCCCCTAAAGGTGTCTGTTAAAGAAGATGCCGACCTTAAAAGAGAGTACGAAAGTAATCCCACGGCTAAAAAAGTCATCGACTTGGCTGTTCGGTTAGAGGGTACAATACGCAGCCATGGTATTCACGCGGCCGGCGTGGTGATTGCGCCAGATGAGCTTGTTAAATTCATTCCGCTCGAGATGGCGCAGAAGGGGGTTGTTTCTACGCAGTTTCCAATGGGCCCGGTCGAGGAGCTTGGCCTGCTTAAAATGGACTTTTTGGGTCTCTCAAACCTCACTATTATTAAGAACGCCATGCGTATTATTAAAAGGGTGCATGGGGTAGAGATTGATCTTGAGGCAATGCCGCTCGACGACGAAGAGGCATTTAAGCTTCTTGCCCGCGGCGACACCACCGGCGTGTTCCAGCTGGAATCCGCAGGTATGAAGCGCTATTTGCGCGAGCTCAAGCCGAGCGTGTTCGAAGATATTATCGCCATGGTCGCCTTGTACCGCCCAGGGCCAATGCAGTTTATTGACGGCTTTATTAACCGCAAGCACGGCCGCGAAAAAATCACCTACATGCACCCGCTCATGAAGAACGCACTCGAAAGCACCTACGGTGTGTTGGTTTACCAAGAGCAGGTCATGCAGATTTCCAAGGAACTTTCCGGCTTTACTGGCGGCCAGGCCGACACGTTGCGCAAGGCCATTGGTAAGAAAAAGATCGACGTGATGCAGAAAATGAAAGTCGACTTTATTGCCGGCGCGGTCAAAAACGGCGCGTCAGAGCCAGAAATGGAAAAGTTCTGGAAACAGCTCGAAGACTTTGCGGCGTACTGTTTTAACAAGTCGCACGCTGCCTGTTACGGGCTCATTGCGTACTGGACGGCATATCTTAAGGCTCACTACCCGGCCGCGTTTATGGCTGCACTCATGACGAGCGACCAAGACGACACCGACCGTCTTGCCATTGAGATT
>DATIBT010000058.1:0-23699 GCA_035457345.1 Saccharimonadales bacterium (SeqCode) | reverse complement strand
TGCGTGCCTCGCCGTAGTCTTTAGTGGTTTTAATAAAATGGTCGTCTGGGTAGCTAGCGTTATTGATCACCTCGACCGTCGGATATTTGTCGAATGTCTGCCGTATGCGCTGATTGCCAAGGATGATAATGCCCTTGGCAGCTTCATTCACCGGGTCTTCGTTGACGGCAATATAGCGATCTTTTGGTACAGTTACACCATGCCGCTCGGCAAATGACGCAAGCCTGGCTTCTTCTTCCTTGTTATTAAAGCGCCAGTAGGTGCCGGTTAAAAAGTGAATAAGTGGGGGCTTTTGGCTGAGCGGCTGGTAGATGTTAGCAAAAGTCCGAGCTCCGTGCAGAATGATTAGGTCGTAATTGCGCGTGGGTACGAATGTTTTGTCATCCCAGCCCACAATATCCACACTGTAGCCGAGTTCGTTGAGAACGCGCGGCCATTCGCGGGCAATGCCTTCGTTACTGAACCGCACAGTCGGCTCGCCGCGCACACCGGCCGCTACGGCATGGGGCAAATATGAAAGGAGGGCGTGTTTTGTGGATTTGCCGCCCAGATGTTGTGCATAATCAAAAATGCGTAAGTGGCCATTGGCATCCGTTATAGTGGGCGGCGCTGGTGTGCGCTGAAACCACCAAGCCATTTGTTTAGCGCTTTGCCTTTATAAGTTTGAGCATGCGTTTTGTGTAGGCGTCCCAGGATACGAAGGTGGCCAGTTCTTTCTCTGCTTTATTCGCGATTTTTTCGGCCTTGCTGCGTTTGGTAATAATCTCCTTAACGGCTGCGGCTACTTCTTTTGGAGAGCGCGGATTAACCACCCACCCAGTTTTACCATCTTCTACTAAATCGGCAGCGCCAATGTTGTTGGTAATAATAACCGGCAGGCCGGCCGCCACCGCTTCAAATACGGAAATGCCCCAGGTGAAACCATCATTAATAAACAAAAAGACGTCGCTTTGTTTGTAGAGTTTGGTCATTTCGTCATCGGTGACGTAGTGCTTAAAAGTAATGTTTTTTTCGAGTCCCTTGTCTTTAACGAGCTTCTGGAGCGTTTCAAAGTAGTGCACCGACAGGTCTTGCAGCCCAACAATAGTGGCGTGCACTGGCAGCTTTTGCTCGCGTAGTTGAGCGACCGCTTCTATGACGTCTTCGTAGCGGCGGTGTGGAAATACCACTCCAACAGAAAGGAGTTCGTACCGCTTTTTATCTTTGAAACTGCGGCCGCTGGCGTAGGCTTTGAAGCGTTCTAGGTCTGCACCGGCGGCGACAAAATCAGCTTTGCGGTGTAGCTTGCTTTGCACGAGCTTTTGGTTGAACTTGTCATACGTCGCAAAAATACTCACCCGCTTGAGGCCTTGGCGCATCAAGCGCACTTCTTTGGCTTTGCTACGAATGTCGCGGAGCTTGTCCTTGGTTTGGCCGGCGCCGTTTTTCCAGAGATGGAACAGCTCTTTGTGATATTTGCCTAGGTTTTCAGGGAGCTGGTTATTCAGCATCCAGGCGATTGTCATACCATTTTTAGGCAGGTGCGGCAGCGCGATTAAACTAATGTCATCGTGAATAACAAGCGCGTCGAGGTTCGGGGCAATTTTTGCCGCCATGGTCTCGTATTTTTTGATGTGCGGCAGTGTTTTTTCATTGTTATTAAGCGTGACAATGGTCAGATCTTTAATGTCGTTCGGATAGCACTTTTTCTTATCAACGCCCGGTGTGTACACCACTACCTCATGCCCCTGCTTTTGCAGTGATTGAGTAAAACGAATAACAAGCTTTTGGTAGCCGCCACTTACGTCTAGGTTGTTAACGAGCTGTCCGATTTTCATCTTATGCGACCCCGAGCTTTTTGCAGTCCGCAATCCAGGCGCGCAATAATGTTAGCTCATCATCGGTGACGATATCAGCGGTGCGCAGCGCAGTGTAGACCGCAAGCAACTGGTCGGTGAGAGGCTGGCCCTTTGCTGCTGCAAGCGCTTCATTAGCGACATCTATCACCTTCTCGGCGTTCAGATACACCGGCACCTCAGATTCAAAGTCGCGCAAGTAGTTATGTGGATTACGTTTTTGTATGACCGTTGCCGGCCCAAAGCCAAGACGCTTGTCTTGCCCCCATAAAACCGGCTGAGCCACGAGCCCGCGCAAAATGTCGGTAAAACGGAAGGTTACAAAAGCGGGGAGGTAAAGGAGGGGAAAGACTTCTTTGCCGAAGATGGTGTTCTGTGAGTTGAAGGGGCAGACGGTGCCTTTGTTGAGGACGTAGTGGCCGCCGTCGTTGAAATAAATTGGCGTGTTGTCGATTAGCCGGTAAATGGCATCAACATCTGGGTCTTCGTTGGCGAGGAACTGCCAAATGGCCGGTTCGTCATCTGCCTCCCCTTCTGTAGGCTTTTGGCCATCTAATAGCAGGTTAAGTGGGTAGCCACGTGGCCAGACTTTGTGGTCGGTGTAATATTCGTAGATGTTGGCGAATTTTGCGCCGCTCAATAATTTTGCGCCGCCAGCTGGTAGGTTGGGCCAGCCTTCGAGCGGTTCGTTGTCGTCGTCGGTGTCAGCAATGCGCTCGGCGCCTTGTTGCATGGCATAGAGGTAGCCGATCATTTTGCGGCAGTAATGGTTCCAGGGCAAATGCTTTACCATTTCAAAACCAGTCGCCTCCTGGGTCTCTGGGCCAAGGTAGGTCACTCCTTCGTACTGCCAGTCGGCTGGAGTCTTTTTATCCCCCACAACGACCAAGTGCCAATCAGAGATTTTGGCAAATTTCTTAACCGCTTCTGTTGGTTCAAAGATGGAGGTAATAATGAGGTAATTTTTAGGAGTGTCTGCCATGCCGGTTATCCTTTTTTATCGATTTGCCATTCAATCTTGTCATTTACGAAGCCCATATATTTGCCGCCAAAGTATTTGGTACGGATATCTGAGGCTTTTTTGCGTATGCGCAGCGGGTAGTTTTCGCGGACGTCGTGCACCACTTTGCCAGGTGACTGTATGGAAGCGCGAATGTAGAAGACGCCGGGGTTAAAGTGGAACTTATTAAAAGTGATGACCGCATGGTAGGTGCCCGGCTCCTGGGTGGGGATTTCTTTTTGAAAATCGCCATCGGCGGTCATGTACACGGCGTTGCCATCGTGGGTAAGAATTTCAACGCCAATGATGGTATTTTCGGCTGGTTCGCTGATTTTGTAGGTGAGGTCCAGTGACCAATCTTCGCCCATGCCAACACTGGTTGCTTTTTCACCGGCGGCATTCAGGATTTGCATCTCTAGGAACTGCGCTTCTTTTTTGGGGTTTTCTTCAAATTCTGTGACCGTGACTTCGGGGATTTCGCGGTTGATGTATTTATCGGCCGCAAATTCGGTTTCGCCAATGAACTTAACATGGCCTTTTTCTAGCAAAAGGGCACGGTTACATAGGCTCTCCACTGTCGTTGTGCTGTGGCTGACAAACAGAATGGTTTTGCCCTTCTTAGCGATGGACAAAATTTTGTTCATACATTTCTTTTGGAACTGGGCGTCGCCAACGGCGAGTACTTCGTCGATGATTAAGATTTCAGGGTCCAGGTGGGCGGCAACGGCAAATGCCAGACGCACGTACATGCCCGAGCTGTAAAATTTAACAGGGGTATCAAGGAACTTTTCGATTTCGGAAAACTTAACAATCTCGTCAAACTTTTGCCCTACTTCGTCGCGGGACATGCCGAGCATGGAGCCGTTAAAGAATACGTTCTCGCGCCCCGTTAGCTCGGGGTGAAAGCCAGTACCTACCTCAAGCAAGCTTGCTACCTTGCCTCGCATAACGACCTCACCGCTGGTTGGGTCTACGATGCGTGACAAAATTTTAAGAAGCGTCGATTTACCCGAACCGTTCTGGCCCATGACTCCAAAGATCTCACCCTTATTAACAGTAAAAGAAACATCTTTAAGAGCCCAAAATTGTTCCTGGCTCTCGTCGGTGCTGGCGGTTTGGTTCTTGCGAAGGAACGGCTTTTCAAGAAAAGTCGTTAAGTTATCGCGCAGCGAACCATACTGAGCCTTTTGTTGATGGCTGATGGTATATGTCTTACTAAGGTTGCTAACCTCAATAACGGGCTGGGGTGGGGTTGTCTCTTTGTTCATATAATATCTACAAATTTCTTTTCGGAACGCTTAAAGTACCAAATGCCGAGCACTAGGATGACTATGGCTACTCCAGTTGATAAGGCAATGCCAAGCCAATCAACCGGGAGATTGAACAGCCCGCCACGCACACTGCTAATGGCGCCGGTCGCAGGGTTTAAGTAGGCAAGCAGCCGCCATTTTTCTGGAATAGATTCAACAGGGTAGATGACCGGCGTTACGAACATCATAATCTGAATTAAGAACGGCAGCGCCGCTTTTACGTCTCTGTATTTTACATTGACGGCAGCCAGGAACGATCCTAACCCTACCGAGAAGCTGAGCATTATGACAAAGGCGTAAATAGCTGCAAATATACCAATCGGATTAGGAAAGACGCCGAATATAAGCATTAAGCCCAAAAAGATGAGCCCAGCAAAAAAGAAGTCTACTGCCGCCAGTACCACGCACGACAACGGTGGAATAAGCCGCGGGAAATAGATTTTTGTCAGCACCCCTTGGTTGTTGAGGAGCGAGTTGCTAATGGTGTTAAGCGAGCTTGAAAACAGGTTCCAATACATGAGCCCTAGGTAGGAGAACACTGCATAGGGAATATCGCCAGGCGCCTTAATGCCGACGACCCGGTTGAAGAACACCGTGAAGATGATTGTGGCGAGCAATGGCTGCAACACTGCCCAGGCGACACCAATAGCTGTTTGTTTATAGCGGACTTTAATATCCCGCCAGGCAAAGAAGTAAAACAGCTCGCGGTAGAGCCATAACTCCTTAAAGGACAGTTTGTCGTACTGCCCGGCTTTAATAACTATAGTGTCGTCTAGGCTGCGCATTATTGCTTGTTCTGCTTATACCAGGCGATGGTCTTCTCGAGGCCGTCTTCAAAGGTTGTCTTAGATTTAAACCCAAATTCTTTCTCGGCACGAGTGGTGTCGAGCTTGCGGCGTGGCTGACCGTTTGGTTTGGTGGTGTCCCATTCGATTTCGCCCTTAAAGCCGGTGTGCTTGGCAATGATGCCAACCAGGTCTTTAATAGTGATCTCGTATGATGAGCCCAGGTTGACCGGGTCGCTCTTGTCGTACTTTTCGGCAGCCAAAATGATGCCTTCGGCGGCGTCTTCAACGTACAGGAATTCACGGCTGGCGCTGCCGTCACCCCAGACCACAATTTTGTCATCGCCATTATCTACGGCGTCCACGCACTTTTTAATAAGGGCGGGGATAACGTGCGAGCTGGCTGGGTCAAAGTTGTCGTTCGGGCCGTACAGGTTTACTGGCAGTAAGAAGATAGAATTAAACCCGTATTCTTCGCGGTAGCCTTGCGATTGCACAAGCATCATTTTCTTGGCGAGGCCATACGGGGCGTTTGTTTCTTCTGGATAGCCGTTCCAGAGATCATCTTCTTTAAAGGGAATCGGCACAATTTTAGGATAAGCACAGACCGTACCGAGCGCCACGAGCTTTGGCACCTTAAATTGGCGGGCTTGCTCAATAAGTTGAATGCCCATCATGGCATTCTCGTAAAAGAATTTGCCAGGGTGCTCGCGGTTGGCGCCAATGCCGCCTACAACGGCCGCGAGGTGGATAATAATGTCGCTTGGGTTGTCTGTGAGCATTTTTTTAATTTGTTCACCGTCTATAAGATCGTAATCGGCTTGGCGGGGTGCGATAACCTCAGCGCCTTTTTCTTTCAACTGTTTAACCAGGTGCTGGCCCAAGAAACCATTGCCACCAGTTACTAATACGCGCTTATTTTCCCAGAAGCTCATAAAACGTTCGTCCTTATACCTTATGTGGGGTTGCTATCTATACTATCTTAGCAAAAAGCATGCAACTTGAGAAAGCCATCTTATGGGTTAGAATAAGTGCATGCCACGTAAAACTATCTCAGAGTTCCGAGCAAAAGCAATTATAAACGAGGCGTTGGGCAAGCCTTATACCGGTTGGGAGATCGATGCTGATTTGCCGCTTGCTGTACAACTAAAAGAAGTAAAGCCGGCCGCAGAGCGTTTCGTTGTAAAGGTGGACCAATCGGTGAAGGGTCGTTTTAAGAAGGGGCTGGTCAAGTTAGACGTGACCGCGGCTAAGCTTGAAGCCGTCATAAAAGAGATTGGTAAGAAGGGCTACCGCTGGCTGCTGGTTGAGCCAATGCATACCCACACGCAAGAAGATGAACGCTACCTGAGTGTGACGCGCGGCCGCGAAGGACTCACTCTTTTTTATTCTGCCAAAGGTGGCGTTGACGTCGAAAGCAATAAAGACGCGATGCATGAAGTGCAATTGGGTGACAAACCAGATTGGGCGCGTCTGCACGAAGGTACGGGTATTAGTGAGGAGTGCTTGAAGGCCCTCATTAAAACATTTAACGACAATCATTTTGTATTTATGGAGATCAATCCGTATGTAGTGCTGCCCGGCGGCGTGCAGGTGCTTGATTCGGCAGTTGAGGTAGACGATGCGGCGAGTAGTTTTGTGGATGCCTGGCACGAGCGCGACATCCGCACGCCGCACGCCGAACGCAGCCAGGAAGAGCAGGTAGTAGACCAGTTGGCCAAAAAAAGCCAAGCATCGTTTAGCCTGGACATGCTCAACCCTAACGGCTCAATCTTTTTGCTATTGTCTGGTGGTGGCGCCAGCGTGACTATTGCCGACGAATTTTACAGCCAAGGCCATGGCAAAGATATCGCCAATTATGGCGAGTATAGCGGCAACCCCAATGCCGAAGAGACGTACATTTACACGTCTGCCGTGCTCGACGCGTTGGTGCGTTCCAAAGCCAAAAAGAAAGTGCTGTTTATTGGTGGCGCGGTTGCAAACTTTACGGATATTTTATCTACGTTTAAAGGGCTGATTCGCGCATTCGACGAAATGGGCCCGCAGCTGGCAAAGCAGAAGCTTAAAGTGTACGTCCGGCGCGGTGGCCCGCGCGAAGAAGAGGGGCTAAAGGTTATGCGGCAAGCGCTTGAGCGTCATGGTATTTTTGGCGCCGTGCACGACGCATCTACCCCTATCGCTACCGCAATTACCGAAGCACTGGAGGGCCTGAAATGATTTCCATAGAGCAACTGCGTAAGTTTGACACAAAAGTTTTGTGCTTGGGCACGCACCCAGGCATTATCCAATCCATGCTCGATTACGACTACCTGAGCGGCAAAAAACGCCCGAGCATCGTGGCCATTGTAGCCGACATGCGCAAGCAAGAGCGTTACTTTTGGGGTGAGGAAGAGGTCGCTATTCCTGTAGCTGGCAGCATAAAAGAGGTGCCGCGCGCCATTCGCAACAAAGTAAATACGGTGCTCATGGTACAATCTGCGCGTCGCATTTTGACCGGTATGCTAGATGCACTAGAGCAACTCCCCCATCTGCAACTTGCGACTATTTTTGCCGAGAAGGTGCCGGAGCAGCATTCGTTAGAAGTTGCTCGTTTGGCGGCAAAAAAGAACGTGCTGGTTGTGGGCCCGGCTTCTGTGGGCGTGCTGATACCGGGCGTGTTTAAGCTTGGTGCTATTGGCGGTACGCGCCACCCGCAGCTGGTGAAGGCGGGGATTATGAAAGGCGGGGACACCGCCGTCATTTCGACCTCTGGCGGTATGGTGAACGAGCTGATTCATGCTGTCACGCGCAACGGCAATAGTTTGTCATTTGCCATGGCACTGGGCGGTGAGCGCTATCCGATTGTCGCGCCAGCCGACGTGTTTTTGCTGGCCGAGGCCGACAAGGCCACTAAGCGTATCGTGTACTTCGGCGAACTTGGCGGTCAGGACGAGTACGTACTCGCTGACCTCATAAAAAAGGGCAAACTCACCAAGCCAATCATTGCCTACGTTGCTGGAACCGTGTCCGAGCTGTTTGAAACGCCACCCCAGTTTGGCCACGCCAAAGCCATGGCAAAAAACAGCGACGAAACGGCGCCCGCCAAAAAAGCGGCCCTCCGCGCTGTGGGGGTAACGGTGCTCGACAGTATTTCCGAACTCGATACAAAATTGCACCACCCTGGCTCCCGCGCCGCCCAAGACCCAGTGCGTAACATTGGCCAGCGCCGCAAGCATTTAATAATGAGCAGCCTTTCCGGCGAGCAGCAAGACGAAGTGCAACTGCTCGGCCGTGACTTGCTTAGTACTGTTGAAGGTAACTCTTTTGCCAGCCTTGCGCTTTCTATGTTGCTTGGCGAACAGGTGACATCTAAGAAGCTAACCGATTTTACCGACTACACGCTCAGGCTGCTCGTTGACCACGGGCCCTACCAATCCGGTGCCATTAACACCATTGTGACCGCCCGTGCTGGCCGCGATCTGGTGTCGGCACTGGCCAGTGGTTTACTCACCATCGGGCCGCGTTTTGGCGGCGCCATAAATGGTGCGGCCGCCGCATGGGTAGACGGCGTACATAAAACCATGACGCCCAAAGAATGCGTGCAAAAGTTTGCCAAACTGCACACGCCAATCCCCGGCATTGGTCACAAAAAATACCGCATTGATCTGCCCGACCCGCGTGTGGAAGCCCTCATAAAATTGGCGCCAAAAGTACACCGGCACTTAGACTTCGCGCTCGGCGTGCAAGCCATAACCGTGGCCAAAAAAGGCAACTTAATTTTGAACGTAGACGGCACTATTGCCGCTGTACTCCTCGATCTACTCGAGAGCGAACTTAATTACGATTATGTGCGCCTCAAAGAACTCGCCGACATTGAATTCTTCAACGCGTTCTTTGTGGTGAGCCGCACCATTGGGTTTACCTCTCACTATCTTGACCAGCGCAGGCACGATGAAGGCCTAGTGCGGTTTGGCACCGAAGACATAGCCTACATGCCAGACTTCAGAAGCTAGTTTTTAGTAACAACCAGCCAGTTTTTAGAGCGGTCAGAAGCTGCTTCGTTCACGCTAAAGCCCAGGTCATGCGCAAGCGCTAGACTTGGTGTGTTGTTGGCATACAAACCGCCCCATAGCTTAACATCCGGGAACTGTGTTTCGTAGGTGTCCATGGTGAAACGCACAAAGTCCTTCATGAGACCCTTGCCACGAAACGGCGGATATGAGCGGTAGGTAAACGTGGCCCAATTGTCGTTATCGAGTTCGCGTTCGTTTTGACTCAATTCCGCTTGAGAGAGTTCTTTAATTGGCTTGCGCCCGAGCGGCTTTGGACCATACCAAGCAACTGCGGCAAGCTTGCCCGATTGCTTGTGAATTAAGGCGAACGGTACGCGCCCTTTGTTGTACCAGTCTTCGTATTTGCCTTCGCCAAATCGTTTGCGGTCAGAAGTAATTTTAAGAGCCTCGTCGGAGTCATTGAGCGAATGTTCACGTACATCGGCAACCATCTTTTCGTCTAGGCCGGCGTAAATAGCAAATTCTTCGCCGAGCTGGTTAATGGCATCGGCAATATGAACAGTGTGGTAAATGGGCAGAGGTAAGGAAAGACCAGTGGCTACAGGGGTGATGTTCATTTGCGTTGATCGTAGCATTAGTTTCTTCCAAAAGCAAAAATATGATGTGTACCGTCACCTTGTGTTTAAGGTGCGGGAGACGAATGCGTATACGATGAAGTTGTAGCTTACCGGCTAATCGATGCCCACCGCCAGGGTTATGGCTGAGTGGCTTTCATCACCTGTAAGCTTTTTGTACTTTGGGAATCCACATGTTAAAGCTTGATTTTTGGTGTCATTGTATAGACTCATGGACACTCTCAGTGTGCCAGTCCGCCCTGGATACGAGACATTTTTAGTAGTTGAGCTTTTATACCATTCTATCGACTCGTAGGGTGAGTCCTCGTGTTTGAGTTCAAAGCCATTATCCCGAGCCACCTTATATATTATTTTCTCTGCCTCTTCTTTACTTACGTTCAGCTGCCAATTCGAGTTATACCAAGGTTCGGAGTTGTCCGGTCCACGCCCAGGGTCTCCGTTGTAGCAGATTCGTACCGCACCGTTTTGTGCTAAGGATTTCTCGAACGGCTGCGCTTCGTTGACGGCATAGTTTGCCATGGATGCAAAGTGCAGAAAGTATCCCGCGGCAAAGAGTAACAGAACGATAGAAATTTTCCTTATTAATCTAATGGCGCTTGATGTGCGTAAAGGCTTGTCCATTGTGGCAATGTGACTTACTGTGAAGGCAAGAGATAGGAGCATGATAATTGCAGCCAGTGTAGCCGCGGCGAATAATATGCATATGGATGCCTGAACGTGCAGCAGTTCATAATTGCTGGAGTCGCTCGGTACCATGATCATATAAAGTAAAGCTGGACCTGTGTAGAGCCATAAAATGTAGAATGCAATTTGCAAATAATCTATATGACGCCACACTATCTGCCGGGAGGCCCGAAGGACCAATTGAGGTAATCCAAAGATGGTTAAGATGACAAGCACTCCGGCTATTGGGAAGAAAAGTAGACCTAGAAAGAAGAATGGTGCCGATACAGCTAGGGCGATTAAGGCTCCAAAACTACTTAAAATAGCCCACGTAAACCGCCGCATATCCTTAGATCCTTTCGCTTGTTTGTGTGGCATGGCTTCACGGTAGCATTGTCTCCTTCCAAAAGCAAAACTACGATTTGTGTCACTGGTAATAACTCGACTGTGGTGCTGAAGCCTATCGAGATGCGGGAGACCAATGTATACGATGAAGCTTTAAGACTGCGACAGCGCAAATGTCAAATAAGCAATAGATAACCCTATTAGCGCCACGCAACAAAGCATAATTGGTAGTTTTGGCTTACGCACAAAGACGTAGGTGCTGATTGAGACAATATTCGTTAGGATAACTATAAAACCTATATACATAAGACCGAAGCCTACGGTGCTAAGAAACGCCCACTGCGGCAACATCATCATATATTCCGAACCTGTTTGGTGGGCCCAAGGTTGCGCGCGGATGAAAAGCCATATCGCGCTTGGAATACCTACGGTAAAGATATTCAACGGCAGAAGAATTCCTGTAAAAAAGTCACCCCATATTTCTTTATGTTTTTTGGGTGTCGGTTGGCTGTTGGTTGGCGTGTAACGCATATAGTTTCACGGTAGCATTACCCTCTCTAAAATAAAAGCAGAGGATGAGCGCCGGTTTCTAGTACCGTGGCTGCACGTAGGCGGTTGGCCTTGTCTGCATAACTGCTTCGCGAACGCCGACGTATGTGCCGAGGGCGATGAATGCAATGGAAATGATAATATCCGTGCCGTAGCCCTGCCAGAATGCCGAATCGGCGGCGCTTAGCCACATAAAGTTCCAGAAATCGGTCGTGCCAAGGAGGGCGAACCAGTTTTGGTCTGCGCCTGGGTTGTTTTCGGCGTAGACACGCAGCCCGTCTGCAGCCATACCGCCTAGGAAAGCGACCAGCGCGCCAATGGCAATGTACGGCAAAATCACGTGCAGCGCTTTGGCGTCTAAACCGCCCGCGCCAAGTTTGTACATTTTAACCGTCAGCCATGCTAGCAAAAAGGCAGATATTGCAGCAACAACATTCACCTGCCACAACAACACCCACGCCGCGACGCCAACAACCGGCCCAAGAAGGGCAAAGAAGGCGCCGCGGGGGTGGTTGATGTAGTTCATGGTGCAAACACAAAAGGGGCGCGGAGCCCCTCGTTAACTCAATGAAGATTGATTGGGTGGATAATATAATATGTTGGCATGAAAGTCAACATTAGAGACTAGGATACGGCCGCAATTAGGCTAATGACTGAGTCTATCGCCATTAGCACAAAAATGACTAAGTAGAAATTGCTGTCAACTTGTTTTAGGAATATTTTGTAGGCGGGGTCGTCTTTGTCGACCTTTCCAACTAGCGGTTCACGCGTTATTCGGCCATAAATTATATGGGCAAGCAAAAAGAAGCTCATGGGAACCGATAAGACAAGAATTATGAAGTGAATGGTCATTGTACTTTCTTGTATGCCGAGGCCATAGTTTTAATCATTATCAGATGACTGACGACCAATGGAATTGTCCATATGAATGTAACTAATGCAAACTTTGGATTATTAAAACTTAGCACCCGGAAAATGTCGTAAACAAAAAGACAAACAACTAGGGCTGTAACGAGGGCGGCGATAATTATTCCTTTGGGAGAAGAAAACTTCAACATCTTTTCGTAAGGTTTTGTACCAGGCTTGTATTTCATGCCCATGATACTTAGGCTACGCGTCCTAAACAGGTATATATTAACAAGATGAGTCAGGCACAAAATGACTGCTAGAAGACTGAATATGTAGTAATATGTTTCGTCATGCATAGCTAACTCACTTCTTGAATGTGGCCTGGACACGCTTAGATGTTAGAAAGTATCTGTAGAGTATTATGCCTGAAACAGGATAGGTTAAATCTATGTGAACGCCGCGAATGGAGAAATGCTGGCTTGCTTCAGCCGCGATCCAATAGGAATCTACTAGCATCTGGATTACAGATACTGTGATTAATGCTACAGCGAGGATTCGTGCGTAGCGAGGGAGCTCCTTTTTCTTTTGAAAGAATGGGATGAGCAATATGATTGCCGCAATCGCGATTACAATTACAATCGTTGATTTGAGCACAGTTGCGACCAAGAGGCCAGGCAATGGATCGCCGGCCGCCCGTGTGAACGTGTTAAATTGGGCGATACTTTGTGCGACCATGAAAGGTACAGAAGCGATATTAAGAATAATTGCTACTGCTATAAACAGTAGCCAGCCTTTATTCCAGTTAAATTGTCTGCCCTTTTAGAATTTGCCATTTAAAATCCGATATATTGATTGGGCAGATAATATAATAGGTTGCCTAATATGTCAAATGCTCCTGTAGCGGGACTTTACATTTTTGTAGATTAAAGCCTGAAGGACTTAGGCATGGGTTTCTACTCATGAGAGGGTCCATCAGCTGCCTAGGATAGCAAGATTACCAAGGCTTTACCGGGCTCCTTAGCCATTCATGCCGCTGCTTATCATAATGCCAATCGTCCAAACAAGTGCCAGTCCCATCCCTATAAATGCGAGATAGTCTGGCCGGTAGACAAGCTTATTTCTTGCAGCGAGGGCCGTCTTTGCTATCACCCTCTCCTCGCCTTTGCTTGATTCCATCCATGAGCGAGAGAGACCTTTGAATTCACGCAAAATTGCATCGGCAACAGTGAAGATGCTTTCTACATTTTTCTCCGTAAAGAAGTCGGCTTCGTACATTAAGAATAGGTTTTTGTTGGCAATTTCTATATCCACCATGTGGGCTGCATTGTCCTTTAGGACTGCCATAATATCTGGCGACAGAACATGCATGGCGTGATGTTCGCTGCCTTTGGTGGTGCTGGTTGTGTAATAGCTGTCGAAATCGCCTTCCAGTTTTAATTGCGCGCGGTTGGGTAAGCGTGCTGGCAGAGTACTTAATAGCCATGATTTATCATTCAGTCGATTATCGATGATAAGCATGGGGTAGGATTTCGGCAATTTAAAGTTGACGCAGATGAAGCGGCGAGTTTGTGACGTCTTAGTTTCAAATTCGTATAGGGTACAGGAAAAGCGTTGGCCTTTGTATGTCCCATTGAATGGATAGTACTGTAGGCGATATGTGCTTGCTCCGAGGAGAATACTTGGGATTTTATCGGCCGGACTTTCTCGCTTTGCCTTCCAGTTGTTGTCGCTTATAAATTCTCTGACCACTTTGAGATGGTGCTTGCCGCGCAGGTAGTAATAGCGAATCCCAGCGAACCAGCCCATTGCGACAACCGTAAATAAGCTAATGCCGAATGTTGAATTTAAGGTGTTATACGTAGTCGAACCCTCCGGTATTGCAGGGTTGTTTAAGAGTATGGCGAAGATAATGAAGAGGCCAAAATAGGCGAATCCCGCGACAGTGCCAATATGGCGCCACAAGGAAAGAACCTTTTGGTAGGCGTAAAGTGAGCTGACGTCTATTTGACTGGTATCGCGCATGATTTAGCAAATAATATAATGAAATAGGCGTTATGTCTATACAATCGGGGGAACTTGTTGTATACTCCCGGCAATACCGATTTAGGAGTTTTGAAATGAAGGTTAAACTTTTGCAAGTAGTGAAGAATAAGTATGTTTTGATTGGTGCAGGTCTTGTTGTCTTGGTTATTTTAGGGTTGCTTGCTTGGCTAGTCGCACAACCTAAAGCCTCGAATAAGGCTCCAGAAAGTCAGCAGCAAGAGCAAGCTCAAACTCAATCGCAGGCGCCATCACAAGAGACCGATCAATCTTCCAATAACACCGACAACGCTGGGACTACCAACTCCGAGAGGGTTCAGTCTGCTCAAAGCGTTAAAGCTAGCGGCCCATACGCTACGGAATCGTTTCAAAGGGTTGGTGGCACTTCGAGCGCTCCTACTACTGCGCCCACAGGCATGCCTAGCTTCGGCCTAGTTCAGGGTCCTATGACTCGTATTAATGGAGCTGAATACAATACTTTCAGGGTCACCTTTACCATTACGCCAAGTCCTAACTTCGGCAATCCAGAAATGACTATGAGGCTTTATGACATTGATTATATGGGTGCTATTATTCCAGGCTCATGCCTCGATACCGGTCAGCAAACCAAGACATTTATCTACAATGGTCAAAATACATTCACGTTGGACTGTGTGATTAAGCGCATCCAACCAACCCCACCTGGCACTCTGCCGCCCGCACAGAATAGTCCTGGCAATTTTGTAGTTAGTGTCGATGGCAAGGTGAATGGTCAGTACATCAAGGGTCCGCTTGGTATCAAGTACGGTTTGCCGGACGATTTTGACGAATAGCTCGGGAACCCCGCTATTCCAAGGACTGACCTGGGATCCCTTTTATTTATTCAAAGACTTCGTTTCTGAAGTTTTAGGTGTACTCACTTTTTCGCGCCAAACAAGGTGCAGGGCAATTATGATTGCGAGGTTAGCAAGTGGTACTAATGGCCACCATTCGCCGAATATACCGTAATTACCTCTATCAAGATCTTCTTCGCTTGCGATAAGTCCTATGGTCTGGGGTATGGAAATCTGTACAAGCAAAGAGCTATAGAAGACTACCATTAAGACGATTAGAATTGCTCTAGTATTTTTTTGCATAACTCACTTCTATTGTTTAATATGGTGGATTACATTGCCATCTTATAGTTGAGAATATATCCAGTGTAGGGTATCCCAGGCCAGCCCTTGGACTGGCGCCTTATATTGCATAATTACTTAATTCTTGCTCCAAAGTTAACACACCTTCCTTCCGAGGTAAAAGTTTACTAAGTCACAAATTTATTTAATCCAAGGACTGACCTCGGAGCTTTATTGAGGTTTTGAAAGCTTTTTATACCAAATAATATGCAATGCGACAATAGCGAGAGCATTGATAAGAAGTGGAACTGGCCACCATTTGCCGAAGATGCCTATCGTCGCACCATTAAGGCCCTCTGCATCGGCTTTTATGCCCAGATCCTCGGAGTAAAGTATCTGCCATAACAAAAGCGAATAAAGAACCAAGAGTGCAACTGTTAATAGTAATTTTATCGTCTTAATGGACATAGAAAATCCTCATTTTTTATATTATAACATTTTTTATGGATTGCACCTAGCTAAAAGTGTATCGAAGAAACTTACGTCAGGTCTGCCCATATCGAGATTCCAGGACTCCTTAAATAAACCGCGGGGATCATATCCATGGCATACGAGTTGCTTGTACATCGACGAGTCCAGCTCTATGCCATAATCCCGTTTAAGCTCAGTGCGGATTATTGAAGGCTCGATAGCCAAGGCCGCTCTTCCGGCTGCGGTCGGATAGACCATTACTGTCATGCCAGGATTACTGTCGATTCTTGTGATTTGAACATGATCAACGGTGCTTAGGGGTGTTTTAGCCGCGTATCTAGTTTTAGGATAAGGTGCACCCTTTGGTGTGATGGCTGCGGAAGTATTGCGGCCTGTATTTAGCGAATTACTGGCGGTAGCGAGACTCGCATTGACTGTACTTTGCGGTGAACCCTGCAAGAAATAGTCGCCATATGATACGCAGTAAACTCCCGGCACACATTTGCCACTGTAATCACTCTGATTTATTGGATTGTTGGTATAGGCGTAATTATTCGGCGCCCCACCTTCTACCGGATCCACCTGCATGAATCTGCCAAGAACTGCAGAGTACACCCTTGCCCCCATTTGAACTGGCATGAGCGAAAGTGAGGTTTCTGTTGCCTTCCGTAGCGTGCCAGCCCAACCATACGACCCCCCGGTCGGATTTGCTGGGAAATTACTCCCGCCCAGAATGTTCCCAAACGGATCATACGTAAACGTACTCGCGGGCCCATTGCCATTGCTTGTGTTATTACCCAGCCCGTTCGTGGTGAGGAGCGTATCGCCGTGAATGTTTGGCAGCGCATATTTATGCTTATTGACCTGCAGTGACTCTGAAGGCTTTATGGTCAAGCTCGCACCACCAGGCAGTGAAATGTATTTCTCTACAATGTCCCAGTTCGAATCCCGCAGGAAGTCCGGCGAGTCGCCTGCGCCGGTGAAGCCGTACCAGTACTGTTGGTTAAGCGCCCAGTTCCAGCCGGTGATGGTGTCTTTTTCGCGGTGGATGATGCGGCCGGTGAGGTCGCGGCTGTAGTAGAGGGCGGTGCCGTTGCCGCTGCTGTCTGCCTGGACTAATCCCCAGTTGCGGTCGGATGAGTCGTAGTGGAGGTCGAGGTTGCCGATGTCTGTGGTGTTGCCGTGCGAGTCGTAGGCGGGCGAGCCGATGCTGGAATCGCTGCTGCTTACTAACCTGTCTGCGTAGTCGTAGCAGAACGTTGTGGTGACGCCGTTTATTGTCTGGGTTGTGCGGTTGGAGTTCTTGCCACTATTCGGGTTGGTGCCGGAGCCTGAGCCGCAGCTGCTGTGCTGGGTACCGAATCCGTAGCTGAAGCTATTGGAACCGACGCTGGCTGCAGTTAACCGGGAGGCTTTGTCGTAGGTGTAGTCGTACCACAAGCTGCCGCCGGTTGATCCCCAGACGATGTCGTTGAGGATTTGGCCCGACTGCGAGCGGACGACTTCGTCGGTCACTTCCGTGCCGTCATTCAGGATGTAGTAGAGGCGGGAGAGGCGCCCGAGGTCGTCGCGGTTGATGGCGTTGAGTTTTAGGTTGCCGGCCGCTGGGTATTCCACGGAGCTCATGCGCCCGTACGAATCGTAGTGCGGGGTGGCGAGTGTGGTGCTGTCTAGCTTTTGGGCCGTAAGACGATTGAGGTTGTCGTAGACGAATTCTTCTGTACCGAGTGGGCCGCTGCGCTGGGTGACACGGCCGAGATTGTCGTAGGTTGTGGTTGTTTCGTTGTCGTGCACGTCGCGGTATTTGACGATGCGACCGAGGAGGTCGGACCAGTTAACGATCCAGCCATTGCCGTCCCAGCTGGTGGTGACGAGCGGGTTGCCGCCGACTGCGTAATCGTTGCTGACGGTGCGCCCGGCTTCTGAGCCGAATGCTGGTATGACGGTCGCAGTGACGCGGCCACGGCTATCGTACGTGGTACACGTCCAGGAATCGCTGTTGTAACGGCTGGCAACCACGCGGCCTGCGTCGTCGTAGATTGTTTCTGTGGTGCGAGAGGTTTGTGAGCCTGAGCCGTCTGGATCGGCTTCTACCTTACCTTTTGCCCGACCGGCTTGGCGGTAGGCTTCTGTGGTGCCAGTGGTGCATGGGTTGTCTTTGGTTTCGGTCGCCGTGTAGTAGTTGTAGGCTGTGGTGCCGCCGCCAGGAAGTGTCTTACTGGTTTGGCGGAGGAAGCCACTGCCAGGTGATTCGTACGCGGCGGTGTTGCTGTAGTTCAGGCCGGTCGGGTCGATGGTGGTGCTTTGCGCCTGGCCGTATTCTGGGTTGCTGCCGTAGTTTGTTTTGAGTTCTGAATTGCCAATTTGGTTGTCGTAGACAATGTTGGTTGTGGCGAGATTGTAGCCGGGCGTGAGGTAGCCATCCCAGTTATTCGCAGCGCTGCTCTTGCCTGGACCGGTCAGACCAAGCGTAACTGCGCCTGGCGTATTGACGGTGGCGTAGTCGAAGCGGAGTTTGTAGACTTTGCCGGCTTCAAGGGTCATGGTGTTGGTGAAGGTATCCTGCGTTTCGGTACGCCGCGTCCAACGGTCAAATACAAGCGTGTCGTTTATCCATAATCTGGCTGCGTCGTCATGTGTCGAGGTGAACGTGAAGGTGCCGGTAGTTGTGACGCGCAGTTTGCCCGTTGCCGACATACCAATGCCGTCGTTACCTGAATCTACCGTGATTGGCGCACTGGTTGAGAAATCTCGGTTGAATATGTATGGTCCGCCGGAATTGCCAAGGCCTGTGGCGTAGAGTTTTGGCGCACCGTTCAGCGAGCCGCCTTTGAAGTTGTAGTACGCGACTGCCGGGCCTTTTATGCCTTCATCGAATTTGGTCTCGCTGTGCGGGATGTCGTTTACGTGGCCGCTTGTTGGCTGGCGGTTGCTGCCAAACCACGAGCTTGGCGCGGGGCCATAACTGTGGACTGGGCGGTCATCATCGTCGTAGATGGTGGTGGATTTGAGCCCGGCCGGGTCGGTTGAGCTGAGTAACAGGTCTTTGGCTGTATCCCATTCGTTGGTGCCGCAGAGCGCAGCGATGTCGCAGACTTGGGTGGTGCGCTGGAGGGTGTCGTAGGTAATGAACTGCTGGTAGCCGTTTGGTTCGGTCGCGCCAGTGATGTGGCGTTTGGAGGTGAAATAGCCGTATTCAAAGGTGTGTTCCTGGCGGTTGCCGCCGGAAGTTGGCGCAGGGAATTTAACCTTGCTGACGCGGCCGATGGTGTCGTAGGTGAGTTCGGTGAAGGTGCTGGCGTCGTTGGAGCGTACACTGGCGCTGACGGTATCGTTGGCGAGCGGGTCCCGAATTTTGGTCATGCGGCCGTAGGTGTCGTAATCGAAGTCGCTGGCTGCGCTGCCTGGTTGCTCTACGCGGGTGATGCGTTTGTTGCTGTCGTAGTAGAAGTTGGTGACTTGGTTATCGTATGTTTTGAATGCGCAGAGGAAGCCGGTTGGTGCAGCCGAATAGCCGCTTGGCGTCACGCACTGGCTTTCGCCGCCGTAGAACAATTCGCCAAAGCGGTTAGTGTCTACGCCGTCGATGATCTTTTTGAGTTTTGGCACGCCGGATACGCTCTGGTAGTCATATTTGAGCGCCGCCGGTTGGCGGTCGTCGCTTGGCGTGGTGACGCTTCTGAGCGATCCGTCTGTATTGAATATGTACAGGCGGCCGTCGGTATCATTGAGGGTGTAGGTGGTCTCGCCGCCGGTGTCGACGTTGCGGAGCAATGAACCGTCTTCGTTGACGGGTGGCTTAAAGCCGGAACCTGTCCACGTGTAGGTGTGGACGGTGCCGTCACCGTCGATCAGGTTTACGCTGCCATCACCCAGAGCTTTGAGCCGCTCATATGGCAGATTGCCGTCAGCATCGGCGCTAAGGTTCCAGCCGGTCGGCAGGCTCTTGTAAGTGGTGAACATATAGTTGGAGTCTATGAGCCCTGTGCCTGCGGGTCCGTCCCATTGCAAATTCACCATTGCGCCACCGTTGTGGTCGTAGTATTCCAGGACGATTGGTACAACTTGGTTTTGGGTCAGACTGATGCCCGAGCTTTCAACCTCGGAATATGTATGGTCGGTCCAGTTGCTAGCGACATTGGTGCCATTTACATAAATACGTTGGCCGTCGTCTGCCCCAGATTTGAACTTATAGGTGCCTGTCTGTGGGACGACCAAATACCCCGTGAATCGCACCATAAAGTCGTTGGCGAAGTAGCCGGTTGGGTCGTACGGCATAGGGGAATTATCGCCCCAGTTCAGGCTGACTTCATTGTGGCGCTGGGTCATGAATGGGTATTCGTTGCTATCGAATACTTTGTCGTTGTCCAGATCCTTGTAGTAGTTGGCGACCATACCGCGGTTGTCGCGGTTTTCTTCTACGGCTGTGCGCAGCCAGTCTTGTGGGACGATGGCGGTTTGCGTATCTGGCAATCTGACCCACATTTCGATGCTTGCGCCGCCGGTATATTCAGAAAACGCAGCATTTATAGGGTATGCCTGGCCTGCTGTTAGCGAGACGGTGCCGCCCGCCCAGCGAACTGCCGGGTCATAGCTATAATCGAATTGTTGCTCCATGGTTCCGTCTAGGTTGGAGTCGATGTTAAAGACAAACCGGTCGTCGTTCCTTGTGCCGAATGTATAGCTGCCGGTGGTGGGCGCGATGAAATATCCTTGCCAGACAACACCAAAGTTATCCGCAGAAACCGTACCTGGTTTGGGTGATTGTGTACCCCAGTTAAAGTCCACATTGGGGTCAATGCGTTTCATGACTTGGGTGGAAGATGGGGAATTATTGTAGTAGGTGGCGGTGAGGCCTTTCTGACCTTTGCTTGGGGTGTTGTAGCCGAGGCTGAGGCCAATGTTCCCGCCGAGCGCGGAAATAGAGTGGCTACCTGTGCTGGTTGTCGCGTTGCCATCGGCCAGGTTAACGGCGACGGGGCCAGCCGTATCATACGTTTGTGTCCTATCTTTGCCTGTGCGTAGGTCCACGGTGAACGACGTATTGCTTGTCCAGCTGGCCGATGCTCCATCTGTACTGGCAACCCGCCAGTTGTAGGTAGCTCCGTCCTCAAGCATGCCCTCTGGGACCACCCAGCTGGTGCTGCTGAGCTCACCGCTAGCTGCAATTTTGGTTGTGCCGTTGTATAGCTCAAACAGGTAGCTTGGCGTATCGCCATCTGCGTCGGTAGAAGTGTTTACTTTCAGCTTCGGCATGCTGGTAGTGATGACTTGTTGATCGGTGGGCGAGACTTTCGTTGGCGTGCTTGGTGCGCTGTTATAGGTGATTTCAAGGAGCGCATCGTCGGGACTTAATGCCTTATACACCTGACCATCGCCAAGGATCATGAACCAGCCATTTGTTTGGTTGTTATCCATCATCCATTGGATGAGTGATGTGACGTCTGCCTGGCCCGAAGTTGTAATGGTAATTGGTTTGTGCGGCGCACTGCTGGTTGCGCAGTCAAACCCGTGGCAGGCTGCCCATGTTATCCAGTGCGATGCCGAGGTGCTGTCACCAATGCCTGACATTTTAGTCATGTTCATGTTGGCGCTGATAATTTGTTTGCCTATCGCTGGATCAACGGAAATATGAAAGGTGCTGCGCCAGTCGCGCGTTGGGCTGCTTACACGCCCTGTGTTGATGGCGCAGACTGGGTCTGTGCAGTCATACCCGTCACTTTTGTAGGCTCTGTAATCGGTAAAGCTGTTGGTGATGTGCGCGGAGTAGAGGGTGGGGTCGATGACGATTGGGTAGCTGCTGTTTGATTGCTTGTCGAGCCACGCGGTGCTGAGGCTTACGCTCAAAGTATCGCCGGAAACGCTATACGCAATGCCGCTATCTGAAACTGGTCCGCCATCCTTGGTGATAACACTAAGTGGCGGCAACTTGAGGTTTGTTTTGCCGTCTTTCGTAACGTCCAACCATCCCGGTAGGTCTTTGCTGGGGCTCAGTGTCACGCCCGGCATTTTGAAGGAGAAGCTGTTGGTTGCCGGCTTTTTATTGAGGATGATTGATTCTTTCAGGCGGTCGCCACGATATTCGTACATCAGGTCAACGCCTGGCCAGGCATTTTTATAGGTCAGGGTGTCGTGGGTGAGTTCGTTATTGACGACAGGTTTTAGATTCCCTGTAGTGCCTAGCGGGATCATGCTGAACGTTTGTCCCTCGCTTGAAACAGTCACGCCATCCTGGCCGTTCAGTGTTTTAAAGCGGGCCTGGACTGGGCCTTGCTCGGCTTTGTATTCGTTGGCGGTAATGGGTGAGAGGTTTTCGGCTTGGCCGCTCAATAGGCTAAGGCCAGACAGGAGCGGCGTGCCGCTATCTACTGCCATTATTTTTGTGCCGAGTTCGCTGTATGTATCGCCTGTTTTGTAGAACTTATCACCGCCAAAGAGCTTGGTGGTGGAAGTGCCGTCACCGTTTTTGAACGTTTGTGCCCGTGGGCTGCGCTTGGAGACATTCTCGGTCCTTTGACCAGAATTATGCTGTATCTTGGGAGGGTTCTTAGCTTCTTCGCGGACAGCGTCGCTTACTTTGCCGGGTTGGAATGGCGCTTGAGGCTTTTCGGAAGTGATGGCTGGTGGCAATTGCCTATTCGCTGCACTCACCCGCTCGGCATAAAACAACGCCAGCGCTGGTGACACTGACGTAAAGGCGAGGACGCCGCTTACTGTTACTAATGAAACCTTCTGAAATACCTGTCTGATCCAACGTAACGGCTTGCCCATGCCACCCTCCAATTTTTAAATTGAATACACAATACAGACAGTTCCCTCAAATAGCAATAGCATTGTCTGTGGAAAATATAATAGTCGTATCGAGCAAAGTATGCATTTGTTGAGGACGCCGGCGCCATGTCCGGCGTCCTCGGGGCAGAGGTTCAGAGGCCGCAGATACGAGTGCCGTCGGCCGTGGTCAACTCTCGGAACTCCAGATTCATGGCCTCTGGGTCCAGGAATCGCAGCACGCCGTCAGGCTCCTCGACCACGCAGCAGGTACCCAAGTCACGGAACACGCCGTTTGGCGTGAACCACCGGGTATTGAGGCGAACCAGGGCAATTTGTCCCCGTACCTTTGCAGGCTTGACGCGCTTGAGGCCCCACACGGTGATGTCAGGCACACCTTGCCGCGCCCAGAAGTGGCGGAGGGCCATCACGCGCATGTCGGGCGCACCTTCTTCGCCATATTCCTTGAGCGGATCGGTGTAGAGATATACCGTGTCATCTGTCACCTTCTCTTTTGTGGTCGCGACGAGCGTTGCGCTGCAGCTGTATTGCTGGCCGACAGGACTGGTCATTATGTGGTAACCGCCGGGTGTGAGCGAAAACCGGCCAGTGGCGCGGCCCGTCAGGTCACTCATGATGACGGTGACGTCCGCATATGGCGGCACCTCTACCGCCGCTTGTATGGCGCCACGCGGCTGTGCCAAGCCCGTGCTGCCTTCGACATACCGGGGCTGTTCGCCGCCTTCTAACCCAAGATCGTGACCGCATTTGCACGGTGGATCGGTGAGGAACTTGGCCCATTCCGGGTCTACCATGTCACTTAGGCTCAACGCCCACTCCTAACCATTGAAGGATGTTGCCGGGTTGATTATATCAGTACGAGCGTATGTACAAGCTAAACCCAGGATCGTTCAGCCATCGTAGATTCTCGGCAACCAAGCTGAACCGTTCACGGTATTCTCCGGGTGTGCTCGGTACCTTTACGGTGAATACAAAGTTTCCTACGCCACCGGGTGGCACGCTTGTTTCCTGTAGTCCGGCGGGGCGGATTGAATTCAGCCAATTGGAGTGTTCATAAATACTTCCCCGGTTGAGCGGTGCAACGGTTGCAAACCGCATAGGAATTGGGCCGCTCTTTTTCCATGTTGTATTGCCAACGTTTTGGGCTGCAACGGTGATGGTAACGGTACTGCCGGCTGGCAGGGTAGAGTTTTGAGGCGAGTAATGAATGCCAAAAGGCCGCCATGCATAATAATCCGGCACGTTCAGGTAAAACTGCATGCCGGGGTCATTGAACCACGCAAGACCTTCCGAGACTAAATTAATGCGTTCAACATACTCACCAGTCCGGTAGGGCTTGACG
>DATIBT010000057.1:0-6521 GCA_035457345.1 Saccharimonadales bacterium (SeqCode) | reverse complement strand
AATACGCGGACATTGTTCTTTTTGAACGCGTCCAGCGCACGTTGGCGTTGACCCTGGCTTTTGTTGCCGTGAATAGCTTCGGACGGAATGCCAGACTTACTAAGCTTTTCTGCCAAGCGTTGGACGCCGTGCTTGGTTTGGCCAAACACAATAACCTTTTCAAAATCAGGCTGCTTAAGCAGGTCTTGGAGCAGCTCAATCTTGCGCTCTTTGGACTCAGCGTGAATGACGTCTTGCTCTACGTGGTCGCTGGTTTCGCCAGTACGGACAGACACGGTAATAGGGTCTGTTAGAATCCCATCAATGAGGGTCCTGATTTCCGGCGTAATGGTTGCGCTAAAGCAGAGCGACTGACGGTCTGTGTCAAGCTGGCTAATCAAGAACTGAATGTCCTTAATGAAGCCCATGTCGAGCATGCGGTCGGCTTCGTCGAGTACCAGTACATTAGCCGCACCCAAACGAAGTGCTTTTTGCTGCACCAAATCTTTAAGACGGCCAGGGGTGCCAATAACAATGTGCGGCCCGCGCTTAATTTGCTTAATTTGCGGGCCAATATTAACACCGCCCACACACAATGCGCTATAAAGATTGAGGCCTTTTGCAAAGGCGCGGAATTCGTCGTCAATCTGCACTGCAAGTTCACGGGTCGGTGCCATAATGAGCACGCGGGCGCTCGATGGGTCTTCAACCAAGCGGGAAAGAATTGGCAGCAAGAATGCCGCCGTCTTACCAGTACCGGTGTTAGCGAGGCCGATTAAATCTTTCCCTTCCATGACCGGCTTAATGGCGCCATCTTGGATTGGGGTCGGGTTTACATAGCCATGGGCTTCAATGTTGCGCTGCAAGGCAGGGGCAAAATTGAAGTCAGCAAATGTGTGAACAGGCACAAATGGCTCAACTTCTTGAGCTGGCTTGGCTTTGTTCACAAATTTTTCAGGGTTGATGTATTTGGCCTGGCCTTTTTGACGCATTGGGCGTTGTTGACGGCCATTGATAGAGTAGCCACCACCGTTTTGACGGCGTTGACCATTAGGGCGCTGACGGCCCCTAAAACGAGAATTTTGCATGAATACCTTTCGGTTGAGTTGATATGCCTATTTCTCACGCGATGAACGGCGAGAACTGTAGTCACTTACCTCGGTATTCATCAATAGGTTGGAACAATAGTAACATAAGCTGTTTATTTTGTCCATACTTACAATGGAAAATCTGCAGACGTACTAGCTGGACTTGGGCTGCAGCCAGGCCGTAATACGCGCGGCTACCTGGGAAGGGGAGTGCTTGCTGGTATCAATATGGTGCTTGACGAGCGTACGGAGCTGGGCGGCGCTAGCGAGGGCTTCACGCTGACGGACCGAATCCCACGCCCGGGCGTTCATGCGCTGCACCCGCACATCATCCGGGCAGTCCAAAAGAAGCCACTTCACATCGTCGCACCAGTCAGGCTGACCAAAACGGGTGATATCATTTGGGCTAGCAGGCGAGAATAGCACCGGCACCCGCCCATTCTGATATGCCGCATGCAACACCTCGAACCAAAGACTGGCGTACGCAGACCATGTTGATTCATTAGCATAAATAGATTTACCCGCCAGTTCGCTCGCCGGAAGGGCTAGCCAGTCAATATCGAAGATTTCGAAAGCGGCATTATGCTGCAATAGCTCGTGCATCGCCGCTGTCTTGCCGGCACACGAAGCGCCGGTCACCATGTACAAGGTGTGTTTTTCCATGTTGTTAGTTTACCAAAAGCACCGGAGGTGCATAATAAAGATCATGGAATTCCACTTCCAGGGAAAGCGTGAAGAAGCCGATGCGGCCACATTTTTGTTCACCCCGCCAGATGGTTTTACGTGGACAGCAGGGCAGTCGATCAAAGTTGAGGTTGCCGGGCCCTATGGACCTCTCGAGCATAGGTTTAGTATTTCCTCGGCGCCATACGAGGGAATTATTGCCATCACTACCCGCCTCAGCGGTAGCGCATATAAAAACAGTCTCGCCAAGCTGCAACCAGGCGATAGCGTAAAGGGGTATGGCCTCGAAGGGACGTTTACCTGGCGCGAGAGTACCGCGCCCCTCATTTTTATAGCAGCGGGCATTGGCATTACCCCATTCCACGCTATCTTAAAACAGCGCATACACGAGGGCGCGCCCGTACCGGTTATGCTGCTCTACGGTTCTACGACGCCTGACGCCATATTTGCCCAGGAATTCGACGCCTGGCAACGAGAGCGACCAGAGCTCAGTGTGAGATATATTATTGGGAGGCATATCACCACTTTTGACCTGCCAGATCACAACGAGCACTTAATCTATATATCTGGCCCAAGCCTAATGGTCGATGAACTCAGCGCCGAACTAATAGAGCGGGGAGTACCCGAAACCCGACTTATAAGAGACTGGTTTACTGGGCGATTGCCTCAGCTTGGGTAGCACTCATCTCGCCGCCGCTTAGCACGACCGACTGGGCACTGCGCGACTCCTGAATCAGACGAGTAATAATGCCATACGAGAGTTGACGCGACACCCCACCTTGAACCGTTGTATCAATAAACCTATCAATAACCTCTAGCTCACGCGCTTCGTTGTAGATACCGAGGCCTAACACTTTTTTAGCTTCGCCAATAGCCTCGGCAACAGCTTTGCGCTGAGCAATCAACATAATAAGCTGCAAGTCAATCTCTGTTTTGCGACGGAGACCTTCGGCTATCACATCAGATGTATCTTCACCTTCATAGGCTGCCATGCCGGCCAGGGAAACAGTCACCTTATTTTCGGCTTCAACTAAAGGATGAATTATATCCCTTCTAGCCATGTCCCGGTCAATCCCATGCTCTTCTGCGGCACTGGTAAAATCATTAACCGTCGCCTGCTGTTCGCGCGCGCTGTACAACGGCTCACCGGCAACTCGCCGCGCCAGCGCAATGGCTTGCACAGTCGCATGGCGCTCAACGAGCAACTGGGCGACTTCGTCGTCAATAGCGGTTATGCGTTCACGACTCTGTTCTATTACCTCGTGGGCACCTGCGACTTCTCGATTAGCCTCTACTTCCATAATTGACATATATAGCTCCTTCGTTTTGAGTATTAAAAACGGCCGCCTGCTTGGCGGCCTGTTGGTGAACTTCGAGGGGATTTATGTTTCAACGCTCATCAACAACTCGCCAAGCACTGGGCGGCCATAAAAGAAAAAGGCAAAGCTGTTGATGAAAGTTTTCATTACTTGCATCATACGCTCAGATCTTAGTAATGTCAAAAGTGACCGGCGCATAACCTACACATATATAATAAACTAAGTAATATTTCCAGCCTTACACAATGATTTGGTATACTTATCCACAGGCACTGCAAGAATGAAGAAGGGTAGTGCGGTATGACCGGAGGTGCAGTACAGGGGCCGCAAAACGCGTCCCTGAATTTAGCGCTCGGTGGCGACGAGCTTGAAATCACCATAACCCCCCATCAACTGACAGGTGTAACCATCCACGCCGCCTGGCCGGAGGCGAACCGCGACACCGTCGCAAAGCACCTGCCCACGGACTGGGAGGTCATCACCCGGCAGAACCGGTGCCGAGTGACCGCAGAAATGGAAAAGGCCAATCTGGCAACGGCTGTCGCGCTGGTTCGTGAGATCTTCAGCAAAGTCCAGCCGCTTCCCCCTACCGGCTTTTGGTATAGCGTGACTGTGCCGGGCCGCGAGGGTGACGAGTGTGAGGAGGTGATCAGCGTCGATGTTATGGGCGACGATCACCGTCGGTTGTCCATCGCACGGTTTGAACCCGGTCCCTTCCAGGTTCCGGGCAAGGCCGAGGAGGACAATACCGAGCCGACCATCACGGACGCCTTCATGGAGGCGCTCCGGGCATCAGATCTCTGCGTCGCCACTTCTGTCCAGTTTGTCGTCGTCGATCTGCACGAGGAAGAAGCTGAACCGGTGCCGGGCATCGAGTCCAAGCCGAAAGTGGTCACAGGCGAGGTCACTGTCAAACTGAGAGAGGACTCGGCCGAAAACTACATCGGCAGCATCACCACCCTGGTCGGTCTCTACGCCAAGAGCCGATCCGTATAATGCACGTGCTGAAGCACGGCCAGACCTGGGAACCGTCTGGCCGTGCAAAGGCAAACCGCTAGCCCGCGGTTTTTATTTTGCTTTAAAATTCTGGCGCTTGCGTAAGCTCGGATTGAGTTCACGCTTGCGGAGGCGGAGTGACTTAGGAGTCACTTCTAAGAGTTCGTCGTTTTCAATAAAATCGAGACACTGTTCAAGGCTCAAAATAGTCGGCGGCGTCAGCTGAATCACACCATCGCTTGAGCTACTACGCATGTTAGTAAGATGTTTAGCTTTACATACGTTTACCTCAAGATCATCGCCACGGCGGTTGAGGCCAATGATTTGGCCAGCGTAGACCTTCTCGCCAGGACCGACAAAACACGTGCCGCGCTGTTCGGCAGTTTCAAGGGCGTACGGGGTTGTGGTGCCGGTTTCGAACGCGATGAGCACACCATTGCGGAGCTGCTGGAGCGGCGCGCCCAACGGTTGATAGCCGACAAGCAGGCTGTTCATAATAATTGTGCCCTTAGTTTGGGTCATAAGAATGTTGCGAAGACCAAGGAGTGCGCGTGTTGGAAGCTCATACACGAGTTTCGTGACGCCTTTTGAAGAAGAGTTAAACTGCTCTTTAAGCGTGGCGCGGCGTTGACCAAGCTCCATCTGGACAGTGCCCACGTGTTCTGCCGGGACTTCAATAATAAGTTCTTCGACTGGCTCCATAGTTTTGCCGTCTTCTACTTTAGTGACGACTTGCGGGCGGCCGACTTCAAATTCGTAGCCTTCGCGGCGCATGGTTTCAATCAGCACGCTTACGTGCAGTTCACCGCGGCCGGCAACTTTAAAGCCAATGCCGTCATCGGTGACACGCAGGCCAACATTAGTCTCAAGTTCCTTATGCAGACGATCACCGATTTGGCGGCCGGTATTGAATTCACCTTCGAGCCCCTTGAATGGGCTGGTATTAGGGCCGAGGAATACCTCAAGAGTCGGCGCTTCAACTTCGATAACTGGCAAGGCCTCGGGCTGGGCGGCGTCGGCAATTGTCTCGCCAATTTGCACGTCGGCAAGGCCGGTTACCTGCACAATGTCGCCAGCAACACCTTCCGGCACCTCAAATTTACTGAGGCCGTGGCTCATGAATACAAGCTCAACCTTACCCTTGGCAATGGTACCGTCTTTTTTGCAGATGGCTACCTGGTCGCCAGCCTTTACACCGCCGCGGGTAATGCGGCCAATGGCATATTTACCCTTAAAGTTATCCCAGGCCAGGGCGGTGACCAGCATCTGGAACGGCTTGTCCAATTCAACGCTTGGGGCAGGGATATCGTTCATAATGGCGTCAAAGATTGGTTCAAGGTCAGCGTCTTCATCTGGATTGCCAGGCATGTCCTTCCAGGCTTTGCCGGCACGGCCAATAGCGTAATACACGGGGTAATGGAGCTGGTCCTCATGAACAGCAAGCTCTAGGAAAAGGTCGGCGAGTTCGTCTTCGACTTCTTTAATGCGGCTGCCCGGCTTATCGATTTTGTTAATAACCACAATTGGCGTAAGCTCATTTGCCAGCGCCTTGCCAAGCACAAACTTGGTTTGCGGCATGGGGCCTTCCTGCGCGTCAACAATGAGCAGGCAGCCATCGGCCATGTTGAGTGTGCGTTCAACCTCGCCGCTAAAATCGGCGTGACCCGGAGTATCGATAATATTAATGCGATAATCGCCGTGTTGCACCGCCGTCACTTTGGCAGTAATAGTAATGCCGCGCTCACGTTCTTGATCACCTGAGTCCATAATGAGCTCCTGGCTCATTTCTGCTTGGTTGTCGCGGAAGGTTTTAGATTGCTTAAGCAGCCCATCTACCAGGGTTGTCTTACCGTGGTCAACGTGGGCGATAATTGCGATGTTGCGTATTTTAGATTGATCTTGAGCCATAAAAAATGCGCCCTAAAAGCGCTATTACTTTTTAATATTGTACCACAGATACAGATTGTTGCAATAACATTATAAATATTTTATAGTATTGCACAATGCATGGTTCCGCACAGGCAGGATCACCCAGTTTACTGGCCATTCTGCTATAATTTGCCCGGCACCCACCAATCAGAGGAGTGGTCGTTTTGCGGCTTGGCTATGTCACGTTCATGGCACTGTACGTTACGGGCTCCGAGGCAGTCTCGGCAAAAGTAGAAATTCATTACCCGTACGCGTCCACAGAGGAAGACAATTGCACGATCACCTGGCCCGCTGGCACCTGCCCCCGCCTCGGCACTATTCTGGAACGAGCGGGATTCAGGGTTGTCAATGACGGCGCAGACAGTACTGCCACGCGCCAGTTTGCTCATGCGGACCCGGAAACAATCGAGGAACGCGTTATGGCTATCGTGGGGAGAACCCGGCCACGTCGCGTGTCAACAGGCAGCTGGTTGTATACCGGCCCCAACGGCGACGAAGTCCTCGAATTCTCCTGGGACTATGACAG
>DATIBT010000056.1:0-7660 GCA_035457345.1 Saccharimonadales bacterium (SeqCode) | reverse complement strand
AAAGCTAGTGGATAACAATGTGGAATTGTGGAAACAAAACCCGGCATCTGTTGATGCCGGGCTGTTTTACGACACTTGGGGATTACTTGCGAGTGGTTGGTTTGCTGCGGCGTCGTGAAGGCCGATTATCGGAAATATGTTCATAGTGTATGGGGAACTTCTGAAGCTCTGAGGGATCCTTATCTGGTGTAATGAGCGGGTTCAATGGATTTTCCATAACACATACATAATAGCATAAGCTTTTTAATATGTCAATGATCGGGTATGCTGGGCTTAACGTCACATATGGTTTTACCTGTTCCCCTTGATCAGAAAGTGTTTTTGTCGTACTCTGTTAATCGTTATGCGGGCTCTTAGCTCAGTTGGCTAGAGCGCTTCCTTGACGTGGAAGAGGTCAGAGGTTCGAGTCCTCTAGAGCCCACCAAGAAAAGTACCTCAGGTTTGCCTGGGGTATTTTTCTTGGTAAAATACACTCAGTTATGCCACGCAAAGTAGTAACAGTAGTGCGGACGACGACCCCTTAGGGGGTACTTCTTCATACTTATTTACTTTGTTACTAGCTAAAAAGGAATCCTTACATGTCAGACAAACACGATAGTCTTCATTCCATGCGCCACTCACTCGCGCATATTACTGCTGCCGCCGTTCAGCGATTGTGGCCAGAGGCTAAATTCGGTGTGGGGCCAGTAGTGGAGAATGGGTTCTACTACGATATCGATCTTGGTAAGACAACTATTTCTGAAGACGACTTCAGCAAAATTGAAGCCGAAATGAAAAAAATAATTGCTGAGGATCAGGCGTTTGAACGTTTCACTGAGCCCGTCGATGAGGCGATCGCCTGGGCGGATGAGGCAAAACAGCCCTACAAACGCGAACTTCTTAATGACTTGAAGCGTGAGGGCACAACCGTTGCCAGAGACCTAGACACCAGTGAACTCGGCCTAGAAGCGGGCGAAGAGAGTAAGGTAGAGGAAGTCTCATTTTACAAGAACGGCGACTTTACTGACCTTTGCCGCGGCCCTCATGTAAAGAGTACTGGAAGGGTAGGGGCCTTTAAGCTCATGCGAATTGCCGGCGCCTACTGGCGTGGCAAAGAAGGCAACCCTCAGATGCAGCGCTTGTATGGAGTGGCGTTTGAAACAGAAGAAGCTTTAGACGATTATCTAAAGGCGCTTGAAGAGGCTAAGAGTCGCGACCACCGCTTGCTGGGCAAGCAGCTCGATCTCTTCGCCTTCTCTGATCTTGTAGGTTCGGGCCTGCCGCTCTTCACACCCCGTGGCACGACTATTCGCAACCTTCTTAAGCAAGCCCTACTACAGACTGGCGCAAAGTATGGAGGTCAGGAAGTGGGCATTCCGCACATTGCCAAGCGTGAGCTCTACGAGATTTCTGGTCATGCTCAGAAGTTTAGTGATGAGCTTTTCGCTGTTAAGAGCCACTACGACATAGATTTTGTTATGAAGCCGGTCAACTGTCCGCATCATACTCAGATCTATGCCTCGCAGCCCCGCAGCTACAAGGACCTACCGATCAACTACATGGAATCAACCATGCAGTACCGTGATGAGAAGCCGGGCCAGATTGGTGGGTTGGGCAGGGTGCGCGCCATTACAGTTGATGATGGCCACCTGTTCTGTACTGTCGATCAAATTAAGGACGAAGTAATAAAGTTCTGTAACTTCATTAAAGAGTTTCATGGAGCGCTTGGTATGTACGGTGACCATTGGGTGTCATTGTCGGTCCGCGACTATAGTAAGCCAGATCAGTACATTGGTGATACTAAGGACTGGGACAAGGCAGAGGCCATGCTGGAAGAGCTGGCTGCTGAGCAGAAGCTCCACGCTAAGAAAATGGAAGGTGAGGCTGCGCTGTACGGTCCTAAGCTCGATTTTATGTACAAAGATGTGCTTGGGAACGAGCGGCAGCTTTCTACTGTGCAACTCGACTTCTCAACGCCCAAGCGGTTTAGCCTAACCTACACCGACGCAGACGGAACCGACAAAGCGCCTGTTATGATTCACCGGGCCATCCTCGGCTCTTACGAACGGTTTATGGCAATCCTCCTTGAGAAGACTGCTGGCTGGCTACCATTCTGGTTGGCGCCAGAGCAAATTAGGATCCTAACCATCAATGACACGGTCATGGATTATGTAGGGCGGGTAACTGAACAGCTTGACGATACATTGCTCATGAAGCCTCTTAAGTACAATGAGCTTCGCTATAGCATAGACAGTAGGAATGAGTCGCTTGGCCGAAAGATACGTGATGCGGTGGATATAAAGATACCTGTCATCATCATCATTGGGCCAAAGGATGTTGCCGAAGGTGCAGTAAGTGTCCGGCTTCGTGATAAAGAAGAGAAGATGTCGCTTAGCGAATTGAAGAACTTCCTACAACAACTTTCGTAAGAAACAGAGGTTACACTATGCAGTCGGTCAAACCATTGATTGTCATTGTTGGGCCGACTGCAAGCGGGAAGTCGGATTTGGCTATGACGATCGCCGAAACGTATGACGGCGAGATAATTTGTGCAGATTCACGGACCGTTTATGGAGGCATGGACATCGGCACAGCAAAACCAACAGATGGTGACAGGTCAAAAGTACAACATCATCTTCTTGATATTGTTACGCCTGGACAGCCATTTACTGCGGCGGATTTTAAGAGGCTAGCAAATGAAGCAATTGCAGATATACGAGCAAGAGGGAAGTTGCCGCTACTCGTAGGAGGAACTGGCCTATATATTGATGCAGTGATATTCGATTATGATTTTGGCGCTCCCGCCGATCCTGAAAGGCGAGCAGAGCTGCTCGCGAAGAGCATAGATGAGCTTCAGCAAATATGTAGAGATTCACACATCGAAATACCATATAACATGCAAAACAAACGACATTTAATTCGCGCGATCGAGCTAGGTGGTCTTCCCAAGAGAGAAGCAATAATGATAGATAACACGTTTGTTGTAGGTATATCTACGGAAAGGGATGTTCTTAAAGAACGCATAAAAAAGCGTGCCTATGCGATGATCAAAGCGGGGATTCTGGATGAGGTCCGACGGCTAGGCCAAGCATATGGATGGGATAACGAGGCCATGACCGGTAACATTTATAGGATTTTTAGAGGGGTAGTTGAGGGGACAAAAACTGAAGAGGAGGCAATAGAGGAATTTATCCGGAGTGATATGTCACTTGCTAAGCGCCAACGGACTTGGTTTAAGCGCAATCCAGCAATTGTATGGGGTGCGCCAGCTGATCTTGAGAAACGCATCGTCAGCTATATCCGTACTGCATCACATTTTGGTACAATAGGCCAGACAGGGAATAAAAAGAGGTAACAAATGATTGATGCATTATTTGGTTCCAAGACGAGGGTCAAGCTGTTGCACCTCTTTTTGAATAACCCAAACCGCGCCTTTTATGTGCGTGAAATAACTCGTAAAATTGACGAACAGATTAACTCGGTAAGACGCGAGCTGGCTAATATGCTGAGCATTGGGATCATTCAAAGTGATAGTTCGAACAATCGTCTGTACTACGAGGTCAATCAGAACTATGCTTACTATGAGCCACTTAAGGCAATATTTGGTGATAGCGACCACACAAACGAGCAGCCAATGCCCGTTGCTGCTACTGATTGGGGCAAGCGCCTCAAAGCACTCGGGGATGTACGTGTCGCTCTGTTGAGTGGCAGCCTCGTGAGGGGTAGCGGTAGCGAGCTCGATGTTCTGCTCGCCGGAAATGTTAATAAGACGCAGCTCAAGCGGTTCATCAAACAAATGGAAGACGACGAAGGGCATTCGTTGAACTATACTGTCATGCCCTACGAAGAGTTCTATTACCGGCTGAGCATTAAAGATCGTTTTATTATAAACATCATTAATAGTAAATTTACGCTGTTGCAGGATACTGAGCACGTACTTTCAGAGGCATAACAAGGAGGATTCATGGAGATTGAGCGTAAAGGTGGTAACTGTGTCGTCATAAGTTACAAAAAGGCAGATTTTGTTGTGGACCCTAAATTAAGTATGTATGGACTTAAAGATCAGGGAGCGAATGCGGCCGCCATATTACTGACTCAGCCAGATTTTGGCGTTGCCGGGAGTGAAGGTACGGTTGTTATTAGTGGACCTGGTGAGTACGAAGTGAACAACTGCTCAGTGCGCGGTATTCCGTCCGTTCCACACAGCCAGCCAGACGGTTCACCCCAGACAGCTACTATTTATCGTCTCGACATTGATGACTATAGCGTAGCAATATTGGGCCATGTACACGCTAAATTAAGCGAAGAGGTGCTTGAGACAATCGGCGTCGTAGATATACTTGTTCTGCCTGTGGGTGGCTATGGGTATACTCTCGAGCCCAAGGAAGCCGTTGATGTAGTGCGCGCCATCGAGCCCAAGACTGTTATCCCTACTCACTATGATGAGGACGGTATTAAGTTCGAAGTCCCGCAGGCCCCTCTGTCCGAGTTCCTGAAAGAGCTTGGAGCGACTGCTGCTGAGGCGGTGCCAAAGCTGAAGCTAAAGGCTGGTACACTGCCAGAGGTGCTGACAGTCTATGAATTAACCCGTACGAAGTAAAAACAAAAAATACCCCGCTAGTATGCGGGGTATTTTTAAAAAGCGTGGTGGGTTAAGCAGCCTTGACGAGGATACCCTTTTTCTTGAGGGTACGAATCGCCTGGGTGCTGAGGTTCATGGTCACTTTTTGACCATCGACAGTGAAGGTTTTTTTCTGGAGGTTCGGTTTCCAAACACGTTTAACATGCCGCTGTGAGAAGCTCACGTGGTTGCCAAACTGTTTACCTTTACCGGTTAAATCGCATGTTGCAGCCATAATTATTTGTCTCTATTAACTAACAGATGATTTTACTGTATTACCCCTATAACTGTCAAGCATTGCTGGTATACTGGGATCATATGCAGTTAGACATCCTTATTATCGCTTTGGTCTCAATTCTTATTTCCATGACTCTGCACGAGGCTATGCATGCCTTTGTGGGCTACTGGCTGGGCGACGATACCGCAAAGCACGAGGGGAGGCTGACGCTCAACCCTTTGGCTCACATAGACTTATTTACAACTATTTTGCTTCCTTTGTTTCTGGTAATGATCGGGGCACCTCCGTTTGGTGCCGCTAAGCCGGTGCCTTTCAACCCTTATCGTATCAAGTGGGGAGAGTATGGGGCGGCGCTTGTGGGCGTTGCGGGCCCCTTAACTAACCTTGCGCTGGCCTTTGTCGCTGGCACTATTTTGCGTTTTACCGCTACTGATTTGCCGGATTCTGTTGTAGTAGCACTCGGTATGTTTACTCTGGTCAACATTTCCTTCTTTGTATTTAACATGATTCCGTTCCCACCTCTGGATGGCTCACGCCTGCTTTACTCTGTTGCCCCTGATTCGGTGCGGCGGGTGATGGAACAGATAGAGAATATGGGCTTCGCGGCTATTATCTTCTTCTTTGTCTTATTTTACGCATTCCTCAGCGAGCCGTTCGGGCGTATCGTTTATTGGTTACTCGGTTTTATTACCGGTAGCCAACTGTGATTCTAGGCTATATAATAAAGGTATCCTGACGCAATGATGCGCGGGTATGAATATTTTCTGAACAGTTGGATATATAGGGAGTCTTAATTGCTTACTTCCGTGGAGGTAAGTTGCGGACACCCACCTGTATGTAAACGCAGGAAATATCTTATCTATCCGCGCAGTGTCAGGATACGCGAGAGGGACTAACGGGATGTGGCGCAGTTGGCTAGCGCGTACGGCTGGGGGCCGTGAGGCCGCAGGTTCGAGTCCTGTCATCCCGACCAAATGTGAATTTATTTATATATATCATGAAACAAACACTAACCGTACGAGCAATCATTAAGCAAGACCAAAAAGTCTTGCTTTTACGTCGCTCGAGTGGAAACGAGCTCTATAGAGGGCTCTATGAGCTTCCGGGAGGTAAGGTCGAGTTCGGGGAGGACCCACGTGCAGCTATTCAGCGCGAAATCACCGAAGAGACTGGCAGGGAGGTTGAGACGCTTCAACTTTTCGATGTCCATTCAGAACTTGATGTACGAGACGTACAGCACCAATACATTGTCCTTGTATTTTTAGTGAGTCTCCGGCCTGATACCACCTTGGAGTTAAGCGGGGATCACGACAAGTACGCTTGGAAAAAGGTGTCAGAAGTACAACTAAATGAGGTAACAGAAACTACACGGCTTGCACTTCAGTTGGAGGAGTCACCGCAAAATATAGAGGTGACGGGTAGCACTCTCAAAGAAAGTGTAGACAATAAAACTACAAATATAGAAGAACTCATAATTTATACTGACGGAGGGTCGCGCGGTAATCCAGGCCCATCTGCTTCTGGCTTCGTTATTTTTGATGCTGAAGAACGTCCATTATTTGAGGGTGGTAAGTATTTAGGAATTACCACTAACAACCAAGCTGAATACCAGGCAGTTAAGTTTGCCTTGCAGAAAGCTTTTGAGATGGGCGGTAAGCGCCTCAGCTGCAGGATGGACAGCCAACTGGTCGTTAATCAGTTAAATGGCATTTACCAAATTAGGAACAGGGACTTGTGGCCAATTCACGCTAATATTAAAGAATTGGTAAAAAAGTTTGAAAAAGTTACATTTACTCATGTGCGACGTGAGTTTAATAAAGACGCTGATGGCATGGTAAATAAAATACTCGACCAGCAATCAGCATAAGTGTATTGCGAGGATCAGTTTAAACAGCTATAATATAATATCGTCAGATTGCTAGATGGCCGCTTGCTCTCAAAGGGGTAAGAGGAAAGTCCGGGCAGCATAGGACAAGACAGTTGCTAACTGCAACCGGGGGAAACCCTAGGGAAAGTGCCACAGAAACGAAACCGCCTGCCTCACAGCAGGTAAGGGTGAAAGGAGTGGGCCCGGCTTGTCCGGGATAACCCTTCGGTGCGAAGGCATCAAGGTTAAAGTAAGAGCCCACAGCGTGTCATGGTGACATGGCAAGAAGGTAAACCCTGTCTGCTGCAAGGAGATTGGCTATAAGGGTAGTCCGCCACGCCAGTCGATAAACCGCTTGATTATGTAGGCAACTACGTAACTAGATAGATGGCCGTCCACGACAGAACCCGGCTTACAGGCAGTCTGATATTAAAAAATCACCTCTTTAGGGGGGTGATTTTTTAGATCCTAGAAGGAGGTGCTTTATTTACCGGCAGTCTTAACAACTTCGGCGAATGCAGCGGGTTCCTTGGCGGCCAGCTCGGCAAGTATCTTACGGTCAAGCTCAATACCGGCTTTGTTCATGTCGTGCACTAGCTTGGCATAGGTGGTGCCGTTTTCGCGGGCTGCGGCGTTAATTCGGGTGATCCATGTGCCGCGCAGATCGCGCTTTTTGTTACGGCGGTCGCGGTAGGCATATTGCAGTGCGCGGATGACACCTTGCTTAGCAAGGCGGAATGAGCGGCGACGGGCATGCTGCATGCCTTTAGCAAGTTTTAAAATTTTCTTGTGCTTGTTGCGTGCGGTTACGCTGCGTTTGATTCTCATAATTAAGCTCCTAAAGCGCGCTTTAATTTGCGAGCAATCGCGCCTTTGATGGTTGCTGAACCAGCAAGACGCCGCTTGCTACCTTCGCTTTTTTTTTCGTTAAAATGGATTTTGCTAGCGTGGTTAC
>DATIBT010000055.1:0-13685 GCA_035457345.1 Saccharimonadales bacterium (SeqCode) | reverse complement strand
AATGACACATACTTGCATATATGTCATTTTTCTTGGCTGGAGATAAGGTTCACAGAGCGAGGATTACTTAATCGGCTACCAAACGAGACTACCCTCCACAACATTAGAAAATTATTGCGTGACAAAACCTCTCCTGAAACTTAATAAGCTATAAAGCTTCAGGAGAGATCCGGTGCCGCACACGGGGTGCGGCACCGGCATTCTCAGTGGGATAACAGCGGGCCTTCGCGCTCGAGATCGCTCTTGCCCCGAGCATAGCCCAGCCTGACTCGCGCGGAGTTGCGGTGAACGCGCTCGATAAAGCCGCTCCAGCGTCCCGCGCGGCCCATCCTGTAGCCGTAGTACCACACGCGGCCCGCTGCCACGACCTCCGGATCTGACGGTTCGCCCAGCAGGCTGGGGCATTCGCCCGGGTGGGCCGCCAGCGACTGACAGTAGCCGCAGGCGTTCGCTTCGAAGACATCCGGCGCATCCACGGAGATGCAGAGTGAATGCCTCAGGCGCAGGGCCTGCGGCCAGTGCTCCTCGCAGTATTGCAGGAGCTTGGCGGACGACCGCCCAGCGCGCGGCAGGTGCTTCGCATCCGCGCGCACCCTCCATACCTCCTGTTGCCGTAGCTCTGTTTCACCGAGTGGGCTGAAGAAGATGTAGAAGCAGTCGCAGCCGCTGAGGTTGCAGTAGATGACCATGGCCACCGACTTGCCATCCGGCACCGTGATGCCATACTCACTGAGAATGTTGTTGCTTGTCATGACAGTCCTCCTTGAAGGTGGGGCTGGTGGGCCCGCACCTTCCGAAGGTAGTCATGTCTTGCTTGGTAAAGGCGCGGGTAACAGGGGAGTTACCGGCTATGTCGCGCGAACACGCAGTGCTCCTTTCAGAAGATTGGAAATGCGATAGTATATACCATAACATATTTTTTATTATATAACAACTACCTTAATGAAAAGGGATAAGGGATTCGAGAATGAATAACAGATGTAAAACGACAAAAATCGCCGTTTCCAGGCGATTTGTCGTTGTAATAATTTCATGGCTGGGGAGGAGGGACTCGAACCCCCGAATGCTGGGACCAAAACCCAGTGCCTTACCACTTGGCGACTCCCCAATATTTTTTGGTCGCATTATTTGCGTGGAACAGTAGTAGATTATACAAGATTGTGAACTTTTTACCAAGACTCTGAGTGATTCATAGGTATAATACATGCGTAACAGCTTAGAACAGGGTAGGGCGTGGGTGCGGGCATGAGCCTTACCTCCTAGGGAATTATGGGATCGAATGATTTTGCCATGAACAACGAAGCATTGCATCTGACCCCCGGGCAGATGGCTTATGCCACCCGTATAGACGACACCGTACACCGCGCTACAGGCGAATGGACACCGGCGGTTCACCATCTTTTGCGCTATCTGGACAAGAAAAAATTTGAGGGCGTACCACGAGTACTGGGCATAGACCGGCATGGCCGGGAAATGCTTGCCTTTATTGAAGGCGACGCCGGATTCTTCAGCCTCAGCAAAACAACGCCCGCCAATTTATGGTCAGACGAAGCACTCAGCGAGGCCGCCCAATTCCTTCGCCGCTTCCACGACATTACCGCCCATTACAAGCCGCCAAAAAACGCGCACTGGCAAATCTCCGACCCCACTAATCCTCAAGTTATATGCCACAACGACTTCGCGCCATATAACTGCATTTTTGAAAACGGTCATTTTAAAGCCGTGGTAGATTTTGATACCGTTGGCCCCGGCCCCCGCATTAGCGACATTGCCTTCGCCGCCTACAGCTTTTTACCCCTCTTTAGCAACGAAAAACGTAAGTGGGTCGGCCTGCCCGCAAACACGGACCTGGCCCGGCGTCTACGCATATTTTGCGATGCCTATGGCATTGAATACTGTAATGGCATCGTTGAAGCCATCATAAAAAGGGTGCAAGAGCAGCGCCAATGGGTGCGGGACCAAGCCGCCCGGGGTGAACCACGCTCTGTCGCCAAAGTAGAAGAAGGCCATATAGAGGGTTACGAAGAAGACCTGATGTTTATCATCGACCAAAAAGACCGTTTAGAAACAGCAATGTTACATTAAAAAGAGGCCCGTGCGGGGGCCTCTTTTTAGTTTCTTGCCCTGTAGCTAGGACTAGAATTGATCTTCGGGGTGATCGTCGCCGTCGTAACCGCCGCCACCGTGCATGGTGACCCACAGTTTACAATGGCCAATCGACTTAAAGCCGTAGACGTACCACCATCCACCGTTACAGTCCGATTTAACTTCGGGCGCTGGTGTTGAAACATAGCGCAAACAGTGGTCTAGGTTTTTGAAGCCAAGCTTCTTCCAACCATCGCCCAACTGCTTGTAGCAGACGGCTTGCGGGCTGCCTTTTGCTACATCGAAGTATTTTGGTCCTGGGCTGGTAGCAAATGCCGAACCGCTCACGCTCACCGCGGCCGTAACCGCAGCAGCTACAAACAGACCGGCCATTTTCATTGAGCGCACTTTTCGTGCAAGTGGCTGCAAGCTAATCTTCATGGTTTCTCCCATCCCTTATAGTTTATTACTTTTATATCGCAGGCCTACCGCTCGCTCCGACCTTAGCGTGAACAGGCAGACCTACTTCGAAAAATGAATCACCTTGGCGCCACTGCTCAATGAGCGCGCCCACTGTACCAACACATAACAGCAAAAAGACGTACTGAGCATACACGCCGACGAGCTCTTGCTTGCCGGTGAAAGTAAGGACGGGCAAGGCCACGAGACCAATAAGCGTAATCTTAAAGGTAAGATCGCTCGGCAACCGTAAGGCAAGTGCAGCAACGGCGTACAGGCCGGTCAGCACCATGCCAACCGAACTATTCTGAGCAAAAAAGCCAAGGGCCAACACGAGCGCACCAAACACCATATGCTGCACCCAAGCATTCGTTACCCAGGCAAGGTGATCTTTGGCAGGGGGCATTGTGCTGGTTGAGCGCCATTCTTTGCGCACACGAACGTTACGTAACCTACGCATGAATTTCTGTATTACTCCGAATCATTAACCTTATATACCGTCACACTGGCTGTCTCTTGCACCAAGCTAAAACCGGGCTGCGTGCCAAGGAAACCATACCTTTTATAGTCTAATTCTTTGGCCACTATGACGTAGCGAATATTTAACATACGCAGGTTTTTTGCCACATTCTTGTCGCCCGCCAAAGCCGCGGGCAATATGCTCGATTGCAGCGCCTGCTGGTCGCTATTACTGGTGTAACTTTTGGCGCCCGCCATTTCTGGGTCGCTGCTAATAATGATAGGGTTGGCAAAGAACCTATCGGCAGGGTTGGCGATAACCCGGCCGGCAAAATCAAACCGCATGTACATATGCCAGGGGAGGAATAAGACTTTGGCTTGAGGATCAACCCGTTGCAAATAGTCGTTAACCGAATACCACTCGGCAGGATAAAGGCCAGGCTGCAACTGGCCATTAAAACCCCAAAGCATCAGGGGCGCTGCAAGAAACGGGAGGGCAAAAACGGGTAGCACAACAAATGGCGCTCGTTTTTGATTGTGGGCATGCCCCTGCGCCCACTGCGCCAATGCAGCCACCGCAACCGCTCCAAAGTATGCGTAGGCGAGAGCAATCAGTGCCACAAACTTTTGCGGCTCGCGGTAGCCAGCAAAGAACGGGATGTAGTGTATGAGGAATTCGTTGATTGGTTTAGCGAGTGTGCCCGCAGTGCCAATTGCCAATAGTGCCGCAATAAAAATGAGCGCAACCAACGCGATGGCAAGCCCTCGCTGCACCTTCCAACTTTTATAGACGCCGAACAGCACCAGCAGCCACAGCCCGAGCCATGGCGCCCACCACCAGCTGTACACATCCATAGGCACAATGTACAAACTTTTTGTGTCCGCCCAAAAGCCCTGCAGTGCAAGCACGTTACCCAGCCAGCCAAAGCCATCTGCATTGGTGGCGAAGGCAGCAAGATCGGCACTACCGAACCCGGCAACAGCTTCTGCGGTACTGCCATGTCCTAGCAGTGCAGGCAGCAGCCAGTAGCTATTCGCGAGTAACATTGCGCCACCGAGCATGACCACACTCCAGCCCGCCTTTTTACGCCACACCGTGTTCGCGCGATGCCGCCAAAACCACAGCACTCCAAAGACAAGCGCAACCAGCACCGCTAGGCCAACCGTATGAATAGAAACTATGCTAATTGCCACCAACCATATGCTTGCCAGCAACGCCTTGCGCCAACCGGGTTCGCGCATCAATGTGACAAAAGCGGCCGCAAAGAAAGGAAGGAGGGCATAGCCGAGTAGCACGCGGTATTGCCCAGCCATAAATCGCGAATACACGAACGGGTTTATCGTATAAAGTATGCCCGCAAAACAAGCGGCCCATTGCCAGGCGGCTGTAGTGGCCTTTTCTGGCTTTAGTGCGGTAACAAACCGCTCGGCACCTATGCCGCTTGCAACTAATATTGCGATCAAGCCCATTTTTTGCAGCCAATCGGGAAAGGGAGGGGCCGGAGCCATGTCGAGCGTAAAAATGTACCCAGCGCCAAGCATTGGCCCCAATACACACAGGGCGAGAACAATATACCTGCCAGGTGGCTGGATAAATTTCATAACTGCACCACCTTCCTGCCGGGTCGCTTGGGTATCTTTGGCTGTTGCGTCCGTGGCGGTACGTGCACGTTTTGCGGAGCGCGCACCACAAAATGCGTGCCATCTGGCTTATCGGTATAGAGTGGCACTTTTTGCCGTCTCTTTTGCTGCCGGCGGCGCAATTGCCGTCCCCAACTTATCAACGAGTAGACCATTCCCGTTGCAACCGTGCCACCCCCAATGAGCAGACCCGTGCCCACCCATTTTTGCAGCCCAAATTCAGCCACGAGCTCAATGTCGTAGGTGCCGTCACTGTTGTTTTTGCAGATACCCGGCGTAGCACATAGCGCATCGGCATCTATATACCAACCATTCATAACATCACCCAACTTGTAGTGATGCTGCTGGCTCACGGCCACGTTACCCGCGCTCAATTTCCAGGCGGGGTGATATGCCTCGCCCATAGCAAGGTAGAATGACGTACCGGCGCCTTTAATATGAATATGTTTCTTTGTGGCCGATGGCGCGTCAAACGTCACCGAAGCTGGCCGGGCCAATTCCCGCTCAGGCCTGTTAACGAGATAAAATCGGTTTTGTGTGTCTGGCACATGTGTCAGCACCACATTATCGTAACGATTAATAATGGTCAGCTGCTCGTACTCATCGCTGTAGGCATACAGCACAAGCGCGGCTTCCGTTGCGTCTAGTGGCGCTTTAATCTGTCGGGTGAATGTTGCCCAATTGCGATTCTTAATTGCCACGTCACCCTTAATCACCGTGTGTGCTGGATCGTTAAAGGCAATATAGTAACTGGCGCGCTTGGCGTTTGGGCTCTGGTAGTCAAAAGAAAAGAGATAGGTATTGTTCTCTTGCACCTTAATGCGGTTGGTCTGGGTGCATGCGGCATGCCGGCGCGCCTCTAGCTGAAGTGCTTTACTACCGGGCGTTGCGCCATTGACGCGCTTCATGCCAATGACTGGCCGGTCGTCGTATTGGTTGCAGTCGCCAACGCGGTCTTGCCAAAGCTTGTCTTCGAAACTGCCGTTTGGAATAAGGTTGGTGTTCGGCCCCTGCCCGGTCGTTTTATACGAGAAATGTAGCGGTAGAGAAGGAGGAAGGTCGTAGGGCCTATATGATGGGCTGGCGTTTGTTTTTAGGAGCGGACGGAGGGCAACGGCCTGTACGTTATCGTAATAGCTCGTGGCATACGAGCGCATTTGGTATTCCGGGTAGCCAAGCAGTCTCACCGTAAATGCCGTGGCACCAGCCGGCGGCACCATTATTTGGCGGAAGGTGCGCCACTTTGCAGTGGCAGACAATTCTTTTTTGACGGTGGTTTTAGCGGTGTCGTTAAATACAATCTCAAACGCCGCCTTGTCACCAACCTCGACCCGGTAGTCAAGACTAAACAAGAATGGCTGTGTGCTGGGGTTTTCGGCAGTCGTTTCAGTGCAGGCGGTGTGTCTGTTTGCTTTAAGTTCCAAAACACTTGAACCACTCAGCTGGTCAGTTACGCGTTGCATGTTGATTTGCGGGGCATTGTCGTAGTTGTTGCAATCAGCCACCCTGTCTTGCCACAGCGCATGGTCAAACGAAGCGTTAGGAACGAGCTGTTTTTTCTCGGCGCTATAAATAGTGAGAGGCTCGGACACGACCCCGAGTTTCCGGGTGGTATCGGCTTTTTGTATTTCGCTCAGCTGACCGCCAATTTGCAGATAGGCTGGCGTATCGGTTGGTAGCTGCGCGACGCCAAGTTGCTGCAGCGGCGCCGTGTTCCGCACAGGGTTATTGTTCACCAAAAGCTGGTCTTGGTCTTTGGCGTAAAGGGTAAGCTTGCCTTTTTGCAACGTGTATTCCATGTCGCCAGAACTGCGTATGTACACCAATGGCTTGGCGAGGGCTGGCACATCTTGGCCGAGCGGACTTGTTTTTGCCTCTTGGAAGAGAGGGACGACCGTTTTAGCGGGGAATGCCGGCTGATCTTTAGTAGTACTAGCAAAAGTAAACTGCTCGCCGAGGCCCTTAGTGACAAAATCGTAATTGTCACTCAGGCGGGCAAGTGATGTAAACAAATGCATGTCGCTACTTGCAGAGATATACGGCGCAGCGCTTGTGTTTTCATATACAGCAACTTCTGACAGGCCAAGGTCCACTGGCCTTAAGTAGGGAATGGCGTTCAGCTTGTCGAGATAAAATTGCCGGTCATCACCGTAGTACTTAAAAAAGTCATCTTCGCTTTCAAGGTCACGCAACGGCACAACCACATACTTTACACTACTGAGCGCCAAAAAATCTTTGGTGCTTGGGTTGGCCAGCATACTCGCCACCTTGTCGCGCAAAGTTGGCTTTTCTATATCGGGGTCGTCGCCCAGCTGCGACAGCCACTGGCCCTGGGTAAGCTGCGTGGCAATGAGGTTGGGGTGACGGTTTGTGTCGGTCGCCCAGCGCGAGTTAACCGGCACCCATAGTGTCCTAAAATAGTCCCGCTGTGAATCGATAAACGCATTCAGCTTGGTATAGTCGCCCGGCATGTCGTGCGGCAACATAAGCGTACGGAAGGTGCCGTTTACCAATGGCGCAGCGTTCCATAAGAATAGTCCGCAAGCCAACGCATACACCGCGTATTTGCCATAGCCGAGCAGATTCTTTTTTGCAGACGCAGCGCGAGCCGCAAGCGTCTCTTCAATCCGGCCCACGCTAAAGGGTATGAGAACAGCATAGCTCAGCGTAATAAAAAGGTAGAACTTTGATGATTCCCGAAAAGCCCCAAACCCCGGAATATGTTCGTACAGCCAGGGGTAGGCCATAAGAAACGGCTCGTTCACTTGTTTGACTAAAAAGATACCGCCAAGCGTGAGTAGGCCCCAAAAATATATCTCCTTATGCGCCTTGAGTGGGCGAATAACGAACCCGGCAAACGCCACTATAGGCACGAGCCACGCATACACAGGGATAGGCTGCGACACAAATGTAGTAGGGCGCTCGCCTGTCCAAAAGGGGTGATGCAGAGTGAGGCCATTGAGCACGTCGCTAAAGCTCACGAATAACCCGCGCCCGGCAAGCTCGGCCATGGCAGAGGAGCCAGTATTGAATACGGTTGGCAGAATCCAAAACGAGTTAATAAGCAATACGCCAGTGAGTACCGCACCAAACGAAAACGCCCGCGGCCACAGATAACGCCACCGCCCCTCTCGGAACAACGTGTTGAACAACAAAAGGCCAAACAGCGTGCCTATAACGAGCAGGGAAATTCTCAGCTCATAAAACACCATTACCGAAAGCAAAAAGGCGCTAGCAACAATAAGCCGGCCGTTTTTTGGCGCCTCAAGCAAGCGCTTGAACAAATACACTGACACCGGTGCAAGCGCATACACCACCTCTATTGTCAGCGCGCCAACCTGATTAAACAGAAAAATCGTATTAAACCCATACACGAGCGCGCCCAAAAACGCAAAACGAGCCGTAAAATACATGCGGAGCAATGCATAAGAACCCCACAACGACACGAGCACAATCGGCAAAAAGAAAAACAGCTTCTGATTGAGGGCGAATGTTGCACCGAGGGTGGTCGTGAGCGCCTCCAGATACCGTACCACATAAAAATGAGGCGTAGCACTCATGCCTCCAAGATTATTACTCACCCAAATAGGTGAGAATTGCAAAAAATCCTTGTACCGCTCAAGGCCAATGAACCACCAGTCACCAGAGGTAAAATGCTTAAATGTAAAGAACCAAGGAAGGTGGGTGGCAACGCCAATCAGACTCAGGAGCGCGAGTGCAAGAGTATCTTTATTGAACGCCCTGAGCTTTTGTTTCATACACCTCTTTAATTATCTCCATGGCGCTTTGGCTCTTCTTTATTTGGCCCACAAGGTTAGTTTGTATGAGCTGGGAGTATTCGCTGCGATGAGCAATAACATCGTCGATTTTTGCTTTAAGCGTGTCTAGGCTGAGTGTATGAATATCGAGCGTGAGCGACTCAATGCCCAGGCCCCGCATGATGCCGCGGGTTTTGTGTTCGTATTCAATAGCCACTACCGGCACATGCGAAATGAGCGCAAAAATATTAGAGTGCATGCGCGTGCCAATAAACACGTTCATGGCGGCGCACAGGCCAATGACTTCAAAGGGGTGAAGGTCGCTGTCGATCACGGTAAAATAATCACGGTTGCGGACTTTTTCGTGGACTCGCTGGGCAATAAGGCGGTCGTCGTCGCCAAATTTTTCGGCAATGACTTGAGGGATGTAGTACACTTCGGCATTATACTTTTCGACCACATAATCTATAGCCTGCGCCATTGTGGCAATGTACGCCTCAAGTTCGCTTGGCGTCTTAAACCACTTGCGCACCGTCAGGCCAACGCGCATTCTGCCGTCATTCGCATGCAAAATACCTTCGGGCAACTTGCCGTGGCCGCCGAGCAACAGGGCGGAATCGGCAGTTGCTACCACCGGCACCGAGAGATTAAGCGACTCCAGAAAGCGCGTACTCACGTCTTCGCGCGACTCAACGAGTTGCACTTTATTGAGCGCCCACTTTAATAAGGCTTTTTGCACACGGCCGTACACCGGACCAATAGATTGCGAATACATAAAAACCGGCTTGCCCAAGTACGCCGCCGTTACAAAGTTAAGGCAGGTGACAAGCAAGAGCAAGGTATCGTGTGCACTGCCGTTTGAGGTACGTAAGTAACCGCCGCCACACCCCACCACAAAATCAGCCACCATATTCTCGTGCACAAATTGTCGCAGTTCTTTCGTGAGAAGAAAGTGCAGGCGCGCGCCGGTTGCGCGGTACGCCAGCAAAAACAACATGAGCGTTACAATGCCACGCGCCGCCACAGCCATACGCAGCGCTACCGAACGATCCCGAACTGACGACAAGAATTGCCACAGCAGGGTGCTGCTCACCGGCACGCCATATTTATCCAGGTCATTCTTAACATCGGTCGTTTGAATGGCGATGTTCGGATGGGGGAACACCCGCTTCAGCTCATGCAGCAAGGCAATAACAATGGCTGCATCGCCCTTGTTTTGGAAGCTATATACGTTAGTTAAAAGTATGTTCATTCAGGGCCTTTCAGTTGGTGGGGTTTAGGAGTTGTAGGAGTTGTTTGTAGACAGTTTCGGGGCCAAAATCGCCCGAGCCAACACGCTTGGGCGGTGGTTCCAGCCCATGCATAGCCCACCGCTGCAGCTGTTCTACTATTTGTTCGGGTTGCCGGCATAAGTAGCCGCGCCCATACGCGTGCAAAATATCAGACGAACCGGGAATATCATAAGCAATAATTGCCAGCTCCCACGCTTTTGCCTCTAGTAAGTTATACGGATATCCTTCCCATTTACTGGTGCTAAGAAAAATGTCATGCAGGGAATACAAACTAGACATATACTTTTGATCAACATGGCCCAGGTAGGTGACGGTAGGGTGGTTGGCGGCAAGCTGCTCTACAATCGGACGCAAATCGCCGTCGCCGGCAATAGTCCAGGTAACGTCATCATTATTCGCCGCCTCAATAATACGCGCTAAATCCGCCACCCCTTTTTGCTCGGTCAGGCGGCCAGCCCAGAGGATATGCAACTTGGTCTTGTCGAGGCTTAGGTTGAATGGGTAGCGGGTAGCCTGTCGCCTAAATGCCACGTCGTCGAATGGATTGTATATTTTATGCACCTTAGCAGGCCCAAAAATTTTCTTATACAATAGTTCTTCTTCGTTATTAAGCACGTGGTACTTATTGGCAGGCGAGGCAAAAAACCGATACATTGGGCTCGCGTACAAAAAATTATGCACCTTAGCCTGCAAGCTTTGGGGGTTGGGATACGCAAGCGGCGTATGGCCGCCCAACACAACCGGTGGGAGATGGTTGTAGCCCACAAGTACTTTAAGCATGAACGATTCAAGCAGTTCATTTTTACTGTACACAACATCGTAATTACTGAGCCTATGCCGCAACTCCCGGATTGTGCGCTCCTTGTGATAGCCAGCGTCACCAAGACGTTCACGAATGTTAGTGAGCGACTCTTTAAAATTAGCCTTTTTGTCGATCCGCTTCATGTAGAAAAGCTGCATGAACGAAGTAAGCCGGTTTATAAAGTCGTCATCCATAGTCACCACGTCTACGAGCGTGCCATCTTGTTTAGCAAGCTCGGCGGCCGTCTCTATGTAATATTTCTCGAGTCCGCCCCCAAACTCTAAAACCGGCGCAGAAAACAGAGCTATGCGCACCATTTACGCTATCTCCAAAGCGGTTACAAAATCTTTGTAGCTGCTGTCCGGCGTGAGCTCCTGGCTCCACTCCCAGGCAGCACGGCGCATACGATGGTAGCTTGGCATGTCACTGAAAACCTCAATGATGCCGTCTGCCATTTTGCGAGGCGTGGGGGCGGTGACCTTGCCAGTGACGCCGTTACGCACACTGTCGCGCAAGCCGTCAACGTCGTACACCACAGCAGGCGTTCCTTGGCTGGCAGCCTCGGTGACAATCAGCCCCCAGCCCTCTTTTATGGACGTGACGGTAAGTATATGGCTGCTGCGCATGAGCTGCTGTTTTTGAGCGTCGGTCACGCGGCCCATATACTGAATATCATCACTGAACGGACTGTTCTCAATGTAATTAAGTACGCGGCGGCCATAATCACCAGTGGCGTCACCAGAAATTTTGAGCTGGAGGTTAGGGATTCTGAGCTTGGCCATCTCGAATGCCTTAACTTGGTCGAGCGTACGTTTCATAGCGCGAATACTACCGTGGCTTAGTATGGTAGGATGGTCAAACTTACGCGAGTTGTACAGACTAGGGAGTGGCTCCAGGGTAATGGCCTCGCGAATAATTTTAATAGCCTCATCACGAAAACCGAACTTACGCAGGTCCTGCTTTGTACTCTCAGAAATAGTGATAGTGGGGGCGCGGCGCGCGCCAAGCAAAAATGTCGCAACCGGCTCAAGCACATAGTGGCCAATGTGGCTAAGCGGCGCAGGCGCCTCATGGAACCACACCTCTCGCGCCAACTGGTGATAGAACAGCGCCCGCTTAGCCCGGTCCCTAAAAAACAAGCTAAAGTAGGGCGCAGTATTAACTACCTCTATTACTAAATCGAACTTATTGCGAAATTTACGCACATACCGCCACAACGCCACAAACGAATGTGTGTAACGGTTATTGCCAGCCCTAATAATATGAACGCCGTCTATTGCCTCGTGCTCCTGCGCGCCAGGATATGCCGCGGTCAGCACAGTGACTTCGTGGCCATCAGCCACTAATGCCGTAGAGAGTTGATGCAATATGCGTTCGGCGCCGCCAGCTGCTGGGTGACTGATGTCTTTCCAAGAAAGCCATAAAATTTTCATTACTCAGCAACCTCCAGTCGGTCATTTGACATACGTTCGGGCCGAATCACGTACAGTGGCCTGCCCAACACTTCGGCATGAATATGCGCAATGTACATAGCAACCAACCCCATACAAGCCAGCATGACACCCACCAAAAATAGGATAATCACTGCGAGCGTTGCCGGACCGCTAAATTGCAGCCCCAACGGGTCATGGAGAATATATTTTTCGACCAAAATGAACGCACCAAGCGGCGCTGAAATTGCCAAAATAGTAAGGCCCAAATAGCCCGCCAGGCGCAAAGGGAGTAGAGTATAGGCCGTCATGCTATTTATGGCTAGGCCAATCAGTTTGGTGAAGGTATACGACACCTCTCCATGCATACGCAGCCGCGTTTTAAACTTCACATAACCCCGCTTAAAGCCCAACCAGTCAATAAGCCCGCGGGTCATGCGGTTGCGCTCAGGCAAGCCATTGAACGCCTCAATAACAGATCGGTCGAGCAACCTAAAGTCAGTGGCGTGCGGGGTAATTTTTGTGTGTGCGATCTTCTGCATTATCTTGTAGTACAGCGCCGAACAGCCGCGCTTAAGCAGCGTCTCGCGCTTGTCGTACGTACGCAAGCCCACAACGACCTCGTAGCCCCGCCGCCATTTAGAAATGAAGGCAGGAATGAGTGCGGGAGGATGTTGCAAGTCGGCATCCATAATAACGGCAGCGTCACCTTTGCAGTTGTGCAGGCCGGCTGACACGGCAGCCTCCTTGCCAAAGTTACGGGCGAACTCAAGCAGACGCAGGCGTGGATCGCGCTTTGCAATAGAGCGGGCAATCTGGGCAGAATCGTCGCGGCTGCCATCGTCTATTAGAATAAATTCAAACAGGTAGGGGAGATTGTGAATTGCGTCGAGCAATTCCTCGTAGAGTGGTTGGATGTTCGGCGCCTCGTTATGGAGGGGGACGATTATTGATATCATGCTTTGCCGGCTCATACCGCTGCCTCCTTTGCTTTTACTCTCGTTGTTAGCTGCCATGCCCCGAACATGCCAAGCATAAGTACGGAACCGAGCGCCAGATTAGCAACAATACCGTCCAAACTTGCGCGGCCAGCCACCAGCAACCAACAGGTAATCGCAAGGCCGGCGACAACAATCAGCGCCACTTGGTAGCGGCGCAGCGCTACATAATACAAAACCAATATGTTAAGGACCGAAATAATAAACATGGCGAAACTGAGCAGCGGCAACAAGTGGACGTAGGTGGCATAGTGCGACCCCATGAGTGTTGTCACTACAAAGCCCGGCAGCAGGGCAAAGACCACCAACGCACTGCCGCCGAGCGCACACACAAGCGCCAACGATTTAAGCAAGAAATCCCGATTCTTGCCAGGCGCGGCGTCTAACTTAACAGATGGCAACATGACCTGAGCAACAGAGCCAGTCAAGAAGAACAGAATTTTGGCGACGGTTGAAATACCGGCATAAGCGCCCGCTGTTTCGGCGTCAAAAAAGGCTTTTACAATAACAACGTCAACACTCGAAAGTATCGCCACACCGAGTGACGCAACAAGCACAAATAGACTATAAGAAAGCTCAGGCATAACCCGCTTTACGCGCGGCAGAGTAAAATAGCTACTGCCCTTGGGCCGGACAAACCCTGCGCGCCGTGCCTGGGCAATGGCATAAGAGAAGGCCAATAGCTGCGCCACAAGTACGCCGCCAATCGCACCCACCGTGCTAAAACCAACAATAACAAGCCCCACGGAGGCTGCCAATTT
>DATIBT010000054.1:0-31912 GCA_035457345.1 Saccharimonadales bacterium (SeqCode) | reverse complement strand
TGGCGGAGACCGGTCCGCAAAGGGGGCGCTCTTCCCCTTCCACACTCGTTGACACGAGTCACGGCGCATCGTGGGTCGGGTGAGCCGGTACCGGCGGCTACCCCACTAGCTAATCCCGCATAAAGCTCAGATGTACTCTTTATTTTTACCTCAAATGGGTCACTTTGGCAATTCAATGATATTCCGGCAGAGCCAAAACGCCACTGAGTGAGCCAGCTTGCCGCATTGTCTCAAGCGCATAGACAAGCGTTGCGTATCGTGGCTCTAATTGGATTGCCTCGTCATAAGATAGCTCATGAATAGTAGTACGCTCACCGCCGTCGTTGTGCTGGTTTACCTGACCAATAAAATCTGTCGCAAGAAAAAGATAGGTCAACCAATCCATTTCGTCGTTGAGCTGACGAACGCCGACTAGTTTCCAGGTAGCGAACGACATGCCTGTTTCTTCTAATAATTCCCGCTTGGCGCATGCAAGTTCACCCTCCGTCTCTATGTCGTGGCGGCCGCCCGGCAGGGCAATGTGCGCAGGCGAGCCCGGCTGCTCATCTTCAACAAATACAATCCGACTATCGCGCACCGCAATGACCTTCACGCTATCTTGACGCTTGAGCATTTCAAACGTTGCAGTTGTTCCGTCGAACAAGGGTTGCTGCCAATGATATACGTCGTAGATAATGCCTTTGAATACGCGTTTAGCATCTGGGGGAACTAATTTCGCGTCACGTGGCCACACGGTTCTCATGATTGCGGGAAGGTACCAAGGGTAACTTTTACCGTCTGCTCCTTACCATCACGAATGACAACCAACGTCACCTGAGTACCGGGCTTAAACTGCGATAGTTGCGTCACCAGTCCTGCGCCTTGAGCAACCGGTTTATCGTTTATCTTTGTGATAATATCGCCTTCTTTTAAGCCGGCTTGGGCAGCAGGCGAACCAAGAGCAACAGCAGGATTGTCGCCCCCACTTCGCAACAGCGCACCGCTGCTAACCGGCAACTTAAGCTGAGCGGCAATATCTTGGTCAATCGTCACATAGCTTACACCTAAGTAAGCCTTGCTCACTTTCCCGTCCTTAGTGACCGAATCAATAAGACCCTTTGCCGTGTTAATGGGAATGGCGAATCCAATTGACTGGCCGCTCGCCGACACCGCCGTGTTCATGCCTATCACCTGCCCCTTTAAGTTCACGAGGGGACCACCCGAATTGCCAGGATTAATGGCGGCATCCGTCTGAAACATATCCTCTAGCTGTTCGGAGCTTGCACCATCTTCGTCGCCAGCTAAGACCGGCCGGCCAATGCCCGATATAATACCGCTCGTCACACTATTGCGGAATAAGCCAAGAGCATTACCTATAGCTACTACTTGTTGACCCGGCTCTACAGCACTGGAGTCACCAAGCTCAGCCGGAGTTACATTAGTCACGCCATTTATCTTGAGAAAAGCGATATCGTTGCTCGGGTCACGGCCCACCACTTTGACGTCTGTGTACTGCTTACCGTCAGACGTCACCACGGTTACTTTGTCCGTTCCTTGTGGCACTACATGCTTGTTTGTCAGTATGTAACCATCCTTAGAAATAATAATACCCGTCCCCGAGCCCTCTGTTACTTGCGGAGCAAAAAAACGACGGCTTGTATCGATAGTTTGGGCTGTTATGGTCACTGTACTGGGATTCACGCGCTTGAATACCTCAGCGACAATCTCGCCCTGCTGCAGGACCAGTGTTTGTTTATTGTCGGTTATGGTGCGGGAAACGTCTGGGCGCACCAAGCCGGTCGCAAGCAGTACCCACGCCCCCAAAAAGCTGGCAACAAAGCAAAGGAGTACCATGCCGAGCCTAGACCATACGGTGTTCTTTGGCGTGGTGGCTGCTGATTTGACGGTTTTATTTTCTTCTTTGAGCGGCTCGGGTAAAGCTGCCGGCTCTTTGCTGATTTCAGGTTCTGCCATATACCCTCCTTTTTGTCTCTATACTGTGGCGTCCCAGGGAGAAAATATCAAAATTACTGCCAATAGCACCGCACCAAAAATAGCTGTGCCGCGCAACATTGGCGGTGTCATACGATCGTGCTTGTTTGCGTGATACATACGAGCGGCACAAAAACCCACCACTAACATAATGAGCGCAATTTGCGGCACCATTATAGGCAGTGGGCCCAAATGGTAAGCTACTGTCCAACGCCACGCCAACCAGCCTAGCTGGGCGAGCACGAGCCCCCACAAGGCGCTCATAAGTTCAATGTGCGGCTCCTCATAGTTACTGACCACATGCCGGGCAGCAATATAGCCAATAGCCCAACAGCCAAGCAGGACAACAAATTCCGGCAATCTATAGAAGTGAAAGAGCACAACCAGGCTTGCAAACTGTGCCACGCCAGCTTGCAACATAACACCCTGTGCGTTTGAGCGGGGCTTAAGCATAAGCAACCATGCAGCGTAGCCTAAGGTAATCAGAAGTTTGAGTGCGAATTGGTCGGTAGATAAGTATAGTAGCCCGACAACGCTTAATCCTACTAGTACATCTACCATATTAGCCTTAATGCTCACCCACCAATACCGGGGGCGAAGGGCAAAAATGCGCCACTTACTCAATAGCACCAAGCCCACGGCTAAGTACGGCGGGTCAAACAGCTCCACCAGTGCAAAGACCGCAATTGGTAGCAACGCGTTTAGTCCAATATATATAGCCTCGCTCACACGGTTGCGTGTGGCCTTCGCTTTTAGTAGTTCCATCACAATGTCCTTATTATAGCATCGCTTGGCTGAACGAATGCTGAAGTTTGGCGATGCGCTTATTGGTCAATTGGTGTAGCGTCTGTGCTCTCGGGTTGGGCGCCAATAACAACCACAAAGTCTGCGTTTGAGGTGACCCCAGCCGGTTTTCCGGCGGTGACATTGACACCTAGTAGTTTCTGAAGTTTTTTCAGCGTTGCAGGCTTCTTGCCGCCAGTCATGTCGTAGTATGTGATCGGCTTGCTCCCGAGACTCGTTGGCGCGTTGCCAACGAGGCCTACTGTCAAGTTTTCAGCTGCCAGCTTGCTTGCCTGTTCTTGCGCAAGGCCAGCAGTACCGCTTGCATTAAGGACATCTATCTTAGCACCTTCTAGTGAAGCCTTGTCACCTGTGCCCAGAGCCTTGAGTGCCGCCTGAATAGCGCTGTAGTTGCCCGCACCGGCGTTCGGGCAGATATTGCCACTAAAGCAGCTGGCTGTGGCAAGTGGCTTCTCTTTGTTTTCTAAGCTAAAGGAGATGATTGCGTCAGAAGGAATGTCCTTGCCTAGTTGCATGAGCGTCTTAATCTCACTAGTATCGAAGGTGGTGCGTAGATTATTACCTAGAGCATCGAGCAAATTATTAACTGCCAGCGGGTTAGTGAACACGCCAGCAGAAGATGCTTTGTCTTTGAGGGCTAACAAAATTTTACGCTGGTTGTCCTGGCGGTCGGGGTTAGAGCGGCTCAAACCGTAGGTGCGGCCCTGAGGGTCATCGCCGCGGGCGCGGGCCAGATAAAGGGCATGTTTGCCATCAAGATTCGCAGGGCCAATAGGATACTTAACGTTATAACAAGTTTGGTTGCCGTTTGGGCAGTCCCAGTCGAAGTTACGATCCAAAATGCCGCGTGGGTCGTCGCTCTCAATGTTAACGGTAATGCCGCCGACGGCGTCAACTGACTGGCGAAGTACGCTGTAATTCAGATGCACACTGTATTGAATGTCTAGGCCGGTAATCTCACCCATCTTGGTGCGCATGGCTGCGGCACCTGCGTCTTCGCTGCCGCCGTTCTTTTCTTTGGCACAGCTATACACCACGTTCACTTTGCCCTGATAGCCAGAGACGCACGCCATACCGTAGGTGACGTGAAAGTCACGTGGAATACTAACAATGTACCCGTCTTTGCGGGTCTGGTTGATACTGGCGACCATAATGGAGTCGGCCAGATCAGCGCCTGGATGATCGCCGTCGTCTTCAGAGGTGCCAAACAGTACGACGTTGGTATTGCCATCTGCATCGGCCTTCAGGGGCTTGCCCTGCGAGAAAATAGCTGCAATGGGGTTGCCTGTAAAAATCTTGCCACTCGTAGAGAATACTTTATAACCGAAATAAGCGCCCACGCCAATGCCAATGACCAGCAACCCTATGGCCGACCACTTGAGAACCTTCTTGAGCGGCGGTTTGCTGCCAGGGACACGTTGCTTGCGGGCCCTCCCTCGGGGTGGCCGCCCGCCACCGCTCGGCTGCTCGTCTAGGTTGAGGTCGATATCAATTTTTTCTTGCCGAGGATTTGGTGCAGGGAGGGTAAGCGGGCTCGTACCAGCAGCGCCACCAGTAGTGATGGCAGATTGTCCCTGCGCACCTACGCGACGGAGCGTTGGCGCTTGACGGTCCTCGGGACGTATTGGCCGAGTCGGGTCAATTAAAAAACGTGACGGCACCGGTGCTTGGCGTGAATCTAAAGTAGCCCGCGGCCGCTGAGGCACCTGCTGCGAGCGACGACGCACCACAAAACCATCTGTTGAAATACCTTTACGTTGCATAATCCGGTTAGTAAAACTATAGCGTTTTTGAGGCCCAGAGTAAACCCGCCAAAGCCGATTCTTAGCTATCGCCACTGCTAAAGCCATATTCGTTTTGCTATGATATAGAGAGTATGGATCCACAGGCAGATAATGACGCCGAGCCGCTTAAGCGGCGCTTAAACCAGCCGCCCCTTACCCCGCCTTCTGCCGGTGGGTTAACTGTGCCAGCTTCAGATACACCGGCGCAAGAGGTCGAAGATATCGACGATTCGGCCTATGCAATTGGCGCTGACACGCCCCAGCGGGTAGCGCAGCCTGTCGTGCCCCTCCAACCCCTGCAGCCACCGCAAACAATGCAACCCATTCTACCGGCTCCAGCACCCCCCGCCCCCTCGCCAGCTCCAGTACCTGTACCCACGCCAGTACCTGTTCCTGCGCCAGTGGCGCCGGTACCTCCTATGTCAGCTCCACCACCGGCGCAGCCCGCGCCACAGCCAACTCCGCCGCCCCTTCCTTCTCCCCCAGTTCCAATGCCACCGCCACCAGCCCCTGTCCTGTCACCCCAGCCAATAGCCCCGCCTACTGCCGCGGCTTCGCCGCCCTTGCCACCCGCAACAACACAAAGTACACTAGCACCAAAGCCAGTGGCAGCCGTTTCCATGCCTGCATCTGTTGCCAGTTACGAGCCGCCGACTCGCCACGTCGCCGCCGAAGTCGTCGAACGCATCGACGAAACCCCACAACAAAATTCAAAGGATATCGAAGCCCTGATTGAACATAACCACCGGCTCCACCGCTTAAAAGGATTCGCATCGTTTATTGTGTTTGTTGTGGGCGTGGTGATCGCCGCGTTTCTTATTAACTCATTTATTTTTCAATCGTATTATGTTGATGGCACCAGCATGACGCCAACACTGCAAAATAACGACCGGCTCATAATCGATAAAATCGAACGAACATTTGCCGGATTACAGGGCAAGCCTTACGTCCCACAGCGTGGACAAATTGTCGTGCTTGACAGCTCAATTGTAGGTATAAACGGCCGGGATGAGCAGCTCATTAAGCGCGTCATCGGCCTGCCCGGCGACACCGTCAGCATTAGAGACGGCGCCGTAACCATTAAGAATGCAGCTAATCCAGATGGGTTCGATGTGAACAATAAACTGGGGCTCAAGCTGCAGCCAACCTTTGTTGACACGCCAATGGAGCTGAATATCCCTGATGGCCAGGTGTTTGTTATGGGTGATAATCGGATAGAAAACGGCTCATACGACTCGCGCGCATTTGGGCCGATAGAAGTAAATAAAATCGTTGGCCGTCTCTGGGCGCGCATATTGCCGGTCGACAAGGCACAACTATTCTAATGGGCAAAGTACGACACATTGTCATCTTTGTGGCAAAACCAGGGGTAACAGGCGAAGAAATAATTTCGCTGCTAAAACAATTAGATGCGGGCGAGCCAGGCGTCCTGTCGTTCGCTGCCGAACAATCGCTCGATAAGCGCAAGGGTGTGGTTATTATCGAGAACATACTCTTTGCAGACGAGCGTACCTTCGAGCGTTTCAGAATCTCACCTATCCATAAGGAATTAGGCGAAAAAATGAGCAAGCTTGCCGATTGGCTCGTAGCCGACTACATAGAGGCCTAGCCCCACTAGCTGAGCAACATACCGGTAATGCGGTCTAGGTCTTCGTCGTTTTTAAATTCAATAATCAACCGTCCGCCGTGTGCCATATGCTTAACGCTCACGCTCGTTTTAAGGCGTTGGCCTAAGCTTTTTGTTGCCGGGGTCTCGGTTTTTACTTTAGCAACTGCCTTTTCACGGCTCTTCTCTCCTTCTTTGTAGCCAACGACGAACTGTTCGGCCTTGCGTACTGACCATTCGTTTTTGATAATCAGGTCAAGCAACTCTTTCTGTACTTCCGGTTCTTTAATGGCGAGAATCTGACGCGCGTGACCTTCGCTAATCTGACGCTCAATAAGGGCCGTCTTAGCCTCTTTTGGTAACGCAAGCAAACGTAACGTGTTACTTACGGTACTTACCCCGCGACCGCCGGCGCGTTTAGCAATTTCTTCGAGCTTGAGATTGAATTGCTGTTGGAGCTTTAGGTAGGCAGTGGCGACCTCGAGGGGATTTAAGTCTTCGCGCTGCAGGTTCTCAATAAGTGCAAGTTCTAATTTCTTTTGGTCGTCGAAACTGCGCACCAATGCTGGAATCTCGATTTTGCCAGCCAACCTTGAAGCGCGCCAACGGCGCTCACCAGCCACAAGCTCGTACTTGGCGCCTTCTTTAGTGACGACAATGGGCTGCATCACCCCATGTTCACGGATAGACTGAGCCAATTCTTCTAACGCTTGCTCATCGAAGGTGCGGCGGGGTTGGTGCGGATTTGGCACCACATCGTCGAGCTTAAGCGTGCGGAGCTGGCTCACCTGCTCGTCTTGCTTTTGCGTCGGGTCAAATTCATCCTCAAGTAATTGCGTTGGTATGAGCGAGTCAAATCCTCGCCCCAAACCCCGGCTAGCGGTTTTGGACACGGTACACTACCTCCTTTGTCAGCATTTTGTAAGCCCGCGCCCCCTTGCTCCAACGGTCGTAGGCGCCAACGGGCAGACCGTGGCTTGGCGCTTCGGCCAAGCGGATGTTACGCGGAATAACGGTTTGGAATACTTTACCCGGAAAATGTTTCTGCACCTCGGCCTGGACTTGTTGCGACAGCGTGGTGCGTGAATCAACCATAGTTAATACCACACCGAGCAACTCAAGGTCCTTGTTGAGGCCCTTACGCACCAGCTGCATTGTCTCAAGCAATTGCCCTAAACCTTCCAGCGCATAAAACTCAGCCTGCACCGGCAGCAACACAAAGTTGGCGGCAATAAGCGCATTGACAGTAAGGAGGCTCAGGCTGGGCGGACAATCGATAATGACGCAATCATAATGATGGTCATCAAGCGCCGTCTTAAGTCGCGTAAAACGGTGCTGCGCTTTTGCTAGCTCAACCTCGGCATTGGCTAGTTGCGGTGTCGTTGGCAGCATGTGCAGGCGCTTGTGTTTTGTTGGGACAACAGCGGTTTCGAGGGCGACATCGCCCCCAATAACATCGATGACCGTATGCCGCAGACTGCGCTTATCGATACCAAGGCCGCTCGTGGCATTGCCCTGGGGGTCAAAATCAACCAACAACACATTGTAGCCAGCTTTGGCAATATAGTATGCCAAGTTAACAGCGGTAGTCGTTTTGCCAACGCCACCTTTTTGATTTGTTACGGCAATGATGTTGCCAGCCATATCTGTATTTTTACGCCCTCACTGGTAAGTACAGTGCCTATTGTAGCACGGTTTGCGTGAAAAGGTTCTGCGTAGTATAGTCACCGGTATCGTCCGACCTCACAAAGGAGAGGCGCCATGCTGACGACGTACAACATCTCGAGCAAGGGCTCCCTGCGGCTGCCGCCGTTCGTGCCCGGCACGACTGACCTCGTGGCCATTCCTAATCCCACCTACGATCTCGTGTGCGTGCGAATGCCTTACGATGATAAGCCGCTCAAACCCGCCATGGGCCAACCCTGGGTCATACAAGGGGGGTGGCATCTTCTGCACAGCCTATCCGGCAAGCTGCAGAGTGTCCCGGAGTTTGAGCCGGACGTCACGCATGATCTCTCCCCGGCCAGCCCTACCGACCCAAGAGCCGTGTATATGCGCGGCTTCTGGGAAGGCAGAGGTCATCAGCTCAAAGTGCAGCTGGCAACAGGCAAAGCAAAGCTGCATGTACTCGGGCGAGTCTCGGCAGCGGCTCACTGCCGCCTAGTATTGACTGACTGGGGTGTTCTACGGCTCGCCGAGGACATGCTCGTACTCACTAATGCCGCACAGACCCTGCGCTGGCTCGTTGACAAGCGCGCCGCAGCGGCACAGTTCAAAGATATCGTACGTCTACGCACAAGAACGCGCTCCCAACGGTGAGTTCGGGTCGACACTGGGCGGCCTTCCCCGCCCAGTCCGATCCTGCAAAAAAATAACCGCCACTTGGGCGGTTATTTGTTAAGCAGCGATTTTGCTTATTTCGATCTTGGTATACTTTTGACGATGACCGGTAATGGTCTTCTCGCGCTTCTTAGACTTGAAATGTGCGATTTGGAGCTTCTCGCCCTTTTCTTCCCCTAGCACTTTAGCGCTTACTTTAGCACCTTTAACAATAGGAGCGCCGACGGTCGTCTTGTCGCCATCAATAACCAGGAGCGCGTCGAGCTCGAGCGTCTTGGCGTCGTCAGTCAGGCGGTCAACCAGGACTGTCTCTTTTTCGGCAACCACATATTGCTTGCCGCCAACTTTAATAACTGCTTTCATGATTACTCTTTTAAGTATTAGCTTAACTTCCAAAAATTTTAACAGATAGCGACTAAAGTGTAAAGATACTACCTGTTACCGAGGCTAAACGTTTGCGGGCCCATATTGATTATTTTGAAGGTCGTGGGTCGGTAGAGCACGGCAAATTTGTTCTGTTGATACACTAATACGTAGTCGCCGTTTTGCGCGTTTTTAAAAAATTCTATCGTCTTTACCTTCTCTCTATCGTCTATGGGTACCATGGTAGGCACCTCTGTTTGTGGCAGCTCCGCCATCAGACTCACTTGCTTTATAATATTTTCCGCGCCGTTCAGCCCGCCAACGTACTGAGGCGACGTTTTTTTGAGATCATTAAAGGCTTTTTCTGTCTCGGCAAAATCACTCACTTGCCGCTTAAGATCCCTATTCTGCATAAATAAATACACCGCGCTTGCACCTAGCGCAACAATAGTAACGGTCGCTAGGACCGTTAAAATAATAATGCCAATATTGCTTTGTCCCCGTACCCTCATTCTACGTATCTAGCTTAGACGATTTAGGGCAGAGGGACAATGAACTATTCGTCAGCGTCGGTTTCGGCTTCGAGCGGGCCAAGTTCGCGGACGGCGTCGCTCCAAAAGGCTTCAAGGCGTTCTGGGTCAATTGGCTCCTGCAGGTCCCAAAGGTTGTCATGAGCCAGCGGATCGTTCTTAATAAATTCACTCAGCTCGTCATCGTCTTCCTCAACGGGAGCAAACTTCATTTCTTTGTGCGGGAGTAAGTTGGGAAGAAGATTTTTTGGCATGGCTCTTTTTATTTTTTATTGGTTAATATTTAAACATTAGCATAATAATGCGCTCAAGTCAACAATATGTCCGTCATGATATTATCAAAATAGATGATAGCGCACCCCGCGCTGTCACTGCACCCACCGGAGGTTTGGTATGCCTACCAGAAAACCCGGACCCCGTTCAGTGCTACTCATTGCGGCAGAGGCGCCGACCCACCCGCTCTACCCGGGCAATGGCGTGTTTGCCATTGTTCAAGCACGGATTACGGGCACTGGCGCCAAAAGCCAATGCCTGATCACAAGCCCAAAAAAGGTGGCCGCAAGCTTTGAAGAAGAGCAGCCACTGTTCTTCGGAGAAAACCCAACTCTGCCAACGTGGCATCAGGTGAGGGCCGCCTACGCCGGTAAGCCAAGAGAAATCGACCTGAGTACCTATATCGCTATCTGGCGTGAGCGTTGGTTCCGCCAGGGCGGGTTCTCCTACCGGGCCGACCGGGCACTAACCCTCCGTACCGGCGCCACCGCATCCATGGAGGCAGTATGGAAGCATTTCCTTCACCTCCGCGACCTCACGCTCCGCACAGATACAGAGAGCACGCATACCCTGGATGCGCTCATGCGAGCGGCAAGCGGAAAGTTTATGTACGACCCAGCTCGTCTGGCGGCCCTGCGTACCGCGTCGCCGAACTTCGCCCGACTCGCCCTGCACGCCGACAACACTTTCAATAAGGAAGTGGCCGGTATCCTGCTGGCGCTAGCCGAGTTCGACGTGGCCGCTAGGGCTTTTGAGCCAGCAGTCACCCTAGTTACTCCATGGCACACGCGCAAACGGTGAGCGTAGGGGTGGGTGCATGACCACCGCGGCGGCCGGGTTCGGCCGCCGCGGCTCCACTCAAAATATTATTTGGTTTTTGTAAGTGAGATTTTCACCGCAGCACCGTCCACTTTAACGTCGGCGGCGTGTTCTTGCGGCTTGGCAGCTAGCTCGGTGGCTAATGTTTCCTGCCGAATAGTGTCAGCGAAATCTTCAACAGCGCGCTTAACCAACGCATCGGCCACTTCAACATGCAGCACAATACGATCTTCAACATTCAGCCCAGACGTTTTCCGCAGATTTTGTATGTGGCGAACGAGTTCGCGCATGGCGCCTTCGGCTTTAAGCTCGTCGGTAAGGTGGGTATCAAGCTTCACACCTCCCGTCTTTGCCGCCTTAAACTCTTTGACATTCAACTCCTCCAAAATGATGGGTACAAGCTCGGCTTCATCTTCGCCTAGCCGGGCATGTGCACCGCCAACGGTAATACTGGCGAGTGGCTGGCGGACCTTAAGCCCAGATGCAGCACGCTGACTCAAACCCTCATTGATAACTTCGCGAATGTAGGCCATACGGTCAACGACCAAATCATTCACATGACCGCTCTCCGGCCAGTCGCGTAGGTGTACGCTTTCGCCGCCGGTCAACTTGATGTACAGTTCTTCAGCCAGGAACGGCGTGAACGGCGCCATGATGTGCGCAAGCTGCACCAACACGTAATGCAGCGTGCGGTAAGCATTGTTTTTGTCGGCGTCGTCGCCGCTCTTCCAAAAACGGCGGCGGCTGCGGCGGACATACCAGTTGCTGGCGTCTTCTATGAACGGCAAAATTGGCTTCATGGCGTTTGGAATGTCGTAGCCGTCCATGTGCTTCTCTACCTCTTGGGCGAGCTGGTGCACCCGGGAAACAATCCAAGTGTCAAGCGGGTTAGTTAGGCTCTGGCTTGGATCGTCATACTTGCCGTCCCACTCCCACTTGTCGACTTCGGCGTATAGCGTAAAGAAGTCGTACATGTTCCAGACCATGGTTAGCTTGCGGGCTACGTCAGCAACGTCCTTGTCTATCAGCGAAAAGTCTTCGGCGTTCATAAGTGGCGAACTCATAAGCAAGAAACGCAACGAGTCAGCCGAGTACTGGTCCATCAGTTCATTTGGATCAGTGTAATTGCCAAAGCTCTTGCTCATCTTGCGACCGTCGTTGCCGGCGAGCGTACCAGTAGTGATCACGTTCTTGAACGAATTTTTGCCAAACAACCCAGTGCTGACGGCGTGCAAGTAATAGAACCATGCGCGGACCTGGCCGACGTATTCCACAATAAAGTCGCCCGGGAAACTCTGCTCGAACTTCTCGGCGTTTTCAAATGGATAGTGGAACTGGGCAAAGGGCATGCTGCCGCTTTCGAACCAACAGTCCAGGACTTTGTCGATGCGCTTGTACTCGACGCCGTCGATAGTGAACGTGACGTCGTCGATCCACGGGCGGTGATAGTCTTCAAGTTCAACACCAGACAATTCCTTCAGTTCAGCGTAACTGCCGACTACTTTGATGTGCTCTTTGCCCTGCTTGTCCGTCCCCTTCCACACTGGCATGGCAGTCGCCCAGAAGCGGTCGCGGCTGAGGTTCCAGTCGGGGGCGCTCTCGACAGTTTTGGCGAAGCGGCCGTTCTTGAGGTGTTCTGGGAACCAGTTGATGTTCCCGTTTTGCTCCAGCATCTGTTCGCGCTGGTTTGCAATGTCCATGAACCAGCTTGGGTGGGCGCGGTACATCAGTTTAGTGCCGCAGCGGTGACAGTGCGGGTAGCTATGGCGGATGTAATCAATCTTCCAAACGACACCGCGCTCGTGGAGCGTTTTGGCGATTGGCTTGTTGGCTTCCCAGACGTTTTCGCCCTTCCATTCGCCTTCGGTGTACAGGCCGTTGTCGTCGATGATGCTGACAAATGGAAAGCCAGCTTCTTTAGAAAGCACATAGTCTTCTTCACCGTACGCAGGTGCAAGGTGGACGATACCAGTGCCGTCTTCCAAGCTGACGTAAGCGGCGTGCCAAATCTTGTGGGCGTTTTTGCCGCGGTCTTCAAACAACGGTTCGTATTCGCGGCCAACCAATTCCTCCCCCTTAAGCGTGCGGATGATGGTGTGCGGGACGGGCTGGTGTTTTTCATCGGTCAGAACTTTGGCGACCAGATCCTTGGCGAGGATCAGTTTAGTGCCATCTTCCATCTCAACTTCGGCGTAATCAAAATCTTTGTTTACGGCAACAGCAGTGTTAGCGGGCAGAGTCCACGGCGTGGTGGTCCAGGCCAGCACGTACGTGTTCTCGCCTTTCAGTTTGAATTTCACAAACACCGATGGGTCAGTGACGTCCTGGTAGCTGTTGTCCATGGCGACTTCAGCTTTACTGATCGGCGTGGCGTCGCGGGTACAGTACAGCAATACCTTCTCACCTTCGTAGATTTTTCCGTCTTCATACAACTTCTGGAATGCCCACCAAACAGATTCCATGAATTCTTTATCCATGGTTTTGTACGCACCCTTGAAGTCAACCCAGCGGCCGATGCGGTCAATAGTGTCTTCCCAGAGGTTTCCGGTCTGCACCATGTTGTCGCGGCAGGTCAGGATGTATTCTTCCAGGGAGATTTTGGTGCCAATGTCACGCTTATCTTTGATGCCCAATTTCTTTTCGGTGAAGACTTCTGCTGGCAGGCCGTGACAGTCCCAACCCCATACGCGTTCGACGCGCTTGCCTTTCATGGTCCAGTAGCGGGGCACTACATCTTTGGCAATTGAGCTTAAGAGCGTACCGTGGTGCGGCACGCCGGTGATGAACGGCGGGCCGTCATAGAAAACATAGCTGTTAGTTTTGGGACGCATGTCGACCGACTTTTCGAAGGTCTTGTGCTTTTTCCAATAGTGTACGAGGTCCTTCTCGTATTCGACCGCCTTGCGGCGTGTGCCTTTTTTGAACTTCATGCCCATACTTGCTCCTTTATATAAGAAAAAGTCATTTCTTTTGGCTGTCGGAACCCGAGGTTTCGGGCGGTACCATCCGACTTCCATAAGAGATGACTCTTTGGCGCTTGGTTGTGGTCTGATCTGACATGTCAGTGACGGCGGGGTCTATTCTGCTTGCGCATTTCTTCCCGCAGCTTCGCGGTTGATAGCCGCTCATCTGGCACGTGCCAGAACGCTTGTATGTATATTTTACTAAGTTCCTGCCTCTTGGGCAAGCGGACGCGCATAGCCTGAGCTAATGCGCGCCCTCGCTTGTCACCTCTTGCGGAAGTGTATAGACCAACGGAAGCCGCGTTTAGGCACTGGCCTCGTTTCTGCTGTGGTGCCGCCGATCTGCAGATTGATCTGCCTGCGTTCGTCGTGTGCGGCTTCGAGTTGTGCGGCGAATGCCTCAGCCACACCGTCGACAGCCGCCTTGACAACCGTCCCTATCCTTTCTTCCAGCACATTTCTGCTGGCGTAACTCAGGTGGGTGACAGACAGGCAGCGGCGCGGATCTCCACAGTCGCACTCGTCGCCGAGCCGCTGCAAGTCGTCCGCAGCCGTAGCGAGTATGGTCAGGAGTGCCTCATGACGCAATTCCGGATACCGATCCCAGCGTTCGATGCCCCGGTGGGGCCTCACTGCTGCATCCCAAAGCTGCTGGACGATCCTCGGCAGTTTGATAATGTCGCCCCGCTTGACGGCCTGCTCAAATTCGTACAAGGGCTTGGGAATTCCCTGCAAAATAGCGTACGCTGCGATGAGGCCAAAAACAACGCCAACCGACATCCCAAGGAGCGCAACAATGCTATTACCGGTACAGGCCGCCGCGGCCATCAGCATCACCCCCACGACAGCCGACACCCCAAAGATGGAACCTAGCGCCTCGTTGTGGGCAGGATAGCCTTCCTTTTTCTCCTCGCTTGCAGCGAGGAACTGAGTATATTTCGTTAGAATGTCTTCTGCGCCAGGACGCGCAACCAAAACGGACCTCAACTACTACTCACCTCTTCCTGGTGACTAAGCTTAAATACAATCTTACAACTTTATTATAATATTGCAAATCTAAAGAATACCTGGAAATTGGATAAGCACTAGTGCAATCATCAGCGCCAGCCAACCAGCGACCGCAAATTTATCGTAGTCCTTACTCAACCAGCCGAGTATTTTTTTGTGTAAGTGCTTAGGTAGATCAAATATATTTTCGCGCAGGTTGTACCGCAGCATTGTTTCAAAAATGAGCGTTGTCGCTACCGTTACTACCAAACAAAGCGGGCACAGCACCTGAATAACGTACACGCTCTGAAAGAACAGCCAGTACGCAAAAATGAGGCCCAGCCCATAGCCGATTTGTGTGGCCTGTAAAAACCGTTTGGGGAATTTGACGCCGCTCAGAGCTGCGACCGCCACGGTAATCACGACCGAAAAGCCCATCAGCCCAATAAATGAATTTGGAAACCCAAACAATTTTGCCTGCCAAGTCTTCATGACCTCGCCGCAATTGAATATGATGTTGAAGTTGCAAATAAGCGGCGCGCTTGGATCGCTAAGTTGCTGCACTCGCTCAATAGACAGGCTGAGCGCCATGGCTAGGCCCAAAATACCGGCCGCGAGCATAGTCCCAAAAATCCAGCGGTTTGAGTGCTCCGTGGTGGATTTTCGATTTAAAAAATTGCGTAAAAAAGTCATGGTGATTTAATTGCGGTCGTTCGGCGCTTTAATAATTTTACCGTGGGTGCGCGACTGCATGCCGCCATCGGTCACATAATAGCTCAGCTCGCCAATACGCGGTAAACTGGTGCCTGTCCAAAGGTTCTGTACATGGCCGTCGTTGTCGGTTACCAACACCGCCGGGTATTGCACAATACCGTATAGTTCGCAGAGTTGTATGCCCTCAGGAGTGTCGACATCCATAGTCGGTACGTCCTTGCCAGTTTGCATTTTAAAGTCGCGTAGGTAGTCTACCACGAGACGCTCATGATCTGAGTTTGGCCGGTAAAAAATAAGTGTTTTCATCTGCTATTAATACTGTATCACAAGGCTGAACAACACCTTAGAAACATTGACTAATTTTATGATTCAAAGTTTAATACTGTAGAACATCCACCTTCCCATATCTGGAGAATCGCATGATTCGTCAACTGCCCGAGGGGCAAGCGCTCCTCGACCCGAACGAGCCCCTGGCATCAGCCGTCCTGCAGGCCATGGACAAGGAGGCCGAGATGATATCGGTCCTTCGGCGTACAGGGGTAGCGGTACTCGCCATCGTTGTCGGCGTTACCGCCATCGTCTACGACCTCACCACCTGGTACTACGCACTGATCGCTGCGGCGTTCACCACCCTGCTGTGCTTCGGTGCATTGGCGTGGACAGCCAAGCGAGCCAGCAAAGCCAACAACCTGCTGCGGCACAAGTTGCACCTGGCCACCAGTGGCGTGGCCGTTGTGTACGTGCACAACAACATAGTGCTCGAAATCTTTGCCGGCTGTGTCGCCAGTCAGTACGGCTACGCCCTGTTCAACCTCCTTAACGACAAGGAGGCGACCAAAGAGGTTACGGCCATCGTCCTGCGCTACTTGAGAAGTTGCGCTTACGAAGGCCTTTACCCTCTCACCGCGTGGAACCCCAAGCACGGCCTCAGCACCGAATTTCTCGACAAGCTGACCGCGCTGGCCACAACGCCCGTTGTGGAGATCGGCAACTATATGCTCCGATTCCTGCCAGAAGATGAACCCATCTCGGGCACCATCGTGTTCGGGCCGCCGGCAAATTCGTAACCATGGGTTCCAGTGGGTGTTCAGGGGCGCGCGCAACCCAGCGCGCCCCCATTCACCCAAAAAAATGACCTCCCAAGCAGGAGGTTTTTTGTTATCTATAAATGTAGGATTGGCGCTCCCCCGTCGTCTTGGCGAACGACGCGGGGGAGCTTGCCCGTCTTCTCCTTTCAGAGGAGCCTGCTCGCCACCACAGCGCCAAGCAGGGTGACATGGAAATCGTCACCTTCGCCCTTACCCACTGCCAGGTAGTCACCCTTCCCGAGCCGCGGCCGCAGCAGTGGGAGCCACCACGCGTGCACGGGGAGTTGCCACCGAAGGCCAGTGGTGGTTGCGGAGGGGCCCGTAGGCAGGTTCATCTGTTGCTCCTGCCTTCCCACATCCAGAGTACTTGGTTTCTGATATAGCTTCTCGGCCAGCGCTGTCAGGGCTTGAACATCAACCGCACCGACTGCCCGTACAGTACCGAGAACCCTACCCTGCAGATCGTGCCGACGTACCGGCCACTTCCAGAAGTCGCTCTTTGGGTACGCTGGATCAAGCTGCTCGTCTTCCGTCCTCGGATCTTCGTAATAGTCAGCCCACCAGCACTTTCGGGCTGCGTCCCACTGTACGTCGCCAGCGCTCAGGAGTTCAATGGGCACAACCAACTCTTGCAGCCGGAGATCCCGGCTACCGTTGTACGTCACCATGTACGGCTCAGAATAGGCAGAAGGCTGGGCTTCACTAAGCTTTGCGACGATCACTAGTTCGACCGGCGCCTCACCCAGCACAACCCGCGGATCCAGGTACGGCAACATCGCTGCTGCTGCCCGCATTTTCTCTTCGGCACGCTGCCGATCGATCCGCACCAACGCCCTGGCGGCTATAGCCCGCTCCTCGGCGTCACCGATGAGCCAGAGTACAGCCTGCCGCAACCCTACGTCGGACTGCAGCGTCTCCCAGGCGTCGTTCACCTCCTGAACTACATCATCCTCCTGGCCGCCGTTCCCACCAAGTACATCGGAGTGGTAATGGCGGACCAGCGTGCGGTAGTAGCCCTTGGCGATCTCTCGCAGTCTCTGGGGGTTATTCCGCTCGCGGGCCACCACCCACTTGGGGACGCCCAGGAGCTCAAGAGGGTTGGTCGGCAACATTAGTTGTTGTCGTCCAGCCGGCTACCGTCCTCCTCGACGCTGGTCAGCTTGGTCAGTTTGCTGCGGTGGATAGGCTCCTGTTCCGCATAGCCGCGATCCATCACAGGGTCACTTACCACGTCCTCGATTTCCCGCGTACCACTGAGCACATCGCCCACGGCGCCGTCGCCCAGGTGCTTGGCTGTCTCCCAGCCGCCCAATTCCCGGACTTGCTCCGCGAACTCCTCGGTGTTCTCGGGCGCGTGACCGACACGATCGAACTGGTCGAGCATGTCGAGCACTTCCTCCAGGCTGCCGCGCTCCTCGCTGGCAGATGTCATTTCCAGTTCTTCGTCGAGGCCGGGGGTGGACCGATCCTGGACGATGCCCAGGTCATACATGCACTCGATGGCCAGATATAGGCGGTCCAACCCGTAGCGGTCCACCAGATCGGCGAACCAAGGTCGGATCTCCAACTTGTGGAACGTCGCCGTCCATGCCAGCACGTCCACCGATCCCTCGGTGTTGAGGTCCGGGTACATACCGACCAGCGTCCCGATGTCCATGATGGTCTCGGGCTGCATGTCCGGATACTGCTCGGTGAGCACCGTAACAATGGCGCCACCCATTCGTTGCACCTTCGCCGGCAGGCTTTGCCGCACGACCAACTCACGGCCAGTTGCTTCGGTCTCTTCCACTGTTAACTCCTCTGTTTTCCAGACGGATCATCTTTGCTTGCGCAAAAGACTAGGAGTATCATCTCATCTTACATGAAAAAAGCAAGCAAAACTCCTGAAACAAAAGAATTTATGCTTTCGGCGAGAGAGGTCCCGGCCATTAGCCGCCTTGGCGCCGTTTCAACCGCTCTTTTCTAGATACGAGCGGCGGCAGCGGAACTCGCTCGAGTAACTCTTCGGCAACCATTTGCTTCGCAAGGTCTTTGCTTGTTGCCTCAGCCACCGCCACGTACTCTTTCCCTTCATATACTAAGGTGCCCGTACAGCGCGAGCGAGGATTTGGCGGCGCATTTAACAGCACTGCCACATATACCACTTGCTTGGCATGAGCCTGCTGCAGACGAGCCTGCAACTCAACGATAGGATTCTTGGAAGGGCCGAGTTTGCGCTCAACTTCTACTGGAACTGGAGGGGGATTATTAATGAGGTCAAGTTCGGTGATTGCTTGCGCTGCCGCCTTCTTTTCGGAACTTTTTTTGCCCTTTGCAGTCGCAACGTATAAGTACCAGTCACTGCCAATTATCACGGTCACCGTACAAGTATGCTCGCCAGTCTCTTCATTTAACTCAGTATTCCAATGGTGCCGCAGGCGCTTTTCTTTGTGGAGGCTTTGCAAATAGCGATTCCCGTTCTCCATTATCTTTTCTTCTGCCACTCTGCGATGCAACACCACAGGATCAACATCGGTACCAGCCATACGGCCGATAAGCGTAGCGGCAGCCACAGCCATCCTCCGAGAATTGTGTATAGGCTTATAAACAAAATTTCGGCCCAACGTGTCCGTCAGGGTAAACCGGCCATCCTGTTCAGTTGGCGTAAGGGAAAGGTGCCCCCGCGTAAGGGCAATACCGATAACTGTTCGCGCCATATGAACCCGGGCCGCCACATAGCGGGCCGCCTCTTGTCTTGTACGAGCCAATTCATCTTCTGTTCCCTCGACAGCGCCAAAAAGAATATGCGCGATATCTGCTTCAGTGGCCGACCCATCTGCCAACCTCTGCGCAAAATCAATAGCCGTCCGACCCACTTTGCGGCGGGACGCCGCGCGCCTCATCTGGCGCTCACCCGCATTAATGATTGGACGGCGCTCAGCTTCAAGACGGTTCAGCCTACCACCTGTGTATTCCAGGTTGCGCACAGACATGACCGGTTCACGACCTTCCAAATATGCCACTATGTTACAGTGGTTTGCGAAATCGACATACCGCCTAAGCGGCGAGGTGACATGGGCGTATAACGGCACATTCAAACCGTTGTGCGGCTCGGGGTGTGAATTGTAGCGAGCAAAGGTTTGCTCAAGGAGTAATTCATATGGCACCGTGGAATCAGGAGTATGCGCGCGGTACAAAAATGGAATATTTCGGTCATGCGCGTATTTCGCCATTGCCCGGCCACAAGCAATCATACTCTCCTGCACTATCAAATGACTTACACCGCGCTGCGCAGTAATGGTGGCCAACATATGCCCCTCTTCATCTTCCAGGACGGCGTCATCTTTGCTAGCGCCACGGTGCCTTGCCACGAATAACAGGCGAGCTACCTGCTCAAGGCCACCAAGCTTCTCTGCGTGCTGGCCGCTCCTGGTTCGCAATGTACTTTCAACGTCCTCGTACGTCATTGACCGGGCAACGAGTATGTCGCGGGTCGGATCCTCAATATCGCCAATTACTCCTTTGGCAGAAATCGGAATAGTAACCGTCAGCACGGGGCGCTCCTCACCTCCAATGAGGCTCAACGCATTCTGACTGATGGTCCCATGAATAAGAGGATGCTCTACGGAATCCCCACGATATTTTGTCCACCCTCTGCGCTGCGCTGCCGCACGAATCGCTGGCTTGTCATACAGAAAAGAACCGACGTCAGCAATGCTAACGTGCAACATATATCCCTCGCCCCCGGGGAGAATTGTAAGGTCAATTGCGTCGTCTAAATCCGGGGAATGCGCGGCGTCAATAGCAAAACCAACACGGCGCCCGCGGCCAACGCGCCAGTCTTCGGGTAGCATAAAAGCTTCCGCTTCTAGCTTGGCTGCCGCATTTAATTCAGGGGTCGATAACTCTTTTATTTCGCTCACAAAAAATAATCTTACACGATTCGGCAGTAAAGATACACTAAAACCCTCCATCAGGAGGGTTTTAGTGTTTTAGGGAGAGCTACCCTAACTGCAACCGCTGGTTGCGCCACAGCTGCTACAGACGTAACAGCTGCCTGCCCGCTGGGTCATATTGCCGCATACAGTGCAGAGTGGCGATGAGCCGGTGCCAGGGCTTAGCTTACGAGTTGCTACTGGTTTATTAGCCGGAATGCTTTCTGTTTTTGCTTCAACTTTTGGGCTTTCTGGTTTTGGTTCTTCGGTGGCTTCGGGTAGTAAGCTTGCCTGTTGCTGATTCTGTTCTTCTTCGAGGTCTTCAAAGCTAGCCAGGCCAAGTTCTAAACGATCGTCAAAGCTCAAGTAGTCGCGGGCCAAGCGGCGGAAAATGTAGTCCACAATGCTGCTTGCGGTCTTGATCTCTGGGTCGTCGGTCATGCCCTGAGGCGCAAAGCTCATGTTACTGAGCGTCTTCACGTAGCTGCGCAGTGGCACGCCGTATTGCAGGCCGTGACTGACGCTGATGGCGAAGCTGTCCATGAGGCCAGCCAGGGTCGAACCCTGCTTGGCAACGCGGATGAACAATTCGCCTGGGGTGCCGTCTTCATACTCACCTACGGTCACGAAGCCCTTCATGTCGGCGACGTGGAATTCAAAGGTCTTGCTCGTGCGGGTGCGTGGAAGTTCGCGCTTCACGGCACCTGCTTTCACCACAACTTGGGTGCCAAGGTCGGTCTTGGCGTCTTTCTTTTCCTCTTTCTTAGCGCTCAGTGGCTGCCATGCTTTGCAGTTGTCGCGATAGATAGCAATGGCCTTAATGCCAAGCTTCCATGCGTCCATGTGCAGCTGCTCTACGTCTTCTACCGTTACGTCTTCCGGCATGTTGACGGTCTTGCTGATTGCACCTGACAGGAATGGCTGCACGGCGCCCATCATCTTTACGTGGCCGAGGTAATGAATGGCGTTGTCGCCAACGGCGCAGGCAAAGACATCGTAGTGCTCGCGCTTCAGGTGTGGAGCACCAACGACAGAGCTGTTTTCGTGAATATGCTTCACAATGTCATCGGCTTGCTTTTCGCTGTAGCCCAGATTGGCCAAAGCGCGTGGCACAGTCTGGTTCACAATTACCATGCTGCCACCACCAACGAGCGTCTTGTATTTTGTAAGGGAGAAATCTGGCTCGATGCCGGTGGTGTCGCAGTCCATCATGAACCCAATAGTGCCGGTTGGAGCGAGCAAGCTGGCCTGGGCGTTGCGCACGCCGTACTTCTGGCCGAGCTCAACTGCTTCGTCCCAGGCGTTGGTTGCAGCCTGCAGGAGTTCTTCGCTGACCAGGGCGGCGTTGATGTCGTCAACAGCTTTGCGGTGCTTGCGGAGAACACGGTTCATGCCGTCTTTGTCCTTCTCGTAGCCGGCGAATGCACCAACGCGCTTGGCAATCTTGGCGCTGGTTGCGTATGCGTGGCCAGTCATGAGAGAGGTAATGGTAGCGGCAAGGGCGCGGCCTTCGTCGCTGTCGTATGGCAAACCGTCAGCCATGAGCAGGGCGCCCAAGTTGGCGTAGCCAAGGCCGAGCTGGCGGTAGGCGCGGGCGGTCTTGTCGATAGACTCAGTTGGGTATTCGCTGTAACCAACCAGGATTTCCTGGGCCAGGGTCATGGTTTCTACGGTGTGTTTGAAGGCTGGGACGTCAAAGGTGCCGTCGTCCTTCAGGTATTTCAGGAGGTTGATGCTAGACAGGTTACAGGCAGAGTTGTTGAGGTGCATGTACTCTGAGCATGGGTTGCTTGCTTCGATGCGGCCAGCTTTTGGCGTGGTGTGCCAATCGTTGATGATCGTGTCGTACTGGATGCCAGGGTCGGCACACTCCCAAGCAGCTTGGGCAATCTGGCGCCACAGGTCGCGGGCTTTGACAGTCTTGTAGACTTTCTTGGTTTTGACACCAACCAAGTTCCACTCTTCGTCGTTTTCTACGGCGTGCATGAAGTCATCGTTCACGCGGACAGAGTTGTTGGCGTTCTGGTATTGGATGCTGATGCTGTCTTTGCCGTTGATGCCCATGTCGAAGCCGAGGTCTTGCAGGGCGTGGGCTTTGCGCTCTTCGCGAGCCTTACACCAGACAAACTCTTCCACGTCAGGGTGGCTGACGTTCAGTACTACCATCTTGGCGGCGCGGCGGGTCTTGCCACCACTCTTAATGGCACCAGCTGAGCTGTCGGCGCCGCGCATAAAGCTGAGCGGACCACTGGCGGTACCAGCGCTCTTGCCAAGTGGCTCGTACGATGAGCGAATGGTGCTCACGTTCAACCCAGAACCAGAACCGCCCTTAAAGATCATGCCTTCTTCGCGGTACCAGTTAAGGATAGATTGCATGGTGTCTTCGACCTGCAAAATAAAGCAGGCGCTGGCTTGCTGAGCGCGCTCAGGAGCACCAATATTAAACCAGACAGGGCTGTTAAAGCTTGCGCGCTGGGTGACTAAAATGTACTTCAACTCTTCGTTGAATACGTCAGCTTCTTGCTCGCTGACAAAATAACCGTTCTCGTAGCCATACTTTGTAATAGTGTCTGCTACGCGGTCAATCAGTTGACGCAGAGACTTTTCGCGTTCAGCCGTACCAGGCGTACCGGTAAAGTACTTTTGCGTCACAATGTTAATCGCGTTGAGACTCCAGGTGTCAGGAAACTCAACTTGTTTTTGTTCGAAGACCGTCTTGCCAGTGCCTGGGTTAATTATTTTTGAGTCGCGCTTAACCCAAGTAAGCATGTCATACGGATGTACGCCTTCCTCCGTAAAATAGCGCCCAAGCGCCAGCGTCGCAGTTGCGTCCGCCATAAACCTACCCCCTCCAGTTGATTGTATTAATTTGTTTTTTGTTTGCTTTGCGCCAAGTCTCTCACAACTAGCACTTGCTACCCTTTGTTTTACACCAAGTCCTAGTTAAAGCGCAAGCATTTTGTTTATGTTCGGGCTGAAATGCGGTTTTTAATCCGCGACAGTTCCCTTTCAAAGCTTTCTATATCAGTAAAGTTGCGGTACACGCTCGCAAACCGGACATACGCCACCTGGTTGATGCTTGCAAGTGAATCCATGATGATGTTGCCAATCTGCTGCGAGGTAATCTGACCATCGGCATGGTCGTAGATTGCCTTTTCCATACGGCTAACGAGTTCCTCAAACTGGTCGCTTGTGATGGTGGTTTTCTCGCAGGCCTTCTCGAGACCACTCACCAATTTTGCGCGATCGTACAGCTGGCGCGTGCCGTCTTTTTTGATGACGGTAATCGCAGGGCGTTCGAGTCGTTCGTAGGTTGTATAGCGGTGCTGGCAATGCAAGCATTCACGCCGCCTGCGTATACTCTCACCGCCCGCAACGTCGCGGGACTCAATCACTTTACTTTCGCTGTGCTGACAATTTGGGCACTTCATCTGATATAGTTAAACCTTTTCTCCACGCTACATGGCAATTTGTAGTGTAGCTAAATACAAGCATAGCGCTATATGTAGGTTATGAAAATAGTTTAAAGCACAACATACAGTGTTGTTCGTCAGTTGCTTTTGCGTCAATTGGCTTGTAGAATAAGCCTACTTTCCCTGGTGCGCCACGGGAATGGCGTACCAACCACTACAAACCTTGAGGTAGCTTTGACAGAATCAAAAAAACAACGTACGGCGCGGCTGACCACGCTCAAGCGATCACTGGTTGTCCGCACTGGACAGGCTCTGCGAAAGTTGCACGAGCTGGATACCGAAGTCAAAAGACTGCGACAGGTACAAAACAATGCCAATCTCGACAGCCTCGCAAACCAAATCGCTAATTCGTTAGACGTACTAACCGGGGCGCGGGAGCAACTCGCAGTGCTGCGCGACAAGTTGAAAAAGGGAGAACTCGACGAGGTTGAGGCGCTCGGTAACACTATCGGGATTGCCGTGGAAGCCGAAAAGGCTAATCTCTTCAACTATTCTCTCGCCCTCATCGACCCTCGACGACACAACCACTTGCTGGCACGTGCGTTCAGCAGGGACCCTGGCGACGGCAACTTCGATAGCCTGTCACTTGAACGTGCGCTCCTGGCGCTGTGCGGGCTCATCACCATCCGGCGCAACCAAGGAACACTGGCAATAGAAGCGGCAAAGCTAGAAGAGGACCTCGATGGCCTGCGCGCCATTTACAACAGCCCGCCGTACGATGCCGCCGCGCTACTCGGGCGAGCGGGCCTTCTGGGAAATACCATCCGCGACCTCAAGCGACAATCAGATGACCTGCATTATCAGTAGTTGGTACACCAAGGGCGGGCAGCAGTGCCGCTAAGGGCTACTGCCGGCCCGCCCTAGTACTGTCCTTGTCATAATTTCTACGCTACATTCAAAAAGTGGGGTGTGGCCGCATGCCTTACCGCAACCACACCACCCCTTACGACGCGTCGGACGGACTTGCCACTTCCAGCTGATCAGCTAGTGCGGCCAGATCCTCGGGTTCGACGATCATCGCCGCCCTTTGCCAAGAGATAATAATTTCATGGGGGAGTGGCCGACTCGGCCAGCGAGCCGCACGAGTGCGGCACTCCCCGTTCATCTTTACTCGTCGTCGCGCAGCTGGGCGCGAGACAGTTGTGCTGCCAGCCTTGTGATCTCGGCTCGGCCAGCGTCGGTAGTCATGGGAAACCTGATGACGTCTCCTGTGGAGTCCTTGGGGGGTGGGATACGGAATTTCAAATCCGCCCCCACGGGCTCGCCGACTACTTTGCTGGTGCCCTGCGAGACCTGACCGCCCGGCGCCACAAAGAACACGTGCACATCCAAGGGGCCGGCCTTTCGGCCCTCGGCTTCGAGACGCTCGACCGTATATCCGCCAGGCACCTCCGGGTCGGGGTTGACACGCATGTAGTACTCACGTGAGGGTCCGTCTCCCACTAGTCGCTGCTGTCGCGGATCAGGGACGTACAGCCAGGCGTCGGTTGTGTTTGGAGTTCCGCACAACCGTCTAACCTGTTCCAGCACGCTTCCCACCCTTGGACGGGGTGGAAGCGGCCCGCCACTACTAGAAGCGGCCGTGCTGATGGATGACGCACGGGCACCGCCGCCTGGCGTGGTCTCGTCGACATCTGGTCTGGCAGCGCCAGCTACAGAGGCCAAGCCTTTTCGGCCATCCGGATTCCTCCATAGCCATACGATCACGCCCACAGCCAAAAGAATGACCAGTACCACTAACAAAAGTGCCACCTCGTATCAGCTCCTAGGGTCTGAATCTTGGGGATTGCCTATATAATAAAATTTATTGGGTCAGATGACAATACTAGTCGTCTTTTTTGCGGCGGCGAAGAAAGGCTGGCGTGTCAGCTTCGTCGTCATAGTGCCAGATGTTGCGCTTTGGTTCTTCTTCTTTTTTTGTAAAATCAGCGCTGGCTTTTTCTTTGTCGTCTTTATCTAGGTCCATGTCAATTTTTTTAATATCGTCGTCCTGCACCGCCTGAGTCGCATCATCGGTGGCTGGCGCAGGCGTCGCAGCAGGAGCGGATTGTTCGGCAGCAGCTATTTGGCCCGCCTTTTCGCGGAAATAAGCGCTGTCGAAACCAGTGGCAATAACGGTGATAATCAATTCATCTTCGAGCTCAGGCTTGAGCGTGGCACCAAAGATAATATTCGCGTCTGGCGCAACCGCGTTGGTAATAACTTCGGCGGCCTCGTTGATTTCGTGCATGCTCATGTCGTAGCCGCCAGTGATGTTAAACAGGACACCACGAGCGCCGTCGATAGAAACCTCAAGAAGCGGTGATTCAATCGCCTGCTGAGCGGCCTGTACAGCACGGTTTTCACCGCTTGCACGGCCGATACCCATAAGCGCACTACCGGCATTTTGCATAATGGTTTTTACGTCGGCAAAGTCGAGGTTAATAAGGCCGTGCTCGGTAATAAGCTCCGAGATGCCCTGTACGCCCTGGCGCAGCACATCATCGGCAATCTTGAACGTTTCAAGCAGCGGCGTACGGCGGTCGATGGTTTGCAACAAGCGATCGTTAGGGATGGTGATAAGCGTGTCCACTTGCTGACCAAGCTTGGTGATCGCCCAGTCGGCATTTTGACGGCGCTTCTCACCTTCAAAACTAAAGGGCTTAGTAACCACGCCAACGGTCAGAATACCTAATTCGCGGGCGATCTCGGCAACAATGTGACCCGCGCCACTACCCGTGCCGCCACCAGCGCCTAAGGTGATGAAGAGTAAGTCGGCACCTTCGACGGCCTTTTTGATTTCGTCTTTGGTTTCTTCAGCCGCTTTTTGGCCGACAGCCGGATCGGCTCCTGCGCCTAAACCTCGAGTAGTTTCGCGGCCAATATGAATCTTTACGTTTGCGGCTGAGTTGTGCAGTGCTTGTGCATCGGTGTTAACGGCAATAAATTGGACGCCGTTCAGGCCGGCGTCGGCCATACGATTGATTGCAGCACCGCCGGCGCCACCAACGCCAACCACTTTTATAGTGGCGAAGGTTTGGATATCAGCTGGTTTAACTTCAGGCATTTTGTATAGGTCCCCCGGTTGTTCACAATTAGTATACACGGGTTTTGTAAATGCGCATATGCCTTGTTCGCGTAATTTTACGCGCTCAGCCCGTATTGTTCGGACTGAACACAATTTGTGTTTATGGTTTGAACTTCTTAAACAGATTGCCGGCAGACTTGAACAACTTCGTAGCTGCCTGGCCGCTCTTAGTGCTCGCATCACCCTTTGCGCGTTTTCCGCCAGCCGGCGCCTCGCCCATGTGGGACATGTCGGCCATCATAAGGCCGATGGCCGTGGCAAATTCAGGTTTAGCAACACGGTCACTCATACCACTCAGGCTGCTAAATTGTGCGACACGCACAGGAAGCCGCAACTTGTGCTTGGCATACTCGGCCAAGTGGCGTAAATTAGCCCCACCGCCGGTTAGTACAATACCCCCCGGTAATTTGCCTGAACGGTCGATAGACGCCAGCTCCTTATCGACGAGCTCAAAAATCTCATCAAGGCGAGCCCCGACTATCATATCCAGGTCTTTTGTATCGAACGTATGAGTATCATCTCCATGCTTATACTCCACCGTCTTGGGTGCGTCTTTTCCAGCTGGCGTAGCGCTTGCATGCTCAAGCTTCACGGCCTCCGCTATATCTAGATCAGTACGTAATCCAATAGCCAAGTCGTTAGTAATGTTTACACTTCCCATTGGTAATACAGCCACATGCTGCAAATCGCCCTCTTCAAACACGACAACACTTGTCGTAGTGCCACCAAAATCAATAACAGCCACCCCGTTTTCCATTTGCTGCGGCGTAAGAATAGCTTTTGCCGACGCAATGCCCGCCACAAGCAAGGTATTAACATGAGTCTGAGTCATCTCAAAGCTCTTGTACACATTCTTAACGTGCGGACTTAGGGCGGTTATAACATGCGCATCTACCTCAAGCCTCACGCCGCTCATACCAAGCGGATCTTTAATATTTTCCTGGCCATCAAGCTGGTAGTTACGTGGCGTCACCTGAAGGATCTCACGATTTGCAGGCAGCTGCACTACCGTTGCTGCCTCTTGGGCGCGGGCCAGATCTTCGTCGGTTATCTCTTGGTTTTGGGAATTGACCGCAATAACACCTTTGGAGCTCATAGCCATAATGTGCGAACCGTTAATAGCAATACTGGCAGACTCAACTTGGTGGCCGCTCATACGTTCGGCTTCGTCGAGCGCTCGGTCAATTGCCTGGGCTGTGTTGACAATATTAACTACCACTCCTTTTCGCATGCCATTATTAGGCGCAGTGCCCACGCCAACAATAGTTGGGCCAGGACTAGCACCATCGATGGTACCGATGACACATCGTACGGTCGTTGTGCCAACGTCGACACCGACCGCATAGCGAATAGTTTCTTGCATAATTTCAAGTATAGCGGTTATGGTGCGTTTCGCGCAACGCACCGCAGTAAAAAACGTGGACACCCCTGGCGGACCGATCTTCTGATCCGCCAGGGTGGCATCGTTCTCGCGCCCGACCTAGCCGTTGGGTGTTGATGACTCCGTCCGCCGCAGCGAAGGATGGCGCAGGGCGAAGGGCTCCTTCAACAGCCCGGCACGCTTAGCGCCAACCAGCACCCCTATCAACACGGCAGGGTACAGCGTCAGCAAAGCCGGTTGCCCCACCCTTGCGAAATACAGAATGGCGAAGACCGCTATCATGCCAGCGGTGTATCCACCCAACCCCCAATAAATAATTGTGGGCCGGTGGTGGCGGTACGCCAGTACGGCGCCGATCATGATCAGGAGGCCCGGGAATACGATGTCTCCTAGTCCCAAGGCCGCAGCCGGAGTTGCATCGGGGGACCAATTTCGCGGCACGATGATCATCATCGGCAGCGGGCGCTCATTTTCCGCTCCTGGAGGTCCCAGAACCTGAGCGGCGAGCACCAGCATCCGCTTGGTGATGTAGACGTTGACGATGTCATACAGGAACAACGCGCCAACCACCAACGCCACCCCTCTAAAGTTGAGTGTCAGTTGCAGATATACACTCAGGCAGCAGATAACCAACATAATCGCCACCAGATCAACCGTGATCCAGTTGGGCCATACCAGCCAGGCGGCGCCCACTGCTAGCGGGAATATCCCAGCCAACAGACGCTTCCGCGTACTGTCGAACAGACGTGCAATCGAGAACACCAAAAACGCCAGGAAAAAGATGGCGCCAACAGCAAGAGTCACGTAAGCAATCACTAACGGCAGGCGTAGCTCCAGCATGATTGTCATCAAGTACAAGATGGCTGTTGTGCTCACAAACACCCCAACAACCAATTTGGCGGCCATGCGACGACTATGCAACGCCCGTTCAAGCGACTTCAACTCACCCAGACCTGTACGCGGCTTCCTGGCCAACAGATAGGCCGAACCACCAAGCAGCAGCAACACGCCTGCCAACAACGGCAGCCATGCAGTCAGAACTTTTGCCACCTCGCCCCAATCGGGTTAAAGAACGAATATTGCCAGAATCTTATAATACCGTACCGATTGGTAGCTACCAAGCTGTAAGGATATCGTAGCCGTCTTCTGTGATAAGAATAGTATGCTCAAAATGCGCAGCTAAGCTACCATCAACGGTACTGATAGTCCAGCCATCGCCCAACATTTTGACTGCGGGATTGCCAACGGTCGCCATTGGCTCAATTGCGATCGTCATACCAGCTTTAAGCGTTGGGCCCGTGCCGCTCACGCCGTAGTTTGGAATGTTCGGATCTTCGTGCATCTCGTGGCCAACGCCGTGACCAACTAAATCACGCACAATACCAAGATTAGCCGCGTCGAGCACTTTTTGTATAGCACTGCCAATATCACCCACACGAACACCATTCTTGAGTTGTTCAATGCCGGCATACATACTGCGTTCGGTTGCTTTGAGCAAATTTTGTTTCGTCTTGGTAGATTTGCCGATAACCTTACTGAACGCGCTGTCAGTAACCATGCCGTCATAAGTGACGCCAAAATCAAAACTGACAACGTCGCCGTCCTTAAACTGGCGGCTGTCTGGTATACCGTGCACCACTTCATCATTAATTGAAATGCAAATGACATCTGGGAACGGTGGACGGCCAGGTACGCCATAAAAAGTACCGATAGCCCCATGCGCTTTCAGCTCGGTCTTGGCAATTTGCGATGCGTCCAGTCCGGTCATGCCAGGCTCGGCAGTGGCATTAATCTTTTTTAAAACAGATGCCAATATCTGCCCGCTGGCGCGCATTGCCTCAATTTCAGATTGTGTCTTTACACGAGTGAACACGATTCTAGCTCCGAAACCACCCTGTCATGCACCTCGCCCACCGTACCAGTGCCATCTATGTGTGCGATAGTAATTTTTTCTTGGTTAAAGTAATTCAGAATTGGATAAATTTTGTCGCGGTAAATATGCAAGCGGTGTTTGATGGCATCTGGCGTATCGTCAGCCCGACCGCGGATAGTGAGGCGGTGTTCAATTTCTGATTGGGGCACTTCCAGCACAATAACCAGCTTAATCTCACGCTCATGCTTCGGCAAAATGCTAAGCAACCACTTAGCCTGCTTTAGCTCTCGAGGATAGCCGTCCATAATGACGCGGTTAATATCTTTAGAGCGGTGCAAAGCCTCTTCGACCACTTTATTCGCAATTTCATCGGGGATAAGTTTGCCAGTCCCCATTTCTTTCAAGATTTCGGGGTCGTGTGTGTCACGCAACAACTGGCCAGTACTTAACCAGCGCCATCCGTAGCGGGCGGCTAGAATTTGCCCTTGGACGCTTTTACCTGCACCCGCTGGGCCAAAGAAAACTATCACTTACGTGTCTCCTTTTACGAACCAACTAGTTTTGCTTTAACAGCAGCCGCAATGCGCGCACCATCGGCGCTTGTGCCGACTTTGGCTTTGACGGCGCCAATAGCTGGACCCATCTGTGCGTTAGGGCCGAGCTCGCTAACGGTTTCATCAACAATCGTTTGCAGTTCTTCGTCGCCCAATTGCTTGGGAAGATATTCTTCAATGATGGTTTTTTCGGCAAGTTCGGCATCTGCGCGTTCCTGCTGGCCGTTTTTTGCGTAGAGGTCGGCGGCGTCAGCGCGCTTTTTGGCTTCGCGAGCAAGGACAACTTCGATCTTGTCATCGGGCAAGCCCTCTTCGCGGACCTTCAATGCAACCTCTTCATAGAGGATGGCGCTTTTAAGCGACTTCAAAACTTCTGCCCGGGCTTTATTGCCAGACAGAAGTGCTGTTTTAATGTCCTGAGTAAGTTTGTCTTTCAGCATTAGCGACCCAAGCGGATGCGCATGAGCTTATCTGCTTTGCGGGCTTTGCGAACAATAGCGCGGCGGCGGCGTTCCACCTTGCTGATTGGCTTCTCAAAGTATTGCAGGCCTTTGACGTGCGAAAGAATACCAGATTGCTGGACTTTGCGGTTGAAGCGGCGAATAAGGTTTTCGTTGGCTTCGTTTGAATCTTTACGAGTAACTTGAATCATATACGTAACAACTCTAGCAGAACAGGGGCGAGGTTGCAAGCCTTTGCCTTGCTTGTTTCTTCGGGGCGGCTATGAGTGGTGTGTTTCAATGTCACTCATAGCCGTCCCCTTTCCCACTCACCCGAGAGATCACAGATGTTTCCTGCTCGTTCCCAGGCGACAGCCGTCGCTGAACCGCTTCATGCTAAGGGCGGTGATATACGAGGGCCGGCCGCCCACACTGTCCCGGAACCAGTCCGGCAGCTCGTCTGGCGTAACCTTCTTAGGGAAACCTGAACCGCTGCTGTACTGGAACCTGCCAATCTCCATTGTGCAACCGTCGTACGGATCGCACAGGGTTTCATAGTCAACCACCATGAAGTAGACGTGGCTCTTGCTACCCACCGGACCATCGAAGACCCAAACGCTCCCGGGCAGAGCATGCTCGGCCGCCCAGTCAAAAGCTTGGCGCGCCTCTTTAGACAGGATGTCATGCAGGACGGTGTCCATCCTTACTCCCCTTTCCTTCGGGATGAACAGAGTATATCACGAGCCGCTAGAGTACGCGACCTTGAGCAATTGCCCCTCCAGCTTAACGACGCCACGCCATTCATTTTCGAGCAATCTAAACCAGACCTGCACCTCCTCGCCCACATCGTGCACGTACTTTTGCGCCATGCTAAAACCGATGAGCGACCAACGGTTGCCTTTTACATCGCGCACCTCCAACTTCAAGTGCGTCCCCTCTCCGCCCAAATGCCTGCGCGAACTTATAAC